>NZ_PDZN01000042.1:0-17932 GCF_002735765.1 Janthinobacterium sp. BJB304
AGCGGCACGGATTATGTCACGCGAAGGCGGCTCGTCCGGACCATGCACGATCCGTTGCGCCTGTGTTCCCCTTTAAACTCCCCGTGTAATGCACGGTAACTAGACTGGACTTGCCATCTGAGCTGTGGCGGTATCAGCGCGGCAATGACACGGCCAAGGTGTTCTCGACGCGCTTCAATAACTATGGTTATTTGGCGCGCCTGGAGCGTGGCCCATTGGTGTTGTGGCAGGCGACGCAGCAAGATGCGTCTAACCGCGCGGTGAAATCAGCACTGGGCAACGGTTTGCTTCAGTCGCAAAGCTATAACGCCTACACTGGCAGGCTGGAACATGGTGCGGTGACGTTGGCCAGTGGGGCTGCCCGACTTCAAGAGAATTATCTTTACGATGTGCTTGGCAACGTTAAAGAACGCAGCCAGTATTGGGATGTAGGCGGTTTCCAGGAAAGCTTTGAATATGATGGCTTGAACCGCCTGTCCAGCAGCCAGGTGCTGGGCAAAGCGGCGCAGCAGTTTACCTATGATGCGGCAGGCAACATCTTGAGTAAGACAGGCGTTGGTACCTACATGTATCCGGCAGGCGCCAATGCTGTGCGGCCGCATGCGGTCCAAAGCGTGAGCGGAATTTCAGGAACCTTCGGTTACGACAACAATGGCAACTTGGTGAGTGCTGCCGGCAAGACGGTGACATGGACCAGTTTTGACATGCCGTTGACCATCACGAAGGGGGCGGCAAACGCCACCTTCTACTATGGTCCCGAGCACCAGCGCTTGCGCCAGCTGCGTGGCGAGGGCAACGTTATCTATGCAGGTGTGCAGGAGGTGGAACCGAGTGCGAGTGGTGGCGTCAAGGTAAAAACCTATTGGCCAGGTGGCGTCGGCATGGAAGTTGACGAAGCGGGCGTGACGAAACTACACTGGTCGCACGTCGATCGTCTTGGTAGCTTGATTGCTTACACGGGCGAAGACGGCGCGATCCGTGTGGACGGTAGACTTGAGTACGATGCCTGGGGCAAGCGGCGCAGTGTGGCCGATCATGTCAGTGTCGATGACAGTATCGATGGCAAGATTGACAATCGCGGCTTCACCGGACACGAGATGCTGGACCCGTTGGATCTGGTGCACATGAATGGGCGCGTGTACGATCCGTTGCTGGGCAAGTTTATGTCAGCTGATCCGGTGATCCAGGATCCTATGAATGGACAGAACTATAACCGTTATAGTTATGTGCTGAATAATCCGACCAACTTGACTGATCCTACGGGATTCCGGTTTGAAGGATATACCACCGGATCGAATATCTACAAAAAAGATGCATCCTATATTGATGGCTTGGTGGACACTGGGAACCTGTCATTCTCGGACGCCAATGCCATTAAAGATGGTATAAATAGTGCTGCGGGCAGACCGGCTTTGGCAAACGCGGGTACTCGTTCGGAAGGGGAAAGCAAAGGTTCGGCAAACACCTCACCTAGGGGGGGATTTTCACCCAACTGAAGGATGGTTATACCGGCGATAATCTAAGCGTGATGTGGTCCGAAACTGGCGCTGAGCAAGTTGGCCGCTATGTTCGAAATGTTGTTGGTTTTGGCATCAACCTACTGCCGGGCTCATCATTGCCCGAGGTAGGGGCTGAAGCGGGTATGGGAAATTACGGTACAGCCGCAATACTAGCGGCCACTGAACTGTTAGGTCCACTTGGCTCTGAGTTGCGGTCAGCTCGTGCTCTCGAGAAGACTGTGGCCGGGGAAGCAAAAGGAGTTACCGCTATTGGCCGTATGGAAGATCTGCAGCGAGTTGCCAATGAGTCCGGAACTGATAGCTGGGCTAAGTCTGGCCGCCTACCTGGACCAGGTGAAAAGCCTGTAACGTGGACTGAAAACAGAAAGTGGTTACAGGACCGAATTGATAGGGGTGACAGCTTTATTATTCTTACAAACCCTTCCAGTCTTCCATCCGTTAGAGGAGGTTATGTGCCGGGTAGTCCCAACGGCTATTTTACTGCGCGCGAACTGCAATACTTGAACCAGCAGGGTATCAAACCGAAGTACGTTCCGGGGAACTGATATGAGCAATGAAGGTTACGAGATTTATGAGCCTGAGGTTTTGGGCGATTGGCTTGGGGTAGTTAACAATCAGGCTGCATTGGTGGGATTTTTAATGTGGCTTGTTGAAGAACTCAAGCCTCTTCTCCTGGCGAAATTTCCTAAGCTATCTCTCGAAGTGATCAAGGTCGAATACCTTGGTACCTACCCTGCATTGGGGATAAAGAATAGTGCGGATTACGCCGCAGTGGATGTTGCTGTTTTCATGGAATCCGCTATTGGTGAAATTCTTCAGAGAACTTCTGTCAGTGTATTTCTGGAATTCCTGTTCGGTAGCGATGTTGACTGGAGTGAGGTGGCTAACCGAATGCTAAACCGTGATTTGGATTAAGTTCGGCAAACAATGTAGTGAGAAGCAATGAAATCATGAGGGTGGCAATTCCAGGGCAAGTGCAGTGGGATGATGCTCGGACTGATTTTGCGAATGGAAATTATGGGGGAGCGTTATTACACACAGGGCTGATGGTCGGTGAGCAGGTGATGACTGCTATTACCTTTGGTATAGGTCAGGGTGGTCGTGCCGTCACACAAACAGCTTTGTCAGCAAAGGAGGCGGGGGCGCTTTCTGAAGGCTTACAAGCCAATCTACTCCCTAAAGTGAAAGAGGTGGAGAGGTTTGGGCCATATCATCGACTTGGTGATTCACCTTCAGAAATTAAAGCAATTCAAGAGTCAGGTGAATTAATTGGTAATCCGGCGAGAAACTATATGCCATCACCTTGGGCAAAAGTAAAAGCCTATGATGGACCGTTGCCACAAGGTCGGCAAGGCTTTGAGTTTTATACGAACGTGAAGCCAGATGTGGGGCATGTCCCGGGACAACCTGTTTGGATGGCGCCGCGGCCGGGTGTGGTGGAGCGAAACGGGCAGGCTGTGATATCTTGCAGCATAGTTAGGATTGGATGCTAAAGCATGGAACATGAGACATTTTTTGATTGGCCTAGTGGTGACTGTAAACCAGTGCTCGCTACACAGCGATCCCCTGAGTATTTAGTAAGTAAGTTTGGGGGCTCCACGTTTAGAGACAGGGATGATTTGGACTGGTTTGATGGTGCTCATCTGAATATTGATGGGCTGGGGCCTGTTTTGATAATGAAACATGACAATAATCCTCAGAAATTGACGGCGTTGTACGTTGACATTGGTTGCGACCTGTTATTTAGCGAGGCAATCCTAATTCAATATTTTCAACTGTCGGGCGATGACATAGCCTGGCGATTGAGTATCGAGTTAAACACGTCCGCAGGGAGCTAGGATCAGTTCTGACGAACGCATACAAGTTGGACACGGCTCGGGGGCCGTGGTCAGAACCAACAAGCATTCGGGCGCGAGTTGTTCTGTATGTAGGTTTGTGGTAAACGGCATCTCCAGCACCTACCAAACGGCTACCGCCTGTAAATATCAAATTATTGCAACAAATTTCACTCTCTTTCAGAGAATTTCACCTTATTGCAGGCGGTTGCAGATTTTTTCGCCAAATTTCACTAATTTGCAGAACCGACTAGAAACCGTGATTTGATACGCTTTTTAGTGACGGTTTAAAAACTTCATAGCAACTTTCAGGTCAAAGCATCTTTGATGTTTTGGAGTGATTGACGATGTGGACGCAAGAGAATCGAAGCCGGCATCAGCAGGTGAGGACGGCACTCAAACGTGGCTATCCCACAGATGTGAAAGATGAAGAGTGGCGTCTGATCGCACCGCTGCTGCCAAGGCAAGCGAAGACGGGAAGACCTCGCAAGACAGATTTGCGCACGGTGATCAATGCGCTGCGTTACATGGTACGGTCCGGATTCGAGTGGCGCATGCTGCCCAATGATTTCCCGCCGTATCAGACGGTTTATTACTGGTTTCGGCGGCTGATGCGGCGCATGCTGTTTCGTACCATTCATGACTTGGCGCTGATGCTCGATCGTATGTGCAATGAACGGGAGGTGCTGCCGAGTGCTGGTGTTGTCGATAGCCAGAGCGTGAAAGCGCCAGGGGCACGAACGAGAGGCTATGACGCCCACAAGAAACTCAGCGGGCGCAAACGCCATATCGCGGTCGACACGGACGGTCGCTTGCTGGCGATGAACCTGACGCCGGCCGATATCGCCGACTCCACTGGTGCTCAGATGGTGCTCGACGGCCTGATTAAACGCTGGCCATGGGTGAAGCATCTGTTTGGGGATGCGGCATATGACCGCAAACAGTTGATGGACAAGGCTGTGTTTCTTGACTTCACGGTGGAGGTCGTGCGGCGCCTGCAAGGGCAGCAAGGTTTCGCTGTTCAGCCCAGGCGCTGGGTGGTCGAGCGAACGTTTGCATGGCTGATGCGTTACCGGCGCCTGGTGCGCGACTACGAGCAGCGCATTGATGTTTCGGAAAATATGATCTACCTGGCCATGGGTTCGTTGCTGCTGCACCGACTAAATTTCCGCTAAGTTATTAAACCGTCACTTAGCAGCGCCAAAACCCACATTAGGGGGTCTCGCTCTTTTACCTGGATAACGCACCCCGCGCATGGCGCGGAAAGCCGCATGGATGCTGGGGTTGCACCGTTGCGGTACGACAGGACGCGGTGGGCTACGCTGATTCGGCAAACAATGGCATAGTTCGCGACGCAATGCTATCGAGTCCAAACCCTGCCGTTGCTCAGGGGGCGGCCTGTGTAGGTCACGAAGGAGCTTGTGCTGCAGCGGGCACTGCCCCTCTCGGTGGTGGCTGGTTAATTGGCACCAAACTCGGGCGGGCAATGTTGGCACTTATTGGACTCGGGTCTGAAGTGCAAGGAATGGCTGAAGGTGTTCCATCTGGTAGGGGTATTGCTGGATTGGAGGCGAAAGGGGCGGCAGCTGCTGCGACTTCGCTTACAGATGATTTGACGGCTGCAGCTCAACGAGCAGCGCAATCAGTTGGCCCCGGTCGCGGGCCAGTCTATGGGACTAAAGTACATTCTGCTTTTGAGCGGGAAGTAAATGCATTAGGAAAAAATGACGTACATACGGGGGTTTCTTACTTGAATGGTCAAATTGTTCCTTATGGTACTAAAGGGTCAGTAAGGCTCGATGTTGTAAATGGCCCAGTTAATTCGCCAAACGCTGTCTACGATCTTAAAACGGGTAGTGCGACTTTAACACCCGCTCGTATTCAACAGATTCAATCACATCTTCCGGGCGGCAACGCTGTTCCGGTTATGGAGATTCGTCCATGAAGTCTAAGGATTTTTCGGCTTTGTCGAAGCAAATGCTTCCCTCAATGCCAGGATTTGTAGCAAAAGGGCCGATGGCAGTACGGTTGCCGATGGAGCTTGCAGTACGAGGAATTTATTTCGAGGGATCAAGCTTCGATACAAAGTCTTTTTATGTTTGGGTATTCTTTTTGCCCCTTTTTGTTCCTGCGACCCACGTGAGTTTTAATCTGGGCCGGCGGCTTCGCGTACCTAATGGTGGTGACCGTTGGAGCACTGATATGCCAAATATGGTGACTGACCTTGAAGCCACAGTGGAGCGAGATGCAAAGCCCTTTTTGTTTAGTCTTGAATCGCCGAAGGACTTAGCGAAAGCTGCAGAGCAGTTTCAAGCACCCGGTGATCCGTATGTACAGCAGGCAATTGCGTATGCTTGGGCGCGGGATGGCGATGTGGCGCGAGCTATTATCGAATTGGAAAAGTTAGTGTCACAGCTGGATTCTCACGTCGGATGGCAGCGTGCGATGCGCGAGAGAGCTGAAGATTTGAGTGCAATGTTATTGGAGAGTCCGAAGCTGGCCAAGGCTCAGCTTGAGGCATGGGAGGCTGAAACGATAAAGTGTTTAGGGCTAGGGAGTTTCAATTAAATTCATCAGGTGGTTGGCAGTGTAGTGGTCAAACCATCCCGGACACTACGTTAAATTTTTCTTCGGCGACGGCCGGTGCCAATCCGTGATTGAACTGATGTGGCCGTATCCAGTTATACCGGTGCAGCAGGTAATGGCTGATGTCCCGTTGTGCTTCCTCTGCCGTCATGTAACCAGTTGACGGGGTAATCCCCCCTTTTTAGAGCGCTCTAAAAGCAGAGGTTAAGCGGCCAAGGCAAGCTTCTGTTTTGGCGTGATACCGTCAGGTGCCATGTCGCGCCGGCCGTGGTGGCAAGTCCACCGCCAGCGCGCAAAGTCCCCAATCTGGCCGAGCGCACGAAGCAGATGACGGGCTAGTTTATCGTAGCCAACTGTGCCGCTATAGCGCGCAAAAGCAGGCGTTCTGCTGCTGCCTCGATCGGATAAACCATCCTTCGCCGGCAGCTATAGCCAGGGAAGGCCTGCTTTTGCTGGCGCGCGGCATGAGTCGCTGCAGGGCAGGGGAGATCGACAGGTCAGACCGATCTCGGCGTTGGAGCAGGCAGCTATGAGATCGCGCACTAGGAGTTTGGCAGCACGCTCAGGCTCCTAATACCATCCATCGGTTGTTCATCGTCCGAGAACCATGGATGAGGAGAGTCTAAGTTGCTGGTGGCGATTCACCCCGTGGAGAATAAGTTGGCGCCGCCTCGACCTGGAGATGTTCTACGAGTGCATGAATCGCATGCCGCAGTGTTTCCCCGCAAACGGGATCATTCGCGATGGTAGCTGGATCGGTCTGCTTGCCCAGCAAGTGAAGCGTCGCACAAGCATCGTGGATGATCGTTGCCGACATCGTTTCCAGGACCAGTTTCAAGGCGGCTTGCGCAGCGGATGCTCTGGGCGAGGTATTGAACAGTGCGATGGGCTTTCCCGGGAAATCCGGGCTGCCTACGAGCCAATCGAGCATGTTCTTGAAAGATCCTGGTATCCCGCGCGCGTATTCGGGGCAGGCAATCAGGAGGCCGTCCGCCTTACCTACGCGGCTGCGCAAGTCGACGATGCTCTGCGGAAGGTTGGCATCGAGGTCCGGAGTAAAGTGAGGTAACTCGCCAATCGCATCGTAATGTTCGATTACAACACCTGGCGGCGCCAGCAGGCCAGCCGCAATGAGTGTGTGCGTATTGGACGACGCTGTGCGTAAGCTACCAGAAAAGGAAAGAAGAAGCATCTGATTGAACCGTGATGAATAGGGTGTGTAGTATGTCATTTCTGGCAGATATGCGGCCTTATGCCATTCGTGCTGTGGCAGATATCTGCTGCAGGCTATGGCTTGTGGCGGCAGGTTGGCGCAGGTGCAGTCAGGGTAGGCGCTGAGCGGGTCAGGTGAGAGAAACCAACTCTTGAAGATGCGCATAGCCTGCTGCCTGTGCGAAGTTGGGCAGTCGCCATATGGTGTCGTTGACGCCCCAGGTGCCGTCGACGACATTATGTAGTATGACGGATGTCGCCAACTGCCGTTTCTCGGTCGCTGGCAGAGACTGCTTGAACGCCGCGTGGACCAAATCGACATACATGGCCTGGGACGCATCGTCCAGGACGCCAGCTGGAACGTAAATTACGGCAAGGCAGGGCAGCAATTTTGCGCTCATGTCGCTTGCGCCGCAGGTCCACGCGCCAGGCTCCACTTCGTCGATGATCACCCAGCACATCGACCGTTTCCGCGGGTCGTCGGGAATTTGCTCCGCGATCGCTGCAGCATCGTTGAGCTTTTGTACGAGGACGGCGCGGTGTTCAGTGGGAAATGCACCCTTTGGTATCTTGACGAGAATGTTAGGCACGGTCAGCTTTTCTGTGAGTGAATCGGAGCTTGTATTACAACGCCGATTGACGCAGAATCACAGTGTCTGTTTTGACATATTTCGAGCTTCTTCAGCCAATGAATGATTTCACGGTTCTGGTCTTGCCAGGCGCCTTTGCGTCAAGTGTCGCGCTGACCCTCGATATTTTATCGGCCGCAGCGTCGTTAGCGGCGACGGCTGCTTGCGCCACACCGCGATGGCGCGTGGTCACCACGCAGGGCACTGTCCAGCTTAGCCACGGCATGACCATTGACGCTAAGATTCTGCCGAAAACCGCTCGTCCGGATGGTTCTACCTGGGTCATTCCCGGCCTCGGCCTGGAGAGTCCGCCCGCCATCAAGGAGCGCCTGGCGCAGCCCGATGCGTTGCGCGCCATGCAGGCCTTGCAAGCGCATGCGCAAGCAGGCGGTACCGTGGCAGCGTCGTGCTCGGCCGTTTTTCTGCTGCAATCAGCAGGTCTCCTGGCGGGACGACGGGCCACCACCACATGGTGGCTGGCGCCGCTATTGCAGCAGATGGAGCCGCGCTGCGCGGTCGATGCCGACCGCATGGTGATACGCGATGGAACACTCGTGACCGCCGGAGCGGCGCTCGCCCAGACCGATTTGATGCTGCACCTGTTGAGCACGCAATTCAGCCCGGCGCTCGCCGACGCCGTATCGCGCGCGCTGTTGATTGATGGCAGACAATCCCAGGCACAATTCATCGTTCCCGCCATGCTCGCCAATGGCAATGCACTGATCGCGAAGCTGGTGGCGCGTTTCGAGTCCGCGTTGCCCAATCCGCCCGGCGTTGCAGCGTTGGCGGCGGAATTTTGCATGTCCGAGCGCACGCTCTCTCGGCACGTACGAGCCGCCACGGGGCGCAGTACGTCGGCTTTACTGCAGAGCGTACGGCTCAACAAGGCACGCATGCTGCTCGAAACGAGCAAGTTGACGGTCGAGCAGGTGGCTGAACGCGTGGGCTATGTCGATACGAGCGCACTTCGGCGCCTGATGCGCAAGGTCACAGGAGTGACGCCGCGGCAATTTCGGCCGGCAGTTTCGCCACCAATGTAACGAACCAAGCAACTCAGCGGGAGCGGGGCAATCTGCGCACCGCAATCAGGCTACCGGAATACTCAACCTCAAAGCAGACTTGGCAACTTTCTCTTCACAACCTGCCAGATGTAGCGCGCAAAGGTTACATCTCCGGCCGTAGTGCGCACAGAAGACTTCACAAAAGACGACAGGCTGCGAGGTTACCCCGACAATTCGACGCGATATGCGGATGCCTTTCGCATCTGCCAAAGCATCCAGACGATACCCAGACCCACCGCAATAGCGCCGACCCACGCCGTACCCGTCAGACCCATCGCTTCCAGGCTGGCGCCTCCCAGCAGCGAACCTAGTGCAATGCCGCCGTTGAAGCCTGCGATATTTAGGCCAGCCGCGACTGCCGGCACTTGTGGCGCGTGGACGTGTGACAGCCCGATTACCAGGATCACGCTTGGCATCATTGTTCCTGGTCGACGACGGTGCTGCGATCAATGTCGCGTCGACGATGGTTTCTTGGCTTCGTCTAGTATCCATTGAGCAAACGCTTTTATTGGCTCCCCGCTTAATCCGATCGACTCAGGAAGGACGAGACAGAAGGTTTTGGAAATTATTTTTCCCTCTGGCCATGGAGCGACCAACCGTCCTTGAGCAAGTTCGGTTTCAACGTAGAGGCGCGGTACTAACGCAACACCGAGGCCAGCCAACGCTGCTTCGATCAACATCGCATGAAGATCGTAGCGTGCACCAATCGCTGGATTGGTCAGAGGGATTCCAGTTTCTTGGGAGTAGCGTTGCCAAGCTTCGGGGTTCTGTCGCCGGTGCAGGCGCGGTAGGTTATCCAGTACGGTTGTGCCTTCGTCTCCTGTCAGAATTTCTGGATGGCAAATCGGAACCAACACCTCATCCAAAAGGTGGTGAGTCCTCATTCCCGTCCAGGCCGGATGCTCGAAATGGATTGCAGCATCGAACCCGCTGCCGGCAAGGACGAAGGGTTCCATGCGTTCGGCAAGATGCACAGTGATGTTCGGATGTTTCTGCTGGAATTGTGACAAGCGAGGAATGAGCCACCGCATCGCGAAAGTCGGGATGACGGCAATGTCGAGGCTTGCACCATCGACTGGCTGTCCCATCAGGTACTGGCTGTCTCGCTCCAGCCGGTCGAGCGACTCGCGCACTTGCGCCGCATAGCGCTCCCCGTTGGGCAACAGCCGGACGCGATTTCCGACTCGCTCAAACAACATAACGCCGAGAAAGGCTTCCAGTCGGCCAATCTGACGGCTGATGGCCCCTTCCGTCAGTGACAACTCCGCCGCCGCTCGGGCGAAACTGCCATGGCGGGCGGCGGCCTCGAATGCCATCAGTGCAGCGTTGCTGGGGATCTTCCTGCGCATGAGAGTTCCTGATACAGAGCAAGGCATTGGCTCACCTTGATTCTTAATCATGGAAGCATACCAAAAAATCGATTTATATGGCGAGATTCAGGTCGCATAATGACTGAACATCAACAAGGAACTCCGGCGCGCAACGCTTCCGGTCACGAATGATCTTATGATTTATACAGTCGAATGCAGCTTTGCCGATCCAGCCAGTGAAGCAGAGTGGAATCATTTCTACAGTCTGGAAAAACTGCCCGCGCTCATTTCAGTGAGCGGGTTCCATACCTCGCAGCGCTTCAAGGCCTTGAGTGCCGGATGCCCTGTCTACCTCGCCATGCATACGATCGACGATCTCGATGTACTTCATGGGGATGAGTATCGCCGGAAAGGCGGTGGCAATTTCGCGCGCTGGCAGCAGCACATCAGCGACTGGCACCGCAATATCTATGGCGGCCTTGACCGCGCACCTGCCATCGGTCAAGACGAACATCTGGTGACGAGTACAGTCGGCTCGGAGCCGCTCATCGAAATGGGCCTCATTCCTTATCGGATGCAAGCTGTCGCATTGGAAAGGTTCCCTGAACATCGATGGATGGCGAAGATGGGGGGCACCATTGACCTCCACATGGAATCTCTTCCGAAGGGCGTCCATCTGTATGCGCCTATGACCGGCCAATTGACGAATGGCAGTGACATCGCTCTCCAACTCTCGCGGTAGAGCCACATGCCCAACGTTACGATTTTCATACCAAGCAAAAAGATGCCGTCAGATGGAAATCTGGCGGAACTCACCGATCAATGCACCCAACTTTGCACAGGGATGCTTCAAGCTGCGCTGGCGAACGTACACATCATCTATGTTGGTGTCCGTCATGGCCGGGGGAATCATCAGGCATATGCAGAAATCAAATACCGCCTTGAACCGTTTAGGACGAAACCCGTCATGGATTTCTTTATGGAAAAACTGGATGGCATCATCAAAGGAAATACCGGCCTTACTGCACGCATCCGTTGCTTTGGCTACGCGGCCCCGGCCATTCATGCACGCAACTGAATATTAGTGAGGAATTCGCCAATGGATCACATACAATTTCCAAGCCAACAGATTGGAGAGTTTTCGATCACGGCCATCAGTGACGGATACCTTTCTGCCAGTCTCGATTTACTCTCCAATATCGATTTGTTGGATGCGTCAAAGTTGCAGCAAGACGCAGGTGTGAAGGACCCGTCTTCCATTCATATCAATTGCTATTTGGTTCGCGGCCGGGGCCGCACAATTTTGATTGATGCAGGTGCAGGGGGATTCAAGCAATGGGGCGGCAAGCTAAAAGTTAATCTTGCACTTGCTGGTGTACAACCCTCCGACATCGACACGATTCTTCTGACACATGCACATCCCGATCACGTCGGGGGGCTGCTTGATTCGTCAGGAGAAGCAGCTTTTCCCGATGCGGAGTTAGTGATCCACCAGCATGAGGTTTCTTTCTGGGAAGACGATAGTAATCTCAGCCGAGCCAGTGAGCGTGCTCGCGGAAACTTTCTGTTTGTTCGGAAGGTGTTTGACCAGTATAGGGAGAAAATGCGCCTGTTTACCGATAATGAAGTTCTCCCAGGTATTAGTGCCATGCCCCTACTGGGGCATACCGCAGGGCATTCTGGTTATCGCATCGAATCCGCTGATCGTAGCCTGTTGATCTGGGGGGATATTGTTCATTTCCCTCAAATCCAGATTGCGCGTCCCCACGTATCCATTGCATTCGACCAAGATCCGCTGCTTTCGGCCAAAACACGTTCAAAACTGCTGGATGTGGTCAGCTCGGACAACATCCTCATCGCCGGCATGCACCTTGGCGAACTCGGCTTCGCGCACATCCAACGCAAAGGCAATCTCTACAGGATAGTCTACGAAGCTTAGCGGCCAGTAAAGTTGCCTGTGATGCGCCAACCGCAGGGAATGAGGTGAATGACTCCACGACGCTTGCTACTCGCAATCACCGAAATGCTAGGCAAGGTCGACGTGCGCGCTGAAGAGCCGATCATCCGGCGACGCGACCGGACGCCGACCATCGTTTTGGCGTGATGCCATGACGTGCCAGGCCGCGCCGGCCGTGGTGGCAAGTCCACCTCCAGCGCGCAAAGTCCCCGATCTGGCCGAGCGCACGAAGCAGATGACCGGCTAGTTTATCGTAGCCAACTGTGCCGAGGTAGCGCTCAGAAGCAGGCGCTCTGCTGTTGCTTCGGTCAGCTATGCCATCCTTCGCCCGTAGTTATGACTAGGGATGGCCTGCTTTGCTAGCACGCGGCATGAGTCTCAGCAGGGCAGGGGGGATAGACAGCTCAGAACCGATCTCGTCGTTGGATCGGGCCACAACGAGATCGCACGCCAAGCGCCTGGCAGAATACCCAGGCCTCAACACGATCCATCGGTTTTCATCTTTCAAGAACCATGGATCGGGAGAGCCTAAGCTACTGATGACGATTCAGTCCAAAAATGCCCGGTTCGCTCAGTAGTGAGGCGTCTCGCGGCCGGAGACGCCATGCGGTGTCTACATTGGCACAGTCTTTCAGAGGCGGTACAGACTGCCGGAGCCAACGCTGTCCACCGGCGTGCCGTCCGTGCAGCCGGCCATCGGCAAACCCTGTGCCCATCCTGCTGCCAAGGCATACACGTCACGCAAGGGATCGGACGCCTTGGCGCGTTCATTGCGAATGCGGCAGGTTTCAGGATCAGTGGCAAACAGCCCGCGCGCGAAAACGCGACCCTGCTCGGCCAGCTTCGCGGTCTTCGGCCCGCGGAGCTCCGCGAAGCGCAGCAAGGCTTCATCGAGGCAGCCGTCCGTCCCAACCAGACACCGAGCCAGATGCCAGGCGTCTTCCAGCGCCTGACAGGCGCCCTGGCCAGATGTCGGCAACGGCGCGTGCGCCGCATCCCCCACGAGCAGCACATTCGCCCGGCTCCACGTGTGCAGCGGCTCTAGGTCGTGCACGGCGATCAGTCGGACGGCATGCGCCGGTGTCGCCTGAATGATGCGGGTGACAGGCTCCGGCCATCCCGCGAACAGATCCTCAATCTCCTTACGCATATCCGCTACGGGCACCGCCCCCGGCAATGGCCGTGCCTGCGCCGCCGCCCAGTAGACCAAATCCGGCCGGACCGCCACGCAACCGAAGCGATCACCCGAGCCCCAATAATCCCGAATCGCGATATCGCCCACTAATGCACGCTCCCCCTGCGCCACACCCACCCAGTTCACGAAGCCCTGATAAACTGGCGTGTTGTCCCCCGCGACGAACCGGCGTGCCACCGAGTCCATGCGGCCATCGGCGCCGATAAGCAGATCCGGACGAATGCTTACCCCGTTTTCGAACCGCGCCACGGCTTTACCGCTAGCATCGAGGTCGATCGCCACCGCCCGATGTCCGAATTCAACCGGGATCCCGGCCTGTGCCGCATGATCCAGCAGTACCGCCTGCAAGTCCCGGCGCAAAATCGTATGGGTCGGATGTCCCATAATCTGGTCTAGCAGCGCAATATCGATGCCCCCCAAAGAATTGCCCGCGGCATCCTGACGGTGCATGGCCACTGGCCGGCCTCCCACTGCAGCTATGTCTTGCAGCAGCCCGAGTTCCTCTAGCACAAAGCCGGCGTTGGGCCAGAGCGTAACGCCAGCCCCCATCGTCGCAGGCCCCGTCCGGCGCTCATATACCCGGGGACTGTACCCCCGCTTGCTCAATGCAAGCGCCACGCTCAACCCTGCAATGCCGCCGCCAAGTATTCCGATTTCCATGCTGAAGCTCTCCTATTCAATCCGTCCCGATGCGCCGCCGGCGGCGATCCATCGGACGAGACGGCATCTTAGATTCCGCCACTGTGGAACACTAGTATGTGAAAATGGGCAGCTTTCATACTTTAATCGGGATAATCATGCGCAATGCCCTCGACCTGAATACCGTCCGTGTCTACGTGGCGGTCGTCGATGAACAAAGCTTTGCCGGCGCGGCCCGCCTGCTGACCCTGCCATCTTCTAACGTCAGCCGCCATGTCGCCTCGCTGGAACGCATGCTGGGCGTCCGCTTGCTGGAACGCAGCACCCGTCACCTTCGCATGACGGAAGCTGGCAGGCTACTCTACGAACGCGCAAAACCCTTGCTCGACGCCTTACTCTCCACTGAGGAAGAGCTTGGCGCAGTGCAGCGTGAACTTCGTGGCCCCCTAAGGATGTGCATGCCAGGCGAAGCGCCAAGGCTGCTAGCTCCTATCCTGGCCGAATTCTGTAGCCTCCATCCCGGCATCGAACTGGAATGTGACACGCGCCTGACCGGTCTGGAAGCTCTCCGAGAAGACATGGATCTGTCCATCGTCTTCCATCGTGGGCGCCAGGATGACAGTACCTTCATCACCCGCGAACTCGCTACGCTGCCCAGCATCGTGGTTGCGGCGCCCGCCTTGCTAGCCAAAACTGGAATACCACGGCAAGTGCGCGAACTTAGGTCATTGCCTTGCATTACCACCTTGAGCGCGTTAAAGGGCCAGCCCTGGCAGTTTCTCGACGCCACAGGCGAAATCGTGAAGGTGTCTGTGCGTAGCCGCTATCGTGTTAACAGCGGCGAACTGGCATTGGCGGGCGCGCGGCAAGGCATCGGCTTCGCGATAGTGGCTGCCTATCCATGCCAGGAAGATATTGCCGCGGGCCGATTGCAGGAAGTGCCGCTGGACCTGTGCCCTGCGCCGCTGCAATTGCTTGGCGTGTACAGCCATCGGCATTCCGTGACTGCCCGGGTTCGGGCTTTACTGGAATTGATACAGGTGCGGTTGGAAGGAGTCGGGAGCGGCTCAAGATGAAAATCGAATTGAGGAACGCGCCCGAATAGCCGAATGTCTGCTCCGCAACTGCGGACTCAATCGATCAACGGAACACTTTAACTTAAATGCATCATTGCAGAATGGAATGATGAGAAAAAGAGCTCGATTCGATTGAGCCGCGCCCCGCGAAACCCGGGATTGACGTTGAGGTTTAGCCACGGAAGCGTGCATGGAGAACTTCACCGAAGCTCAGGCAGCTCTTGCTTGAGAGCGGCATGAGTCTCTGCAGGGCAGGGGAGATAGACCCAGACCCGCTCTCGTCGTTGGATCAGGCAGCTACGAGGTCGCGCACCCGGTGCTTCGCAGGACACCTAAGCCTCAACACGATTCATCGGTTTTTCATCCTTCAAGAACCATGGATCAGGAAAGTCTAAGCTACTGGCGGCGATTCAACGGTACCGTCCGCTTCCGCCCCGAAGCAGCCATTCGAAAACAGAGATAGACACCATCAACAAGTATTGATAAAAGCGTGTTTCAATCTGAGCTGTGCCGTCTTTCGAGCGTTACCGGAAAGCGCCAGGGCTCTAGCACTGGTCAGCTTATTTACGGAGCGAGTTGGACTGCCATGATGCTGAGACAATTCTTATCTGAAATAATCTTAAAGTGAGCGGCCTCGTGCGCGGCCTTCGATGCGTCGGTTGGATGTCCGTATTGATCATTATCTCCTGCGGAGAAAAACGCGATCGACTTGTCGGCGGTGTGTGGCGGGAAGACGTTTTTTGCACTTGCTTCGTCTCCGTGGTGGGGGACAACGATTGCTGTATAACGCCCGTCCTTGAGTTGGCGAATGGCGGTTTTCGTGTCCTGCCCCATGTCCTTATAGACATAATCTCCCGATTGGAGTACCAAGTGTTCTTTCTTACCGCATTCGTAAACCGCCACTAGGCAGTTGCTATTGTCATCTTTAGATTTTGGATCGCTTCGCAGTATCCTGAGGGTTCCACCATCCGATAGCTGGTAAGTGAATTCGTTACTTAGCTCGGTCACTTTAGATTTTACGGCCTTATCTTTAAGTGCTAACGTGAACTCTTTCGCATCATGGGGAATGTAGATGGTACGAATTTGATCACGCAAAACGCTGTCCCAAGCAACCAGACTCCAATGGTCTCGATCAGCGTGGGAAAGCACCATGTCCACCTGCTTTAGGCCCTTTAGCTTGTCACGCAGCTGATTAATCATCGCAGGGCACTTCTTAAGATAGTCGGGTCGTTTGACTGGTGTCCCGGCGCCGGCATCCAGCAGAATCCCATGTTCTTTGCCATCGCTGAGCAAAGAGCACATTCCTTGACCAACGTGGAAGGTCCATAATGTCCACGCGGCACCGGTTCCGAAATCCATGCCGCTGGCGGTGGTGGTGGCGAACCCCAATGCAGTGATATCAGCGACCGGGTCGGATGTGCCAAGGAGGGGCTTGGTCGGTGAGGTTGACGCGACGACATGCGTACAGCTCAACAGGCTGAAGTACCGTGGCGACGCCGCGCTGAAGCTTGGGTAAGCATATCCGTCAGCCTTCTCGCCCTCCCAGGTTACTTTCAGTTCGTACCAGGACTTGTCGCGCTTGTTGATTTTTTTCTGGACAGATTCGGTTATCCATCCCCCCTCTATCAGATCGCAAAACCGCCAGTAACTTAGATCGATGGTCCACGTGATCAAACCTTCTTCATTTGCACGATCTTTCGCGTTGACTGCGGAGAAGCGGACGCAGCGGCCTTTCCGTTGGTATTCTTTGCGTTCCAAATAACTTTCCACTTGCGCGTAAAAAACTTCCTCCTCAGCTATCATATCGCTGCTTGCTGCCATCTTGCCTCCCTGGAAATCGCGGCTGTGTTGATGCTTAATTTTGTGAAATAAGAATATTATCTTTAAAGCAAGGTCGAAAAAAATAATAGTAATAAGCTTAACTCTGCACCTTCAGAGGCAGCGTAAGGCAACGAAATACCATCTATATGCTTTAGCTGCGTCATAACAGCAGCCCTCGCAGGCAAGCATTTCCGCTAAAAATTCTGCCGCGTCAACCGAACCTGCTTCGTCATATTCTTCCAATTAAACTAAAACGGACTTGAATTCGGGAGATTCTTGCTGCTCCGTCAGAGCGCTGATTTTCTCACATAGTTTATCATAGGCCGAGTTATCGATTGACGAATTCATAAGCTCCAAGCGATAAGAACAAAGTCCATTTTGTATGCCCAGGGAAGTTGGGCATCTGAAGGGCAGCTTCTGGCCGGTTGCCGTCGTTGCCAGGTTACGCCCCAAAGCAGACATGGATCTGACGCATTCGACATATGACACCGCAGCCGATTAAACGTCGTGATAAACAACGCCGTATGTGTCGAACATCGCTCCAGCTAGCTCGACCATGCTTAAGCCGCTGCGCTCCCAAAAAAACAGAAAGTACTCCAACTTGTCGTAAGGTGCTTCAGCGTCCATGCCGTGCAGCGCACAAATCGTGGTTCTGATACGCAACACCTCAGGGTCATCCGACATATCGCGTCCTCGGATGGTCTCCCAAAGCCTCACCCTGACAGCTAAGGCTTCGCTATCCGTTGCCGCGCCCTCAAGATATCGTTTAGCAGCCAAAACAGAAGACTGCGCGGTAACGGGTAGACATTCGATCACCCGAGCCAGGGCGTTAACCATAAAGCGTTGAGCATCACCGTGCTCTACCGGATCATCCAGATCAACGGTGGATGAAATAACATCAAAAGGATCACGGTGAGACATGCTGACTTTCTGAGTAAAGCTTAATTGGTCAATTGCCGACTGTCCGTATATGGACTCCTCCTCGTTTGCAAACATTCCGTCTTTGACTTTCAGGTACGACTGCTCACGTATATTCGGTCTCTAACTGCATTGCCCGCTTTCGGGCAAGAACCATAATGGGCTATTCGCGC
>NZ_PDZN01000043.1:0-11320 GCF_002735765.1 Janthinobacterium sp. BJB304
GCCCAGACCCACCCCGATGGCGTGCCGTTCAGCCGCAGCACCAGCTCGCACGATTACCAGCATGTACCGCGCCCCGTGACGGCCATGTCCAGGCAATATGCAGCCGGCGACTACACGGCGCCGCACAGCCACGTGCGGGCGCAACTGCTGTATGCGACGGAAGGCGTGATGCGCGTCTCCACCGAACATGGCGTGTGGATCTTGCCGCCCCGGCGCGCCCTGCTGATCCCCGTGGGCGTCGTGCATGAAGTCCATATCTTGAGCGAACTGAGCATGCGCACCGTGTACATCGATGCGCAGGTGGCGGCCCCGTATGGCGCCGATTGCAAGGTGCTGGAAGTGAGCCGGCTGCTGCGCGAGCTGATCCTGGCCTTGCTGGCCGAACCGATCGAATATGCGCTGGCGGGGCGCGGCGACTGGCTGGCGCATTTGATCCTGTCGGAACTGGCGGCGGCCGACACCGTGCCCCTCGCCATCCCCTGGCCCCGCGACCGGCGCCTGGTGGCCGTGTGCTCGGCCATCATGGACGCGCCCGGCAGCCGGCGCAGCATCGAGGACTGGGCCCAGGATGCGGGCGCCAGCGCGCGCACCCTGATCCGCTTATTCCCGAAGGAAACGGGCTTGCACTACCGCCAATGGCTGCAGCAAGTCCACCTGGCCGAGGCATTCTGCCGCCTGGACCGGGGCGAAGGCGTGGCCGCCATCGCCTATGCGCTGGGCTACGCCAGCCCCAGCGCCTTCAGCGCCATGTTCCGCCGCATCCTGGGCCGCACGCCGCAGCACTACCTGAGCGAGTGGCGCGCCGCGTAGGTCGGCTTAGCGCGGCGCAGCCGCGCGTAAGCCGACAAGCTAAGCTGCCGGGCATTGTCGGCTTACGCCCTGCGGGCTAAGCCGACCTACAACTTGATTGCTCACCGGCAGCCGCTAAACCAGCGTCGTAGGTCGGCTTAGCGAGGCGCAGCCGCGCGTAAGCCGACAAGCTAAGCTGCCGGCATTGTCGGCTTACGCCCTGCGGGCTAAGCCGGCCTACTCTTTTTCGCCCGCGATCAGGCGGTAGGCCAGCGCCCCGAGCAAGGCGCCGATGATAGGGGCCAGCCAGAACAGCCACAGCTGGCTCGTCGCCCAATCGCCCACGTACAGGGCCACGCCCGTGCTGCGGGCCGGGTTGACGGAAGTATTGGTGACGGGGATGCTGATCAGGTGGATCAGGGTCAGCGCCAGGCCGATCGGCAGCGGGGCGAAGCCGGCCGGCGCGCGCTTGTCGGTGGCGCCCAGGATGACGATCAGGAAGAACATCGTCAGCACGATTTCAATGACCAGCGCCGACAGCATCGAATAACCGCCCGGCGAATGGGCGCCAAAGCCGTTCAAGGCAAAGCCCTTGCTGACGTCGAAACCGGCCTGGCCGCTGGCGATTACGTACAGTACGCCGCCAGCCACGATGGCGCCCAGCACTTGCGCGATGATGTAAGGCAGTAACTGGCTGGCGGGAAAGCGGCCGCCGGCCCACAGGCCGATCGAGACGGCAGGATTCAGGTGGCAGCCCGAGATGTGGCCGATGGCGTAAGCCATGGTCAGCACCGTCAGGCCAAACGCCAGCGCTACGCCGGCAAAGCCGATGCCAAGGCCGGGAAAGGCGGCGGCCAGCACGGCGCTGCCGCAACCGCCCAGTACCAGCCAGAACGTGCCGAGAAATTCGGCGCCATATTGTTTCATGATGTATTCCTTTAAAGTGACGAGAAAACGTGCCAGGGACGACCAATCGGACCGCTCACCACCTTTGCCCCGCCCAAGGGCGACGGCAAAGCACAGCACCAGCAACGCACGCTGCAGAGCGCGCATAATGACACGACGTCATTATCAATGCAACATTATTACGTATAATAATGCTAATAGTTCTCTTGACACCTAAAGGTTGTTTTGATAATTCTCATGGCGCGGGGCGGCGCATGTACTTTTCCGGCGCCTCCAGCGGCGCAAAGCCAAAGCCCGCATACAGGCCATGCGCGTCATCGGTGCCCAGCATCCAGGCAACATCGCGCAAGCGCGCATCACCAAGTACGGCGGCCACCATCTGCCTGCCGTAGCCGCGCCCCTGGTAGGGCGGCAGCACGAACACGTCGCGCAGGTAGGCAAAATCCGTGTAGTCGGTGATGACCCTGGCGAACGCCACTTGCTGGCCATCCACATAGCCGCCGAAACACAGCGCGTTGGCGATCCCCTTGCGCACCGTTTCGATCGCCACGCCGCGCTTCCAGTACGACTGCTCGCTCAGGTAGCGGTGGATCATGGGCACGTCCAGCTCGCCGCGCTCGCTGGAAATGCGTAGCGGCGCGTGCATCAGTTCTTGTACAGCAAGTCGGCTTCGGCGATGCTGGGCTCGCCGAAATACACGGTGCGCAAGCCGCCCTTGGCATCGCTGCCCATGTACACGCCCGTCATGCTGCGCGCGACGGGGTCGTACAAAATGGAATAGCGGTGGCCGCAATTGTGCGGTTCGCAGACGCTGCTCAGCAGGCGTGCCTTGCCGTCGATCTCGACGGGCTTGAGCGGGCTGGCCACGCCATCGGGCACCCAGCGCTGCCGCTTCAGGCCCGCCTTTTTCAAGCCCTCATTGAAGGCCTTGCGAAAGGCGTAGTCCGCCTTGTAGACATCGGGGAAATACGGACAGGTATGGCCGCCGTCGCAGCTTTGCGCCTGCTCGATCAGCGACAGTCTGGGTGTACGCGCTTGTGCCGGCACGGCGGCCAGCGCCACGGTGGCGCCCAGGAATACGGGTAAAAGCAAACGTACAGACATGCAATCTCCTAAAAGCATAGTGTAATGCCGGAAGCATAGCAGAATGGCATGCTTGTGCGCGCGCCTCAGGGAGAACAGCGGATGCCGACCACGCCGTTGACTTTGCCTTCCGGCCAGCCCGTCTCGCGCCAGCGGTACACGCCGGGCGCGACGATGATCAACTGCCATTCCACCAGCTTGCCAGCGGCATTGAGGCGGGTCTCATTGTCATAGCGCAACGTCAGGCTGCGCTCCGTTTCCGCCACCACCGTCGCGGCAAAGCGGTTGGTTTCGCCCAGCTTGCTTTTCCACGTGCGGTCGTTGAAGATCGCCAGCCGCTGATGATCGTCAGACAACTGCATGCGCGTAAAGTGCCGCGCTTCTTCGCACACACTATTCGTATTCACGCTGTCGGACCAGCTGCCGGACAGTTGTTCGGCATCAAAAGGAGTCGGGGTGGCGGCCACGGCCGCACTCAGCAGCAAGCTTGCAAGCATAGTTTATCGAAAGAAAACGAAAGGAATCTCATGGTCAACGCAGCGCCAGGGTGATGCTCGATGGCAGTGCGGGCGTGCGCCGATGCAAAGTCGCCTGCTCGTAGGCATACGCCATTGCAATGAGCGGCATGTCGCCGTGGGCAGGGCCGATGAAGGACAAGCCAACCGGCAAGCCCCCGACCATGCCGGCAGGCACCGTAATATGCGGCAAATCGGACTGCGGCGATACGCCATGGCAGGTCGGCCCCACCAGCGCATCGAGCGCATGCGAACGCAGCAGCGCTTCAATGCCGCCAGACCCGGACGCGGGCGGCGGCTCGATCAGTTCGGCGCCCTGTTCGCGCAACACCAGCAGCGCCTGCTCGATCACGGCATCGGTCCCGGCGCACAGGCCGAACAGGCTGCGCGCCACGCCGATGCGGCGCCCTTGCAAGCCGGCAAGGTCGAGCGTCAAGCCATCGGCCAGGCGCTCGCCCGTCAGGGCGGCGAGCAGCCAGGCAGCCTCGCGCACGCTGGGCGCCATCGGTCCTGCCGTGGCTGGCTCACCGCCCTGCCCGCCAGCGGTCCTGCCCGTGGGCTTGATGGCGACCAGGCCGCAGTTTGAAGCAGGCGCGACGATGGAGCCGTCCGCTGCGCTGTCGACGGCCAGGATAGTCAGGCAGGCCCAGCTGGCACTGGCATGCGGCACGCTGACGGCGGCCCACTGGCGCAAATTGCTTTTGCCGATGATGACGGCGCCGGCCGCGCGCAAGCGCGCCGCCACAAAGGAATCGCAGCTGGCATGCGTGGCCAGGGGTGCCTGCGTGCGCGTCTTCATGCGGTCGCCCGTGGCGATATTGTCGCGCAAGACGACGGGGATGCCATGCAAGGGGCCGCGCACCTTGTGCACCTGCCGCTCGCGGTCCATTTCCAGGGCAATTTTCAGCGCGTCGGGATTGATTTCAATGCCGGGATAGGCGCGCGCGCCGATGCTGCACAGGGAGCGGATGCGCGCCAGGTACTGCGACGTCAGCGCATGGGAACTGAGTTTGCCTGCCTGCATCATCTGCTGTTGCGGCAAGACCCCTGCGTCGAGCAAATGGGCCATGGGACTGGCGGGCGCCGTGGCACGGGCCAATACGGGGCGCGACACGCCCCGGGACGCGCCACTGCGTAACATCTGACTGCGCTGCATCGTATCTCCAGGAAACCTCAGTGTTTCTAACGCAATAATGTGCTAGCCATAGCATAGCAGTCCTTGCAACTCAATTGTTGTTGAAAGGAATTATTTTTCAAGCAAAAAAAAACGCCGCCCGAAGGCAGCGTTTCTTGATGGTCAAGCACTGGCGCGTATCAGTTGCGCACGACACGCTTGTATTCGTTGGTACGGGTATCGATTTCGATGACGTCGTCCTGTGCCACGAACAGCGGCACTTGCACGGTGTGGCGGTGCGCGTCGATGGCGTTTTCGATCTTGGCTTCTTTCAGGACGTTGCCCGACGTGTTGCCCTTGACCGCAGGCTCCGAGTACACCACTTGACGGGCGATGGTCGTCGGCAGTTCAACGGAGATAGCCTTGCCGTCGTAGAAAATGGCTTCGCATTCCATGCCATCTTTCAGGTAATGCAGTGCATCGCCCAGGTTTTCTTCTTCGATTTCGTACTGGTTGTACTCGGTGTCCATGAAAACGAACAGCGGGTCGGCGAAGTACGAATACGTCACTGGCTTTTTATCCAGAACAACCACGTCGAACTTGTCGTCGCCGCGGAACACGTTTTCCATCGGGGTGTTCGTCAGAAGATTTTTCATCTTCCATTTGTAGGTGAAGCCCGTGCGGCTCGAACCGTTGACATCAGAACGCAACACGATCATTGGCTTGCTGTCGACCATGATGATATTGCCAACACGAATTTCTTTTGCGGGTTTCATAGGAATGTACGTAAAAAGTGGGTTGCATGAAGACCATCTGCCGCCTGTGCGCCATCAGCGCCGCAAGCTTGCGTTTGATCGGTTAAAAATACGTTAGAAATAACCGGGCATTTTACCTTAATTTTGGGCAAGCGCCTATCTCGTCGCGCCGGCGAACGCCAGCAAGTTACTTGCCAGATCGCCATGCGCCTGCATCTGCCGCTGCCAGGCTTGCGCGCGCGCCCGGATGCGCGGCAGATCGGCCTGCAATGCGGGCCACAGCTGCGCCCACGGCAAGGCGTCCGCGCTGGCGCCATTCCAGGCCAGCGCAGCCTGCACCAGGCTGTCGATGGCGCCGTCCGCGTCCACCGCATAGCGCTGCAGGAAGGCGCGCAATTTCACGTGATGCAAGTTTTCGTCCTGCAGATAGATATGCCAGAGAAACGGCTGGCCCGCCCATTGCGCGCGCACGAAGGAATCCTCGCCACGCACGCAATTGACGTCGCAAGCCCACAGCAGGCGGTCGTAATCGTCCTGCGGCACGAAAGGCAGCACGTGCACGGTGAGCGCGCCGCGCGTGCGCGCCGCACCGGCTACCGCCGCATCGTCGCCAATAAACGCTTGAACGGCGTCGAACGCGACGCCTGCCGGCACCAGGCATACCACAGCTTGCTCACCCGCCTGCCAGGCCGCGAACAGCTCGGCGACGGGCGCGGACGGATAGCAGAACAGCGATACTTTCACGGCACACATTTCCGCCGCCGTGACGCCGAACTGCCCGAGGAATGCCGCCATGGCGGGCGCATCGGACTGGAACGCCAGCCTTTTTTCATCGAGCGCCGCTTCGCGCAGCAAGCCGCCCGTCTTATCGGTAAAACCGGGAAAGAAGAAATGCTTGATCATGCCGTGGCGCGGCGACGTCAGCGCATGGCAGCCCTCGACCCAGTCTTCCGCCGTCAATCCTTCCAGATTCAGCCATACGGGCTGCGGCGAACACTGGGCCATGGCGGCGATATAGCCGGGCGGAATGTCGCAGGCAAAAAACTCGATGACGATGTCGGCAATATCGGCGGGTGCAAACGCGCCATCCTGGCCGCGCCAGTGGCGGACCGTGACGCCGGACACGTGCTGCGCTTCGGCCGCCACGTCGATTTCGGGGCAGATGCGCCGGAAACTGGATAAATCATCGACCCACAGGGTGACGGCGACGCCGTGCTCGCCGTTCAACTGCCGCGCCAAGCGCCAGCAAATGCCGATATCGCCGTAGTTGTCGACGACTTTGCAGAAGATGGCGAGAGATGGTGCGCGATCGGTAGGTAGTGGCATAGTCAAGGGGAAGAGAAAAACGTGGGCATGGCAGCCAATAACAAAAAAGCCGCGCTGTTACCAGGCGGCTTTTTTGTTGGCTGATTCAGCCGGTCTGGCGTCCCCAAGGGGATTCGAACCCCTGTACTCACCGTGAAAGGGTGATGTCCTAGGCCTCTAGACGATGGGGACAGAAAATCTGTCCTGGATGCGCTGCGTTGCATCCCGACCTGTTACTTTACTTGCTGACTGCGTGCGAATCTGGCGTCCCCAAGGGGATTCGAACCCCTGTACTCACCGTGAAAGGGTGATGTCCTAGGCCTCTAGACGATGGGGACAGAAATCTGTCCTGAATGCATTACTTCGCATCCTGACCCGATACTACAGCAATCGCAGAAACAAAAAAAGCCTGACTTGTCAGGCCCGTTCAGCACTGCACTCTTGCTTTACAACTAAATCCTGGCGTCCCCAAGGGGATTCGAACCCCTGTACTCACCGTGAAAGGGTGATGTCCTAGGCCTCTAGACGATGGGGACCTGTGCTGGCTTTACTCTCAGCGGACTCTTCGTTGAAGGCTTTGCTTAGCCCCTCAAAAAAGCGTGCGCGAAGTATAGCATGGGGTGATTCACAAAATCAACCGCAGGCGCATCTTATTTTCCATGGAGGAAACCGCTCCCGGCGGCGATTGCTCAATGTGCAATCGATCGGCTGTGCGGGCGAGGTACAGGTCCTCAGCAACAGCAGCCAGACCAGCAAAAGGAAAGCCTCTTGCTCCCCCCCTTCGTTTGTACTGGCCCAAACCCGCGTCATACAAGGGGTGGGCGGCGGGAGGAGCTGAGCAAGCCTGGCCCGCCGCCTTGACCATCAGTTCTTGTAATGGCTGAAGCGATAACCTTGGTCGAAGTATGCTGCCAATGCGACGATCGCTCCGGAGCACGTGAGCATCAAGGCCACTGCGCTCGTGTCACGAGTCGCAGACTGGGCAACCATTGATAACGCCCACAACGGGGCAATACCGCCGGCAATGGCAGTGCCGATTTCACGCCCCGAACCAACCCCCGTCGAGCGGTTTTGCACGGCAAACTGGCGACTGAGGAAAGAGCCCTGTGGGGCGAACATCATCGGCGCCAGCACCCCGGTGCCGACGATCAGCGCCAGGTAAATCAGCCTGTTCTCGCCGCTGTCCAGCAACTGCATGAACGGGTACGCGAACAATGCTGACAGCAGGCCGCCGACGATCAGCAGCTTCTTGCTGCTGAACTTGTCACACAGATAGCCGAAGAGCGGGACGGCAAAGATTGCGACCAGACTGGCCAGTGTCACCGATAGCGATGTCACGCTGGCCGAAATGCCTTTGAACTGGGTCAGGTAGGCCAGCGAGAAGGTCTTGAAGACATAGCTCAGTGCGTTGTAACCGATGGCGACAAAGAAGACGACGCCCAGGCCCTTAAGATTGGTTTTCCACAATTCGCGGAACGGCCTCTTCTGGCGATGGCTTTCCTCGAAGTGGTGATACTCTGGCGTTTCCGGCAGACTCCCACGCACCCAGAGCCCAACCAGTACCAGCACGAAACTGAGGATGAAGGGAATGCGCCAACCGCCGGCAAGCAAAAACTTGTCGCCATTGACGGTCAGCAGATAAACGGTCAGCGACGATAGCAACAGGCCAAGGTTCAGCCCCAATGCAGGCCACGCACCTTGTCGCCCCTTCTTGTTGTCGGCCGCATGTTCGTAGGAAGTTACCGCCGCCCCCGCCAGTTCAGCACCGGCGCCCAGGCCCTGCACAATGCGGATCAGCACCAGGCACAGGGGCGCCCAAACGCCGATGCTGGCGTAGGAAGGGACCAGGCCAATGGCGGTCGTGCACAAGCCCATCATACAGAAAGTAACGAACAACATTTTCTTGCGCCCGTAGCGGTCGCCGAAGTAGCCGAAGAACAGCCCCCCGATCGGTCGCGCCACAAAGCCGATGGCGAAGGTGGCAAAGGCTTGCAGCGATGCATTCGCCGGGTCCGAGGTATCGAAGAAGACCTTGCTGAAGACAATCGACGCCATCGTCGCGTAAAGATAAAAGTCATACCACTCCAGCATTGAGCCGACGATGGTCGCTGCCGCCACTTTGCGCAAACGACTTTTTGTCTGTGCCGGGGTTTCCTGTTCCGTTTTTTGAATGTTCAAAATGTCTCCTTCATGAATTAATTTTTTTATTTTTCGCCTAGAGCGTTCGAGTTGGGGCTGGCTGGGGAGCGACAGACAACCGTACGTTGTCCGCTACGCAAACTCAGCGCCTCATCACTTCACGCACAATGTATTCAGCAATGGCTAGCGACGATGTCGCCCCTGGTGACGGTGCATTGCGGATGTGGGTAATGTTGCCGTGTTGGCGAATCACGAAATCGTCAACCAGCGCACCATTGGCCTCCATTGCCTGGGCACGGATCCCACGAACCGCCGGAACAATACCGACCGAGGCAAGCGTCGGCACATAGCGCGCCGCCTCGCGGACAAAGCTCGCCTCGCTGACCACAGTCTTCAGTTCCCGAAGCGTCGCCGGCAGGTTACGGGCAGCAAACTTCCAAAAGCCGGGGTAGCTGGCAAAATTGAAGATGTCGGCCAGGTTCATGCTGCGGCCGTCATAGTTCTCGCGACCAAAGGATATGAAAGCATTCGGGCCGATCGTCATCTGTCCGTCGATACGCTTTGTGAAATGCACCCCGAGGAAAGGAAAGCGCGGGTCCGGCACCGGGTAGATCAAGCCTTTGACATGCGACTTGAAAGCCTCGTCGATCACGTAATACTGGCCGAAGAACGGTACGATGCGTGGCGTGTCCTGATCGCCCGAACGCTCTGCCAGGCGATCTGACTGCAAACCCGCGCAGGCAATTGCCTGATCGAATACCGTATCGAAGACCTCTCCGTCTGCAAGTTCGACCCGTACTTCGCCGCCTTGCTCCAGCAGGCGCTCAACCGGCGAATTCAGACAAATGCGCCCGCCACGTTCCCTGATTTCATCGGCGATTCGGGCCGCAATTTGACCGTAACTGACAATCGCCGTTTTCGGTGAATGCAAGGCGCCCAGGCCGATGCAATTGGGCTCGATTTCGCGCAGCTCATTTGAGCCGATCAGCCGCACGCCAGGCACACCGTTGGCCTGCGCTTTCCGATAAATCGCCTCCAGGCGAGGCAACTCTTCCTCTTGTAGCGCGACGACAACTTTGCCGCACTCGTCGTAGGGGATCGCATTGTCGCGGCAATAGTTGCCAATCAATTCGCCCCCGCGCCTGCAAAGTCGTGCCTTGAGCCCCCCCGGCTCATAGTACAGACCGGCATGGACTACACCCGAATTGTGGCTGGACTGATGACTGGCGACACTCGCCTCCTTTTCGAACAGCACCACCGTGGCGTCGGGAAAATCCAACAATAACTGACGTGCGACTGCGAGGCCATTTATCCCCCCGCCGATAACTGCATAACGCTTCTTGTTCATTGCGCCTCTCAAAAAATAGCAAACTCGTCATTTCACTGCTACATGCATCACTTTGGTGAAGGACGAGGGCCTGCATATGCCGCCCGCCCAACGCCTGGCACCGACGCGATTTGCCCTGTCAAGCATTTTTGATCAAGCACAATTTAGATAAAAGCGAAAAATTATGTACAATTAATTTCGAAAAAAGAGAACAAGTGATGTCCATGACTTTAAAGCAACTCGAAGCGTTCTACTGGGCCGCCACCTGCGCCAACTTTGCGATTGCCGCCGAACGCCTGCATTTGTCCGTATCGTCTCTCTCCAAGCGCATTTCAGAACTGGAGGAAGCGCTTGGCATCAATCTGTTCGACCGGAGTGGCCACCGCGCCGTACTCAGCGATGCAGGCCAGGCATTGCTGCCACGCGCGCTGGCGCTGCTCGATGACGCCGCCGCAATACGTACCGCCTTCGCACCCTCTGCCGGGCTAGTTGGCCGTTGTACCTTTGGTGTTGGCGAACTCAGCGCGCTGACCTGGCTACCGCAGTTCATTGCGCAAGTCCGGGCACTGCATCCCAAATTGACGCTCGAACCCTATGTCGACGTGGGCTCAGTTCTGGAAAGCCGTGTCACCAAGGGCGAGCTCGATTTTGCGATCATTGCCGGACGCTCATCGCACCACGGCATCCTGTCGCAACCAGTCAGCCAAGCACAATTCATCTGGCTTGCCGCGCCAACCCTGGCTGTATCTGACAGCCCGCCTGGCTTGCGTGGTGCCGCCGATTTACTTGACGCTGGACAGCCCATCGTTGCCTTACCGCCATCAGCTGGCACCACGCGACTGATTGATGACTGGCTACTGGCTCACGGCATCGCTGCCGTTGAGCGTATAAGTTGCAATAATTGGGGGGCCATTGCCGGCATGCTGATTGCCTCTGTCGGGATCGGCATACTGCCCACAGGCTGGAGTCAAAAGCTGGTTGACCAGGGTCTGCTGCTCCCGCTCGCCGCCGCCGAAATGCCAGCACCGGTAATCTATTCTTTTCAGTGGCGGCGCGGAGACAACCGTCCACTGCTCGACCAGCTACGCGGGCTTTCCACCCAATATGTCGACTTCACTGCCGATCTATCGCGACCGCTGGGCAGCATAACGGAACGCTGATAACTGCCGGCCATGCGCCGCCCGCTGGCCACCTCGGCCGCTCGAGGCGACTTTGATTATCATGTGATTTCTGCGCTGTTGGTGGAGGCGGCATGGATACGGATGCTGGCTTCAGAAGATGGTGCTGTCGGATTACGCTACGCTAATCCGACCTACGCCACACTCCCCTGTCGGGTATGGCGAAATTGGCCCGGAAATAAAAAAAGCCGCCCAAGGCGACTTTGATT
>NZ_PDZN01000044.1:0-8900 GCF_002735765.1 Janthinobacterium sp. BJB304
GGGTAAATATCGGGCAGTGGCCTGGCATTAGCGGCATGGCGTGCCCCGCAGGCTGGTAGAATTGAGTTTTTCAGTCCTCACACTTCCTATTATGTCCGGCAATTCTTTTGGCAAGCTGTTTACTGTTACCACTTTCGGCGAATCGCACGGTCCGGCCATCGGCTGCGTGATCGATGGCTGTCCGCCGGGCCTGATCCTGTCGGAAGCCGATATCCAGCCCGAGCTGGACCGCCGCAAGCCGGGCACTTCGCGCCACGTGACGCAGCGCCAGGAATCGGATACCGTGGAAATCCTCTCCGGCGTGTACCAGGGCGTGACGACGGGTACGCCCATCGCGCTGCTGATCCGCAATGAAGACCAGCGCAGCAAGGATTACGGCAATATCGCGGAAAGCTTCCGCCCCGGCCACGCCGACTACACCTACTGGCATAAATACGGCGTGCGCGATCCGCGCGGCGGCGGGCGCTCGTCGGCGCGCCTGACGGCGCCCGTCGTGGGCGCGGCGGCCATCGCCAAGAAATGGCTGCTGCAGCAGTACGGCACCACGTTCAAGGGCTGCATGAGCCAGCTGGGCGATATTCCCGTGCCGTTCCAGTCGTGGGAGCATGTGCATGCGAACCCGTTCTTTGCCGCCAGCGGCGACGCGGACCTGATCGCGCGCATGGAGGCGGCGATGGACCAGCTGCGCCGCGACGGCGATTCCATCGGCGCGCGCATCGACGTGATCGCGCAAAACGTGCCGGTCGGCCTGGGCCAGCCCATCTACGACAAGCTCGACGCCGACATCGCCTATGCCATGATGGGCATCAATGCCGTCAAGGGCGTGGAAATCGGCGCCGGCTTCGATTCGGTGGCGCAAAAGGGTTCCCAGCACGGCGACGAACTGACGCCGGAAGGCTTTATCGGCAATAACGCCGGCGGCGTACTGGGCGGCATTTCGACGGGACAGGACATCAGTGTGTCGATCGCCATCAAGCCGACGTCGTCGATCCGCACGCCGCGCCGCTCGATCGATAAAGAGGGCAATCCCGTGATGGTGGAAACGTTCGGCCGCCACGACCCCTGCGTGGGCATCCGCGCCACGCCGATCGCCGAAGCCATGCTGGCCCTGGTGCTGATCGACCACGCCCTGATGCACCGCGCGCAATGCGGCGATGTCAGCGTGAATACGCCGAAGCTGAAGTAAATTGAATGTTGTCGGATGGCGGGCCTGCGGCCCTGATCCGACCTGCGCCCCATGCCATGGAATGCTGTCGGATGACGGGCCTGCGGCCCTGATCCGACCTACGGCCCATGCCATGGAATGTTGTCGGATGACGGGCCTGCGGCCCTGATCCGACCTACGACCCATGCCATGTAGGTCGGATTAGCGCGCAGCGCGTAATCCGACATCATTTGTATCACGCCACCTTGTTCGCCACCAATTCCAATTGATGGCGCATCTCCACCGACTGCACCAATAACGCCCGGATATCGTTGATCAGGTTGAATTCCGTCTGATTCAATTGGATCGGCGGGAAGCTGTCGTCCCAGTCGCCATATAAGAATCCCGTGGGGTGGCCGTTGGCCGACAGCGGCAGCACGACGAAGCTGCGCGCTTCCGACAGGGTCGTCTTCCACCATTGCGGCAGTTTGGCGGCGAATTTCGGGTCGCGCGCGTTGTCGATGAAGATCACGCGGTCGCTATTGAGGGCCGCATGGAAGACGTTCGGCTCATACGCGTCGCCAAACACCATCAAATCCTGCAGGTCCGCCATGCCTTCGCCCAAGCTGATGCGCGCCGAATACAAATGGTCCCTGTGGTTGCGCACGAACGCCACCGAGCGCGAAAAATCGAAGCCCTGGTGCAGCGTTTCGAGCGCCATCGAGACCATCTGTCCCGGGCTGGCGCTGCCGATGGCGCCGCGCAGGTCGGCCAGGCCGCCGATCAACACGCGATTGCCTTCGGCGCGCATGCGCGTCGAGGCCAGCTGGCGCGCGCGCCGTTCGGCCGGTTTCGACAGCGGTGCGATCGACAGGTCGGCCGCCGCCATCGCCTTGGCCTTGTCCACCGCCACCACCAGGTCGGTCGCGGTGATGCCCAGGGTGCCCGCATAATCGTCGATCAGCGCATGCACCTGCGCCGCGCCGGCCGCATCGTCATGCCACAGCGAGTCAGCGCAGCGCGCCGCCATCGTCGACAGGCCCGCCATCCAGTCGGCGCCGCTGACAGGGGAGTTGTCCGGCGACGGGTCCATCGGACGCATGCCGTTGATCAGGTGCTGCGGCAAGCCCCAGTGGGCGGCCGTGGCATAGCCCACTTCGGGCAGCGACAGGCCAAGGATTTCGCGCGCGGCGGCAGCTTCGTTGCCGGGACCCGCATGCGCCTGCATGCGCGCCCAGAAATCTGTCATGTAGAATGTCACCATCATGCGGCCCAGGGTGTGCAGCATGGAGCAGACGACGGCTTGCTCCGCCTGCAGGCTGCCGGCGCTGGTGGCCACCTGCTGCGCCACCATCCCGGCCAGCACGGCTTTTTCCATTTCCACGTGGGCGCTGACGGAATCGGGCGAGGCCTGCGACAGCTCCTCGATCAGTTTCAAGCCCAGCGCCAGGTGGCCGATGGCGTCGATGCCGAGCACCAGCACGGCCTTCGAGACCGTGTTGACGCGCTGGCCGAAGGCCGAATACATGCCGCTGTTGGCCAGCCTGAGCACCTTGTGCGTGAGGACAGGATCGGACAGCACCGTTTGCGTGATGTCGAATTCGTGGTCATCCTCGCCGCGCATGGCGCCCAAGATGGCGCTGATGGCTTTCGCGAAGCCGGGCATGTCGCCTTGCTGTCGCGTGCGCGCCCACAGCAGGTCCAGGGTGTTTTTGCCGAGCTGTGTCGGTACCGTGAAATGACCTGGATTCATTGCACCCCTCCGCGCGGTTCATTGGCAGATGGCGCAGGCACCAGCGCCGCATAGGTTTTGTCGCTCAAGGCCGATAGCGCGGCATGGGCCGGCATCGGCTTGCCCGTCAGGTAGCCTTGCACGTACTGGCAGCCGCGCGACTCGATGAAGTGCATCTGCTCCTCGGTTTCCACGCCCTCGGCCACGACGGACAAATTCAAATGCTTGGCCAGGTCGAGAATGGTGTTGCAGATGGCCGCATCCTTGCTCGATTCGGGCAAGTCCTTGATGAAGGTGCGGTCGATCTTCAGCACGGAAATGGGGAAGCGCTTCAGATACGCGAGCGAGGAGTAGCCGGTGCCGAAATCGTCGATGGCGATGCGCGCGCGGCGCTCCGTCATCTTGACGAGGATGGTTTCCGCATGCACGGGGTCGATCATCAGCGTGCCTTCCGTGATTTCCAGCACCAGGTGTTTACCGGAGAGTCCCGAAAACGCGATGGCTTCATCGAGCACGTCGAGGAATTTATCGTTGCGGAACTGGCGCGGGCTGATGTTGACGGAGATGTACAACGGCCGTTTGGCCACTTCCTGAAACTGCTTGAGCTGCACGCAGGCCGCCTTCAGCGCCCAGGCGCCGAGCAGGTTGATCAGGCCATTGGCTTCCGCAATCGGGATGAAGCGCACGGGCGGCACCAGGCCCAGGGTCGGATGCTTCCAGCGCATCAGGGTTTCGAAGCCCTGGATCTGCCGCGTGTGCGCGTCGACGATGGGCTGGTAAAACAGCAGGAATTCGCCTTCTCGCACGGCGTGGAACATGGCCGCTTCCAGCGAAATATCGTGTTCCGACGGGCCGTTCAGGCGCGGGCTGTAGACCAGGCAGCGGGCCTTGCCCGTTTCCTTGGCGCGCGACATGGCCGCATCGGCCAGCGCCACCAGGCGCACTTCATCCTCCGCGTGCAGCGGATAGATCGATACGCCGACGGAGGCGCCCACGTAGATCGTGTGGCCATCGACTTCGAACGGCGCCTGCAGGGTGGCCAGCAGGCGGCCCGTCACGAGCTTGATCTGGGCGTCGGTGGCGCTGCCAGGCAGCACGGCGACGAATTCGTCGCCGCCCACGCGCGCCAGGGTGTCGCTGTCGCGCAGGGTCTTGCGCAGGCGCGCCGCGGCCAGGCGCAGTACGGCGTCGCCGACGGGGTGGCCCAGGCCATCGTTGACCTTTTTAAAACCATCGAGGCCGATGGTGGCGACGGAAAATCCCTGGCCCGAACGGGCGGCCTGGGCGATCACCATGCGGATGCGGTCCGACAGCAGCAGGCGGTTCGGCAGACCCGTGAGCGCATCGTGCGTGGCCATGTGGCGCAGCCGTTCTTCCGTGTTGTGCTGGGCCGACGTGTCGCGCCCGACCACCAGCAATTCGGCCACGCCGGCCGCGTTCATATAAGACGACAGGCGCAGCTCGAACCAGATTTCCTGGTCCGGCGTTTGCAGGCGCACTTCCAGGCGGCCCGGCTCTTCCAGCGCGTCTTCCAGCGCCGCCTGTAGCGCCGCGCGCGACGCTTCGGTGGCCAGCGGCAGCAGCAAATGGCCGGACAGGCCCGAGGGCGCGCCAAACAGGGTGGCCGCGCGCTTGCTGGCGAACAGGATCAGGCCGTCCGTATCGAGCCGGAACACGACGTCGCCTGCCTCTTCCATGAGGTTGTCCAACTCGTGGCGGGCCTCGCGGTGGGCGGCGGATGGGGTACTGGAAAACATCGTGCTGGCTTTTACCTTTTTATTATCAGTGCCGGCGCTCGCTGCAGGGCAGGGCGCCAACGGAAACAGTGCATCGTGCGTGACGCGCGCCATAGGGGCCGGAAGGGCGGCTATCGGAACGCGATCCACACGAAATGTATCATTGAAAAGCATTCGATTACATGAAATAAAGCAACATTGCTTCAGGTTTTGTAAATATTCCTGCCTTCCATGAAAAAAATCATGCCGCGCGACACACATGGGTATTTTCATTCCACGTGGAAACATTTATCTGCGCTTGCGTCCCCTGGCGCGCTTGCCCCGCCTTGCGCTTTGCGCTAGTCTGGCTGGCAGACGGTGTTGACGGCGCGCCCGCGGCAGGCAAGGGCGCCATGATAACAAATCGCGGGAGACCCCCATGAATGCTTTTGATACGCATGAAGTTTTCAACCAGGCCACGCCGTTTGAAAACGTCAACCTGTTCGCCTGCGACCCGGCGCTGATCGAAGCGCTGCTGCGTGAAGGCGGCGGCGCGGCGCTGCAGGAGCTCGACGCGCTGGGCGACAAGCTGGGCCGGGCCGAGACGTATGTGCTGGCGCGTCTGGCCAATATCCACACGCCCGAGCTGCAGCAGTTCGACCGGGCCGGCCGGCGCATCGACGAGGTGCTGTTTCATCCGGCCTGGCATGAACTGATGGCCATCCTCGTGGGCGCCGGCGCGCACGCTTCGCCCTGGGCCTCGCCCGGTCCCGGCGCGCAGGTGGCGCGCGCGGCCGCCTATCTATTAGTGGGGCAGGTGGAGAACGGCACGCAGTGTCCCGTGACGATGACGTATGCCTCGGTGCCGGCCCTGCGCCAGGCGCTGGATCTGCCGCAGATCGCGCAGCGCTGGCTGCCGAAAATCCTGTCGCGCGAATACGATCCCCGCTCCTTGCCCGTGGAACAAAAACGGGGCGCCCTGGTCGGCATGGGCATGACGGAAAAACAGGGCGGCTCGGACGTGCGCAGCAATACCACGCGCGCCGTGCCCGTGCCGCCGGACGAGGCGCAAGCCCTGTTCGGTGCAGAGGCAGGGGGCGCCTGGCGCATCGTCGGCCACAAATGGTTTTTCTCGGCGCCCCAGTGCGACGCGCATCTGATCCTGGCGCAGGCGGACGAGGGCGGCTTGTCGTGCTTCTTCCTGCCCCGCTACCTGCCCGACGGCAGCCGCAACGCCATCCGCGTGCAGCGCCTGAAAGATAAACTGGGCAACCGCTCGAACGCCTCGTCGGAGGTGGAGTTCACCAATGCCTATGGCTGGCTCGTGGGGCAGCCGGGGCGCGGCATTCCCACCATCCTGGAAATGGCCAGCCATACGCGCCTCGATTGCGTGCTGGGCAGCACCGGCATCATGCGCGCCGCCTTGACGCAGGCGCTGCACCATGCGCGCCAGCGGGCCGTGTTCGGCAAGCCGCTGGCCGAGCAGCCGCTGATGCAAAACGTGCTGGCCGACCTCGCGCTCGAGTCGGAAGCGGCCACGGCTTTTGCGCTGCGCCTGGCCCGCTGTTTCGATGAAAAGGTCGATGCGCAGCAGGCGATGCTGGCGCGCGTGCTCACGCCGGCCGGAAAGTACTGGATCTGCAAACGGGGGCCCGGCTTCGGCGCGGAAGCCATGGAAGTGCTGGGCGGCACGGGCTATGTGGAAGAGGCGCCGCTGGCGCGCCTGTACCGAGAATTGCCCGTCAACTCGATCTGGGAAGGCTCGGGCAACGTCATGTGCCTCGACGTCTTGCGCGCCTTCGGCAAGTCGCCGGCCGCGCGCGACGCCCTGGCGGCCGAGCTGGCGCTGGCCGGCGATGATGACGCTTCCTTTGTGGCCTGCCGCGCGCGCCTGCTGGCCGACCTGGATGGAGCGCAAACGGATGAATTTGGCGCACGGCAATTGTCCGAGCGCATCGTACTGGCCGTGCAGGCGGCCTTGCTGCTGCGCCATGCGCCAACGTTCGTCGCGCAAGCTTTCCTGCAGTCGAGGCTGGTGCAGGCGCCGGGCGGGGCGTATGGCCGCTTGCCGGCGGGCACCGATTGCGCGGCCATCCTGGCGCGCGCGCTGCGCGAGTATTGATTTCAATAAATCCGAATATTTCGAAAATTCCGGCCACAGGCGGGCTGCGGACTGGGATAATGCTGCAATCCATGATTTTATCGACACACAGCGCGCTTGCGGTGCATGCTTGCCGCCGCGCCAGAGAGTAGAGAAAGAAAAACAATATGAAACAAGACCCACGCTTCCCGAATTTGTTCATTACCGATCACCCGTTGATCCAGCACAAACTGAGCCACATGCGTGAGCACGACACATCGACGCGCACCTTTCGCGAATTGCTCAAGGAAATCACTTTGCTGATGGGCTATGAAATCACGCGCGATCTGCCGCTGACCACGCGCGAAATCAAGACCCCGCTGGTGACCATCGATGCGCCCGTCATTGCTGGCAAGAAATTGGCCATCGTGCCCATCCTGCGCGCAGGCATCGGCATGAGCGATGGCTTGCTGAACCTGGTGCCGTCGGCGCGCGTGGGCCATATCGGCGTGTACCGCGACCCGGCCACGCACATGCCCGTGGAATACCTGGTGCGCCTGCCGGACCTGAACGAGCGTACTTTCATCCTGTGCGACCCGATGGTGGCGACCGGCAATTCGGCCGTGTATGCCGTCGATGTGCTGAAAAAACGGGGCGTAACGGACGAGCAGATCATCTTCCTGGCCCTGGTGGCCGCACCGGAAGGCGTGACCGTGTTCCAGAACGCGCACCCGAACGTCAAGATGTTCTGCGCCGCGCTCGACTCGCACCTGGATGACCACGCCTACATCGTGCCGGGCCTGGGCGACGCCGGCGACCGTATCTTCGGCACCAAGTAAGTCATTCAGGCGAGTATTGAGATGGCAACCTTGATCGATCCGGATTTCCGCACGCGTTTGCGTGCGTTGAACGAAAAGTATGCGGCCAGCGTACCGGCCCTGATGCAGGCGATTGCGCAGGCAAGCGGCCGCTGCGACAGCGAAGGCGCCCGTCTGGAACCGTTGACGGAGCTGCACCGCGCGCTGCACGCGGTGGCCGGCTCGGCCGCCACCTTCGGCTTTGCCGCGCTGGGCCAGGAATGCCGGCGCATCGAACAGCTGGTGCGCGCCATGCTCAATACCCCAGCGCAAGCGGTGGCGGAATGGCCCGCCTTGCGGGCGCAAGTGACGGCGCTACTGGACTGGGCAAAACGTGATGCGGGCGCCACCCATTTCACCGCGTGAGCGACAGCACTACAGAGATGTGGTTGCAATGATTCATTTGATGCAACGCAAAGCACCCGCGTCGAAGATTAGGATATAGTGTCTCCATGCCGCTGGTAAAGGGCGCCGCAAGACGGGGATTTGGCTATTAAAGTAGTGTTCGCAAGTTTATTTTGCGAAAGAATGGTTTTTCTCAGTTTTGTTGGTATAATTGGGCATCGTTGGATTCGAGGTAGTAGTGCAGTTTGTCTGTCATTTCTTTCTTGCTTCAAACGATATAACGGGCGCAAGCCCAACTTAACTGAAATAGGAAATTGTAATGGCAACTGGCATCGTAAAATGGTTCAATGATTCGAAGGGTTTCGGCTTTATTACCCCTGACGAAGGCGGCGAAGATCTGTTCGCTCACTTCTCGGCTATCCAGTCGAACGGCTTCAAGTCCCTGCAAGAGAACCAACGCGTTTCTTTTGAAGTGACCGCTGGCCCTAAAGGCAAGCAAGCTTCGAACATTCAGCCAATCTAATACGCTGGATCAAACGAAATAAAGAAATCCTCGGTCTCCGAGGATTTTTTTTCGCTTGAATTTCCGTGAGGTATGGGTTTTTCGTGGGCTGCGCGCTCTTTTGGCGTGCTTGCGTCGCCGTGTAGGTCGGCTTAGCGCTTGCGCGTAAGCCGACAATGGTGGTGCTGGCGAGGTGCATGGGCTGGCGGTGTCGGCTTACGCTGCGCTAAGCCGACCTACGCCGACTTGCATCGACCTACGCTGACCCATGCCGGCCTGCGTCTCGCACGTCGCGGTGCGCAATCAAGCCGTTGCGAACCCCAGTGATTTTTGGCCGGCATGCCTCGCCGGGCAGGCGGGTAGCTGGTAGGTCGGCTTAGCGCTTGCGCGTAAGCCGACAATGGTGGTGCTGGGGAGGTGCATGAGCTGGGGTGTCGGCTTACGCTGCGCTAAGCCGACCTACGTCGCCCTTAGCCGACCTACGCACGATCAGGGGGCTGAAGTTGTTCCCTCATGCGTCACAAC
>NZ_PDZN01000045.1:0-7988 GCF_002735765.1 Janthinobacterium sp. BJB304
AGTTATGCCTGATGACCATAGCAAGTTGGTCCCACCCCTTCCCATCCCGAACAGGACCGTGAAACAACTTTGCGCCGATGATAGTGCTGCAACCAGTGTGAAAGTAGGTTATCGTCAGGCTTGTTATACGTAGTAAGAGAAAAACCCCGCCGGACTCCGGTGGGGTTTTTTTTCGTCTGCTGGTTTGTCTTGCCATCAGATGGGCGTAAAAAAAGCAGCGCTGCGCGCTGCCTTTGTGCGTTCTGCCATCAGCAGCTATTCGCTGCCGCCGATAACGTTAATGCCTGCCTGGGCAGCCCATTGCATCATATCGTTACGCTTGATGGCCGAGGCCATGAGATCTGGAAACAGATCGGGAGTGCAGGCGAAGCAGGGCGCGCCCATGGCTGCGAGCCGGGCCGCGTTGTGATGGTCATACGAGGGTGCGCCATTGTCATCCAGGGCCAGCAAGACGATGACTTGTACGCCGCTGGCCAGCAAACTGGCTGCCCGCGCCAGCATTTCCTTGTTATTGCCTCCTTCATACAGATCGCTGATCAGCACAAAAATCGTCTCTTGCGGACGCGTCACCACACCCTGGCAATACGCGAGCGCACGATTGATATCCGTGCCGCCGCCCAATTGCGTGCCGAACAGCATGTCAACGGGATCGGCCAGCAATGGCGTCAGGTCGACCACTGCCGTATCAAACACCACCACCGATGTGGAGACAGCTTTGATGCTGGCCAATACTGCGGCAAATACGCTGGCATATACTACGGATGGCGCCATCGAGCCGCTCTGATCGATACACAGCACGATGTCGCGCAGCGACTGTCCTTTGCGCCCGAAGCCGATGCGGGTAGCCGGTACGATCGTCCGATAGTCCGGCTGGTAATGTTTAAGATTGGCACGTATCGTGCGCAGCCAGTCGATTTCATTGTGGCGCGGCCGCATATTGCGTACGGCACGGCTCAGGCTACCTGCCACGGCCTGGCGCAGCGGCGCAGCCAGCTTGCGTTCCAGTTCTTGCACGACCCGGCTGACCACTTGGCGCGCCGTAGCTTTGGTCTTGTTTGGCATGATGCCGTTCAGGCTGAGCAGGGTGGCGACCAGATGCACGTCCGCTTCCACCGCTTGCAGCAGTTCCGGCTCCAGCAGCATTTGCTGCAAGCCCAGGCGTTCGAGTGCATCTTTCTGCATGACTTGCACGACGGAGGAGGGAAAATACTGACGGATGTCGCCAAGCCAGCGCGCCACATTCGGCGCCGACGCCGACAAGTTCCCGCCGCGTCCACCCGCCGCTCCCTGGCCGTAGACGGATTCCAGCGTGCGGTCCATGGCCAGGTCAGCCTGGCTCAAGGCGATCTCGTCCTGTTGATCGGTTTTGCCCAATACCATACGCCAGCGGCGCGCGGCTTCACCGGTCTTGATTGCATCGTTCATGCATGCTCCTGCGCCGGCGTGGAAACCAGCAATAATCGTAAGGTGGGCAAGATGCGCCGCGCCCGTGTTTCGTCCAGTGGCATGCTTGCCGATAGCGGAACCTGCGTGCCGCCGCCCTGGCTGGCGCGTTCCGATAACTGGCGCTTCTCGGGTGCGGCAAAGCTGCCGAAAGTGCGGCGTAGCAAGGGCAGCAGTTCGATGAAGGTATCGGCCGCCAGGCCGGCCAGCCAGGCATCGATCAGGCGCCACAATTCGTCATTGTGTATCAATAAAGTGCCGCTGCCATGCAAAAAGCCTTCCAGCCAATGGGCGCTGCTCAAGGGTGGCAGCGCATGGGAGCAGCGCAAGGCCAGCTCGCTTGCCGTCCTCTCCATCCTCCAGTGGCCCTGCTCGTTGAGGGCGCGCGTGCAGCGCCCGGCCAGCAGTGCGTGCGTGGCGTCGTACAAGGCCGCCTGTTCCAGCGCCGCGAACCAGCTTGCCTGGTAATCGGCCCGTTGCGCAAGGCGGATGGCCTGGTCGGCGCCGACCAGCGTCTGCATGAGCGCCGCCGCCGCCTCGTCTGCCAGGGCGCGCACGCCGGCAGGCAGGGCAATGCAGGTGCGCATGACCAGGCCGTCGAGTATGCTGGACAGGGCGCTGGTATCTGTGCCGCGCACGCTGCCGTAACGCATGACGTTGACCAGTGGCGGCAGGGCCGCCAGCATATAGCCGAGGTCCGGCGTCGTCGCGCTCACTTCCTGCATGCGCCGCATGACGCCATCGATGGCGCCTTGCAAATCGGCCAGCAGGATCTCTTCCACCAGCGCCGTCAGTTGCGGCAAGGTCTCGGCGCTGGCCGCGCGGCTGAGTGCGCATGCGGTGGCGGCATCGGCCACTGTACTGCCCCACAGGCTTGCTTCGATCAGCTTGACGGCAAATTCCGGTTCCCACGCAAGTTGCCACTGTTCGTGGAAGGTGCCGCTTTTCCCATGTACGCGCAGGCGGCGTCCCCAGCTGATGTCCAGCAGGGCTAGGCGGTGCAGCAAGACGCTCTTTTCCAGGTGCGCCGTTTCACGCAGATCCAGGGCGAGTTCGCTCGCATCGGCACGCACCGGCAGGCGCAAGCGTTTCTGCAGCGCTTGCACATCCTGCACCAGGGGCAAGGTTGGTACGCTGGCCGGCACCTGGCCCAGGCGTTCGTTGATCAGCAGCGCCGAGGCGATCAGGCGCAGCGGCAGTTCGCTGTCGTAGCAATAGACGGAGCGTACGGCGTCCTGCAATTCGCTCAGGCCGGCACGCGAACGCTCGCGCATGGCGGCCAGCGTATCGGCGAGGCGCAAGGCTTCGATGGTGTGGGCCGGCGACGCATCGAGATCATGCTTGCGCAACAGCGTGGCGACATCGGTCAACCAGTACAGTCCCGCCTGCTCAGGCCGTTGCCACAGATGGTGATACCAGCCTGGCGCTTCGACCCCGGCGCCATAGCCGCTGCGAAACGTCAGTCGGCCATAGCTCCACGGCGTCCAGGTGGCTGCCAGTTTGATTTTTGGCAAACCCTTGAGCAGTTCCGCATCACTCTTGGCGCTGGGCATCTGCTTGAGCGCGGGAACGTGATAAGCGCCGCAAACGACGGCAATGCGCTGGTGTCCCTGCTTTTCCGCCTGGCGTATCATGCTGCGCATATAGGCTTCGCGACGGCTTTCCAGCGTATTTGGCGGCAGTGCGATTTCGCTGCGCACCACGTCCATCATTTCGGCAATGGCCGCAAACAAGTCCAGGCTGTCGCCGCGCTGCTCGACCAGGTGGTCCCACCAGGTTTCGGTGTCGCCAAAGCCGGCGGCACTGGCCAGCCAGCTCAGCGGGTCCGCATGCATGTCCTCGTCGCTTGCGGGCGTGTCGGCTTCGGCGTCTTTCCCGCCCGCAATCTCAGCCAGGCGATGCGCTTGCGGCAGGTCGCAAAAGCGCACGGGGGTGCCATGCGCCTGGGCAAAGCGCATGGCTTGCCATTCCGGCGAGAATTCCGCAAACGGATACATGACGGCGCGCCGCGGCTCGGCCGGTGCATACACGAGCAGCGCCACGGGCGGGCACAGGTCCGCGTCGCCTGCGTAGCGTATCAGCTCGTCCGCTTCGGGCGGTCCCTCGATCAGGATGCAGTCCGGCTGCAAGGCTTCCAGCGCCCGGACCAGGCTGCGTGCGCAGCCGGGACCATGGTGGCGGATGCCGAAAAGGTGAATGCTCATCGTTGCCTGTCGGGATTCAATTCATGACGTCGCGGCAAGCGCGATACAGGTCTTTCCAGCCATCGCGCTCCTTGACCACTGTTTCCAGGTATTCCAGCATGACGATGCGGTCTTGCACCGGGTCTTTGACGATGGCGCCCACCATGCCGGCCGCCAGGTCGGCGCCGCGCAGCACGCCATCGCCAAAGTGGGCCGCCAGCGACATACCGTGCGTGATCACGGAAATGGCTTCCGCCGTGCTCATGCTGGCACTGGAACCTTTCAGCTTGGTCTTGCCATCGGCCGTCACGCCTTCGCGCAATTCGCGGAAGACGGTCACGATGCGGCGTATTTCTTCCAGTGCCGGCGCTTCACCGGGCAATTCCAGGGCGCGCCCCAGGCTGGCAACGCGGGTTTCCACGATACGCACTTCTTCATCGGCCGTGCGGGGTGACGGCAGCACGACGGTGTTGAAGCGCCGTTTCAGTGCGCTCGACAATTCATTCACGCCGCGGTCGCGGTCATTCGCGGTGGCGATCACATTGAAGCCTTTTTGCGCCAGCACTTCTTCATCAAGCTCGGCGATCGGCAGCATTTTCTCCGACAGGATGGTAATCAGGCTGTCTTGCACTTCGCCGGGGATGCGCGTGAGTTCTTCGATACGGGCAATTTTTCCTTCGCGCATGGCGCGCATGAGGGGGCTGGGCACGACTGCATCGAGCGATGGCCCCTTCGCCAGCAGGTGCGCGTAATTCCAGCCATAACGCAGTGCCTCTTCGCTGGTGCCGGCCGTACCCTGCACGATCATGGTCGAGTCGCCGCTGATGGCGGCGGCCAGGTGTTCCGAGACCCAGGACTTGGCCGTGCCCGGCACGCCCAGCAGCAGCAGGGCGCGATCCGTGGCCAGGGTAGCGACGGCGATTTCGATCACGCGCGCATTGCCGATGTACTTGGGCGTGATTTCGACGCCGTTGTCGAGCTTGCCGCCCAGCAAATACTTGGAGACTGCCCATGGCGACATCTTCCAGCGTGGCGGGCGCTGCCGGGTGTCGGCAGCGATCAAGGCTTCCAGTTCCGTGGCGAACTGGTTTTCAGCATGCTGGCGAAGAATGTTGGTAATGCTGGACATCAAATTTGCTCCTGAAAAGAGAGTGATAAGGCATGCCTGAAACGGATCACGCTGAACATGTCGTCGACGGGTGCCTGCCAGCTGGCCCATGTCGGCGATCCGGTCGGCCAGCCTGCTTCGCAGGCAGCCATGGCGGCCGGATCGAGTACTTGCGCAAATGCTTCGAGCGTCGGCTTGAAGTGCCAGGCAGGTACCGAAAATGTGGACAGGCCGGCGCGCAGGCGCTGCATCACAGCCAGCGACAGGGTGGCTGGCCAGGGCGCAGGCGAGGCGCGCGCGGCGTCGGCCAGCACGCCCAGCAGTGGCAATTGCTGGTCGCCCCACGTGGGGCCGCAGGCGTCGACCAGCTGAGCAAGCCGGGAATGCACGTCGGCGGCCGGTAATGCGCCATAGGCGGAGAAAAAATCGCGCGCATAGTGTACGCGCACGCCATCCGTCGCCAGCCAGAGCAAGGTCAGCGCCTGCAGCCAGTCGCCCAGTGCCGCGGCTGCGGCCGGCGTGGTCGTTCCGGCGTGCATGTGTCGCAGCAGGGCGTTGCTCCATCCCAGCACCAGGGCGCCGTGGAACTCATTGCTGAGCGCCAACTTCAGGCACTGTGCGGGAGACTTGTCAAACAGTTCACTCCAGTGCAGCGGCGACAGCGATGCCATCATATCGGCCAGCCAGCCTGCTTTCTCGCCCAGTTGCGGCCAGCCTTGCGCGCCGATGCCATCGCGCAGCATGGATTTGTCGCTGGCGGCGGGCAGCGCGACGTCTAGGCTGTCAGGAAACAGTTTGCGCCGTTGCAGATGGAGCAATGGCGCCAGCCGTTCCTGCATGCGCTGCTGCAGCGCGCAGCCGGGCAAGGTGCGCAACAGCTGCTGCGCCTGCAGCCTGACTTCCTTGCGGCGGTCGTCCAGCGCCGCCTCCAGAAAAGCTTCATCGGCCAGGCTCAGCGATACGCTCAAACAGGGCAGGAGCATCGCGCGGTCTTCGGGCGATTCCTGGCTCCAGCTTGCCTGCAGGCACTGTAAGGCTGCGGCGGGATCGCGTGCCCGCAACTGGCGCAAGGCCAGCATGCGTTGTGCGAGCGTGCCCGCTTCCCACTGCGCCGCGATGTCGTCATCACCATTGCCAGGCGTGCCGCTCGCCCACGTCCATTGCGCATGTTGCCGGGCCAGCCAGTGGCCGCGCGCACCCAGCACGGTCACGATGGCAGGCCGCAGCGCCTGCTGGCTGCTGCCCGCTTCCAGCATCCTGGGCAGCAGGCGGGCCGGAATGCGGCAGTGGTGCAAAGCGGCAAGGCGCAGCCATTCGCCACGCAATGGCGGATGGCTGTCCCGCAGCAGATGCGCCAACATGGCTTCCGCACGGGGCGGGCAAGCCTGCAACGCATCTTCTTGCGTATCGGTGCTGGAGATCGCTGTGGCTGGCACGGCAGCGGGCGGGAGGTAGCCAGCGCGCGTCCACAGTTCGAGTGCGCCGATGGCACGCCAGAGCCTGCCTTCGCCGGCATCGTCCGCAAGCAGGGGGCGCAAGTCTTCCGGCAATTCTGCTTCGAAGGCAATCTTGGCCCGGGAACTGCCCATCTGCAGGGCGGCGTCGAGTTTGCTCATGCGCAAAAATCGCTTTCAAAGTTATACAGGCGGCCGTCGGCCCATACGCTCCAGGGCGCGAAGGCGCGGCCATCCCATTCGCCCGCCAAGGTGACGGGGTGGCCGCCGCTGACTGCCAGCAAGTGCCAGGCATGGCGGAACGATGCGTTCACGGGCAGGGGCCGTCCATCGGGACAGCGCAGCAGCAAGCCGGCGTCTTCCATGCTTGCCGTCATGCCGGACAAGGCCAGCGGATAGCGCTCGAGGAATGGCTGCGCCGCCAGCGCGTCGGCATAGGACTCCATTGCGGCCAAGAAGGATGGCTGCTCGGTCGGGAACGTCGATAGCGGCAGCGTCGTACCTGGCTCGCGGATCAGCGCGCGCAGCGGACAGGCGCCGGGGTAAAAGCAGAGTTCGCCTTCAAATTGCGTGCCGACGCTGATCGCCTGTTCGAAGCCTTGTGGACCGGCAGCAAAATGCAGCAGCAGTGCCCAGCGGCCACTGCGCGCGCCGCGCAGCCATGTGGCGCGCGTGCGTATGCGGTCTTCCTCGCTGTGCTGTTGTGAAAGTACTTGCCAGCAATCGGTGACGCCGGCCAGGGCCAGCACATCGTCGCTGCTGGTGGTCCAGCCGATGTGGGTCCGCACCTCGTGTTGCAGGTTGGGCGAGAGCGTTTCCAGCCTGGCGTAGGCATCGCCAAGCATATATATAGCGGCCAGTTCCCGCCCCAGTTGCTGGCTCCAGTCTTGCACGCCGCTTTGAAAGCACAGTTTGCCGGCGCGCCGGATGCGGCCGGCCAGGCCGGCGGCCTGGGCGTCGACCAGACGGGCGGCCATGGCTTCCCAGTATGCGGGGCCGCGGTCGCGCACGGTGGCCAGGCCCTCGCGTTCCAGGTCATGCAACCAGGTGTGCAGTGCGGCCAGGCCGCTGGCCACCTTGTTTTCGCGTTTTTCCGCGCGCTTCAGGTTGGTGGCGGCGCTTGCGGCGGATTGCTCTTCCGTTTGCGCGGCCGGCTGCTCCGATGCGCCAGAGCGTTTTTTCTCGGCACGCTGCTGGCGGTCGCGCAGCCAATCGCTGACCCATGGGGGCGCTTCCGCTGCTGCGAACAAGGCCTTGTCTTGCGTCAGGAGCAGATACAAGGCAAGTCCATGCTTGCATGGAAACTTACGGCTGGGGCAGGAGCATTTGAAGGCAGGTTCGCCCAGGTCGATCTGGGTGCGGTAGGGATCCTTGCCGCTACCCTTGCATTCGCCCCAGGTGGCCGTCTCCGAGCGGCCCAGCTTATCCCATTTGGCGGGAGAGGCCAGTTGGCTACCTGCCTTGGCGGAACTGGCATCGGGTGCCAGGGAGAGAATTTGATCGGTATTCAGGAGCACAAAGCGAACCTACAGGTAAATTGTCAAATGGTCAGGGTGATGTATTTAACCATGAATGAGACGTCGTACGTTTGAAAGCTGACTTTTATATTAATTATTGCCGGGGAATTGAAAAATGATTGCATGTATTGCGGAGAAAGCCTTGCTTCCACCGGAGCGCTTTGCTATAGTTCGCCTCCCCAATGAGACGCAGTCAAATGCGGCAGTTGAGGATCACCGGAAACGGCGATGAGTAGTAAAAGAAGGAGTTGACGGATGTAGTGAAATGCTTCATACTCTTCCT
>NZ_PDZN01000046.1:0-5513 GCF_002735765.1 Janthinobacterium sp. BJB304
CGACTGTTAATTGTTAAAGAACTGTATTCGGTTACTGCTTTCGCGCTATCGACAAAGCGTTGTGTTTGTCAGCTGCGAAGAAGGAAGAGTATGAAGCGTTTCGGCTAATTCGTCAACCTTCTTTTTTGCCGTTTGCTACTGCATCCGGCTCCCTCTGTTTCGCTAAAACCACTGCGTCTCATTGGGGAGGCGAACTATAGCAAAGCCACTCAAGGGCGGCAAGCTTTATTTCAGCAATTCGGCAACCGCCATGCCCACATCGGTCGTACTGGCGCTGCCGCCCATATCCGGCGTACGCGGACCATGCTCGAGCACCCGCTCGATGGCGTGCACAATCGCGTCATGCGCCGCCGTGTAATTGGCATCGCCATTACCGAGGAAGTCCAGCATCATTGCCCCCGACCAGATCATGCCGATCGGGTTGGCGATATTCTGGCCATAGATGTCGGGTGCGGAACCGTGTACCGGTTCGAAGACGGAAGGAAAAGTCCGCTCCGGATTGATATTGGCCGATGGTGCGATGGCGATCGTTCCCGTGCACGCAGGTCCCAGGTCAGACAATATGTCGCCAAACAGATTCGAAGCGACCACCACGTCGAAACGTTCGGGACTCAATACAAAGCGGGCCGCCAGGATGTCGATATGGTATTTATCCCAGCAGACCTCGGGAAAGCTCGGGGCCATCGCTTCCACCCGTTCATCCCAATACGGCATGCTGATGGCAATACCATTCGACTTGGTCGCCGATGTCAGGTGTTTTTTAGGCCGGCTTTGCGCCAGCTCAAACGCATACTTCAGGATGCGGTCGACGCCCTTGCGCGTAAACACGGATTCCTGCAGCACCATTTCGCGCTCGGTCCCCTCGAACATGCGCCCGCCCACGGATGAATATTCTCCTTCCGTGTTTTCACGCACCACATAAAAGTCGATATCGCCCGGCTTTTTATTCGCCAGCGGACATGGCACGCCCGGCATCAGCCGCACGGGACGCAAGTTGACGTATTCGTCGAATTCACGCCGGAACTTCAGTAATGAACCCCACAGCGAGATATGATCGGGCACCTTGTCCGGCCAGCCCACGGCGCCAAAATAGATGGCGTCGAAATCCTTGAGCTGCGCGAACCAGTCCGAGGGCATCATTTGCCCGTGTTCCAGGTAATAGTCACAATTGGCCCATGCCATCGTCGTAAACTGCAGGTCGATATTGAAACGGCGGGCGGCCGCTTCAATTACACGCAAACCCTCCGGCATGACTTCATTGCCAATGCCGTCACCGGCGATGACGGCGATTTTATGTATGCTCATGGGGGAAACCCTGTTGGAAATAGACGATGGAAGCCCGTATTTACATCTGCTGCGTCACGTCCGGGTACAGACGCGCCAGCACATCGGCAGTGATTGCCGTGATGATGGGCTGCACACATTCGGCAGCCAGTTCATTGGACTTCGCGCGGCGTACCTCTTTCCATAACTCGACCAATGCGCTCTCATGACGCGCCACCGCCTGCTCGACTTCATCCTGCCAGAAGGCCGGCGCCTCGCTTTCGACAAAGTTGCCGCGGCCACGGCCAAAGTGCGCCACCGCCAGGTAACGCAGCACGCCCGCCACCACCAAGGTGCGCAGGAAGGCATCGGTAAATTGCATCGTGGGCTCGTTGCGGTCCGTTCCGGAATTAAAGCCCCAGGCTGCGCCCGCAAACGTCAACGCACCAACCACACCGCCAAGCAGGGCGCCCGTGCCCAAGGTCAGGCCGCCGGAAATCAGGTCGGCCGACAGCCCCGTCGCCGCACCGGAAATCATCGCGCCCAATAGCCCTGCCTGCGCCTTGTCGATCGGCGCGCGCACGGCGAAGTTCTCCCGTATCCGGCTATTGATCTTATGCGCGTCGGTCGGGTCGAGTTTGTGCAGGATCAAAAGCTCACGCGTGGTGATACCGCTGTGCGCATTAAGCCGCGCCACCAGGCTGGCCATGGCCTTTTCCTGGCGTTGCTGCTCTGCGTTCTTGCCTATGCCAACGACCTGCAAGGCCGATTTCAGCAAGCCCTTAGAGGCGGGCTCGATGGCTTCGCGATCCTGCCCGGCCACCGCCAGTTGCGTGGCCAGCAAGTGCATCGCCTGCCGGAAACGCGCCGTATTCTGCTCTTGCCAGGCAGCAAACAAACGCGCATAGCCTGCTTGCTGCGACTGCGGCAACAATTTACCCACAGCTTCGTAAAACACGCGTTCATGCACCCAGCAGCGGGCAAAGGCATCGAGCGCCAGGACATCGCGCACGATTGGATACTGCTGCAAATGCTCGCGCCAGCGCGCCTGCTCGCCGTGCTCCTCATTACCCGGACGCGGCGGCCCCATCTGATTGAGCAAGACCACCACAGGCTTATCCAGCCAGGCGAGGATTTTCATTTCCGCCGGCAAGTAGCCCGCATCCTTCGGATGTTCCGAGGAATTCACCAGGTACAACACCACGTCGGCGGAGTCCTTGGCCGTGCGCAGCGCCTGCTGGCTGAGCCAAAACGGGCGGTCGCGATAACGGTCCAGCACTTCACGCAGAAACCAGCCGATGGGATTGCCTGACTGGCCCAGGCGCTTGAGCAGACGCACGGAGTCGCCAAAGCCGGGCGTGTCCCACAATTGCAAAGTATCACCCTGTGGCGTGGCCAACAAGGTATGCGATTCGGCAAACACGGTTACGTGGGCGGCGTCGCGCACTTCGCCCACATCCACGCCCACGAGGGTACGCGCGAGTGTCGTCTTGCCATTATTCGTGTGCGAAATCAGCGCAAACTGAATCTGCACCGCGTCATCTTGCACATCTTTATTCACGTTCACACTCATGCTGTTGCCGATACTTTCAAGCCGACACCGGCATCGAGCGGGTGCAAGGCAGGGTTGAGCAGATTGACCACGGTGGCCGTGGCTTTATGGAACTGGCAAAACTGCTGCCACAAGGCGACCCGTTCCGCCAGACGCGCGCCGTTATCCGCCTGCTCGCCCGCGCGCTCCAGGTAGCTGGACTCGTCGATCAGGACAGCGATGCCGCGCGCCGACGATTGCACCAGATAATCGAGGAAGGCCCCGTGATTTTCCTTTTCCGGCGTCGCCGTCAGATTGAACAGCACGGCCGTGATATTGACTTGTGGATCGTTCAAGTCTGTGTCGCGCAAGACGTCCTGCGGCTCTTCGCCATACGACGTTGATGGACGCAGCATCATGCGGCCCTGCTCGCCAAACAGCATGAGGGCGATTTGCCCCAGGCCTTTGTGACGTGCCTCATCGACAGTAAAGCTGTACGGCAAGACGCGCAGCATGCCGCCCGTGGCCACACCGATGCTTTCATTAAGCTTGCGGAAATACGGCTGATCGAGATCCAGCGGAAACTGCCTGGCCAGGCGCGCGGCGCGCCAATTATTGAGCAGTGCCAGGATCAGGCGGGGGACGACCACCAGCAGGAAAATCGTCGCCGCATACAAATGCACCCAGCGTGCACCGCCTTCGACGGTCGTCGTTTGCGGGAAGCGCAGCGCTTCGATTTCCGCCAGCGAAAAACCTTGTAAGTGAAACAGGGCAATGGCCGGCGCAAACAGGGTCGACAGCAGGCTGTGCACCTGGCCGGCATTCAGAAAGGTGCTTTCCCAGCCGGCCGCGTATTGCGACAGAAAACCGCGCGCATACAACGAGGCGACGGCGCCAATGGCAAACATGGCAGCGCTCAAGTGGATGGTACGGCCCAGGCGCGCGGCCGTCAGCTTGGCGCTCAAATGCGCCCACTCGCCCATGAAACTGAGCAAGCCCGAAGACAAGGCGTGCGGCAGTTTGCGCGGCAAGGCCAGGCGGCCCACGCTCAGGTGGCGCACCAGCCCCGCTTTCGGCCAGCCGAGCGAGTGCGAAGGGATGCATAGCCAAATCAGCAAGCCCAGGTAGACCAGTACATTCCAGGCGATGATCAGCAGCAAGGGCGCCGACAGCAAGTCGACGCGATGGGGGTCCGTTATACGGTCCAGTCCGGCGCCCAGCAGCAAAGCCAGCAGGGGCAAGGCCAACGCCATGGTCTTCATGCCGTTACGACGCTTCGCGAAAGCAGCGAAGGCGGGAGTGCGCTCGGTGATGCGCTTGAGGATCAGCTCGGAACGCTGCTGCAGGAAATCGTCACCCGTGACTTCGGCCTGCTTGCCCGAAGCTTGCCACTGCGCAAGCTCACGTGCACTGCGGCTGGCATACATGCGGTCATCCTCGCTGAGGACTTCTTTTTTCTGGTCGGCCGTCTCGATAGCACGGACCAATACCACTTCTCTCGCAATCTGCTCGTTCATGGTGCTCCTGTTTTTGTATGAAACGACAACTCGACAGGCAGATTGTGACGTACTTTCGTGTTTCAGGCCAACGCGTCCTCGGCCCGGAACAAATGATGCAGCAGATAGATCAGGAAAGAAGCAATCCAGGCAGACCACAAGGTGTGCGTAAAGAATTGCGTACCTTGCAACTGTTGCTGCCAGCTTGCCGCCAAACCGCACAGCAGCATGACGCAAGCGAGCAGCAGCGCCGTGCGTGGTCGCCCGGGCAGACAGAACAATGGCAAGGCCAGCATCCACCAGGCAGTGTTCGCCTGGGTAGCAGGCACGCATGCCATGGCAGATGCGCTGGCTGGCAATGTTTCCAACAGGCGCGTGTACGGCTCCAGTCCGCCATAACGCAACAAATCCGTGGGACAGGGCACATCGCTGAAGGAAGAGAGCAAATATATGCTTAGCGGCACGAAGATAGCCGACAGCGCCACCACGCGCAAGGCGCTGCGACGCGAAGCAAGCCAGACCAGCGGATGCAAGGTGTCCCACACGGCCAGCCCGATCATGACGGCGCCAAGCAAGATCATACCGATCTGAAAACTGCGCGCCCACACGCTGTCAGCGCCGACAAATTGCCCACGCGCACCGTCGAACATACTGTCGGCAATCATGAGGTCGAGGTTGCTGTAATTGCCGATCCAGAGTATCAGCATGGCCGACAGCATCAGGATGCTATCGATGCCTTTGGAAGTTTTGACGAGTTTAAGCTTGGACAGCATGGGTGCACACGTTACTTGATGAGAACGGACATCATCGTACAGTGTCAATATGAAGAGAACATGACGGTGCCCGCCGTGCACAACATGTGGTGATAAATGACAAAGGCAGCGCACAGCGCTGCCTTTTTTTTTCGCCTGCTGAACAGCCGGGGTCATCCCCCCTCACACTGACCGTCGGTCGGTGGATCGGCGCAGGTCGGCGTAGGTCGGCGTAGGTCGGCGTAGGTCGGCGTAGGTCGGCTTAGCGCTGCGCGCGTAAGCCGACAGCACCCCGCGGCGCGCAAAACCACCAGACGAAAAAAAAACCCCACCGGAATCCGGCGGGGTTTTTCTCTTACTGCGAATAACAAGCCTGACGATAACCTACTTTCACACTGGTTGCAGCACTATCATCGGCGCAAAGTTGTTTCACGGTCCTGTTCGGGATGGGAAGGGGTGGGACCAACTTGC
>NZ_PDZN01000047.1:0-3667 GCF_002735765.1 Janthinobacterium sp. BJB304
TCCTTGTGCACCTGCGTCACCACCGGCCCCATCTCGGCCGACAGATCCATGCCTTGCGTGATCTTTAATGCCGCGATGCGGGGCACCAGGGCTTCCACCAATTGATCCGCCACATTGCCCACCGCCACGACGACGGAAATGGCCATGCAGCGCTCGCCGGCCGAGCCGAACGCGGCGCCCATCAGGGCGTCCACCGTCTGGGGAATATCCGCGTCCGGCATGACGACCATGTGGTTTTTCGCGCCGCCCAGGGCCTGGACGCGCTTGCCCTGGGCGCAGCCCGTCGCATAGATGTATTCGGCGATCGGCGTGGAACCGACGAAGCTGACGGCGCGTACGTCCGGGTGGTGCAGCAAACCGTCGACGGCCTCTTTATCTCCCTGCACGACGTTGAAGACGCCGTCGGGCAAACCCGCGTCCGTCAGCAATTGCGCCAGGAGCAGGCTGGCCGACGGGTCGCGTTCCGACGGCTTTAATACAAACGTATTGCCGCAGGCAATCGCCATCGGGAACATCCACATCGGCACCATCACGGGAAAGTTGAACGGCGTGATGCCGACGCACACCCCCAGCGCCTGGCGGATCGACCAGGCGTCGATGCCGCCGGCCACCTGTTCCGAATACTCTCCCTTCATCATCTGCGGGATGCCGCAGGCAAACTCCACCACTTCGATGCCGCGCGTCACTTCCCCTTTCGCATCCGTGAAGACTTTGCCGTGCTCGGCCGTGATCAGGGCCGCCAGCTGGTCGGAATGTTCTTCCAGCAATTCCTTGAACTTGAACATGACGCGGGCGCGGCGCAAGGGGGATGTTTGCGACCAGGCGGGAAACGCCGCATGGGCGGCAGCCACGGCCGCGTTCAGTTCGGCAGGCGTGGCCAGCGCCACCTTGGCCGTCACGGCGCCCGTGGCGGGGTTGAAGACGTCGCTCGTGCGCTCGGCGCGCGAGGCCATGGGGTTGCCACCAATAAAGTGGCCGATCATCGGGGTCGTCATTGTCTTGTCCTTGGTTATTTCGTCATCAGCCAGTCATGGGCCGGGTCGTTTTTAAAATGCCAGACCCGCTTGGGGCCGGCCATCACGTTCAGGTAATAGCCGTCGTAGCCATACGGCACGGTGACGGGGTGATAGCCGCGCGGCACCATCACCACGTCGTGGTTTTCCACGGCCATGGCTTCGTCGATGGAGCGGTCATCCGTGTAGACGCGCTGGTAGGCAAAGCCCTGTTCGGGATGGAGCCGGTGGTAATACGTTTCTTCCAGCGAGCTTTCGGTTGGAATATTGTCGCTGTCGTGTTTATGCGGCGGATAGCTGGACGAGTGGCCGGACGGCGTGACGACTTCCACCACCAGCAAGCCGTCCGCCTCGGCCGTCTGCGGCAGGATGTCGCACACATAGCGCGTGTTGGCGCCCTGGCCGCGCACGGAGCGCGTCATGGTGGAAGGTTCGATCAGGCGCGCCGGGCGGTGGGTCGTGGCCGGCGCGCTGCACAGGGCGACCTCGGCGGCGCTCACGGCCGTGATACGCACCGTGGTTTCCAGCGGCACATACACGGCGTAGGGCGAGACGTCCTCGAAAACGCTGGCGCGCTTGCCGATGCCTTCCCAGGTCTGGCCGCCCGCCCGCACCGTGACCGTGCCCGTCAGCACGACGAGGCACAGTTCGCGGCGGCCCGTCTCCAGCGTCAAGCCCTCGCCGGGCGCCAGACGATGCGCGGCAAAGCCCACGTGCGTCCAGCCGGCCGATTCCGGCGTGACCTCGACGATGGTCTGTCCCTGCCCCGCTTTCACCAGCAGCGGGCTCATGCCGCCTCCCTGCCCAGGCGCGGAATCGCGTCGACCAGGCTTGCCAGGTAATCGTGGCCCATCTTCGCGTATTCGTAGCTGGGCGCGACGGCCGGGTCTTGCTCCGCTTCCACCACCAGCCAGCCCGCATAGCCGTGCAGATACAGCCGCATCAAAATGGCCGGGAAGTCGATGCAGCCGTCGCCGGGCACGCTGAAAGCGCCATTGATGACGGCCTGCAAAAAACTCCAGTGGCCGTTGCGGGCCAGTTTCACCACGTTCGGGCGCACGTCCTTGCAATGCACGTGGCAAATGCGATCGATATGATTATTGAGTACCGCCAACGCGTCGCCGCCGGCGAAGGTGATATGACCCGTGTCGAACAACAAGCCCACTTCCGGCCCCGTCAGGGCCATCAATTGATCCACATCAGCCGGGGTTTCCACGTAGGCGCCCATGTGGTGGTGGTAGGCCAGGCGCACGCCGTGCGCCAGCAGGTGCTGCGCAAACGCCGTGAGTTTATCGGCGTAGTCCTGCCATTGCTGCTGCGACTGGAAACGCGGGCGTTTATACAGGGGGCGCGCTTCGCCCTGGATGGCGTCGGCCACTTCGCCGTAGACCATGACGGTGGCGCCGCTGTCGGCCAGCAGGCGCAAGTGCGGGCCGACGGAGGCGATCTCTTCTTCCACCGAGCGGTGCGCCAGGCGGCCCGAATACCAGCCGGAGACGCAGGCGAGATTGTATTTGCCCAGCACGGCGTTCAGGGACGGGGCATCCTTGGGAAACTTGTTGCCCAGTTCAAAACCCACGTAGCCGATCTCGGCGCCTTCTTTCAATGCCGTTTCCAAAGGCGTCTCGCCGCCCAGGCTCGGTAAATCGTCGTTCATCCACGAGATCGGATTGATGCCGATGCGTACATTCCAGGTAGTCATTTCAATTCCTTTGTTTCAGGCGATCGTTTTCATAACGGGCGCGCGCAGCTTGCACGCCGGACTGGGTGGAGACCTCGGGTACGGCCACTTCCCACCAGCAGCCGCCCTCCTCTGTCGTGCGCGTGTCGTCCGTGTCGATGCAGATCAGGTACGTGCGCGAAGCTGCCCGGGCGCGCAGCATCGCCTGCTCCAGTTCGGCGATACTGGCCACGTACTCGCTCAAGGCGCCTAGCGCTTGCGCATGCAGGGCGAAGTCGATAGGCGGGGCGCTGTCGGGCAGCATATTGTTGAACGAGGCATTGCCGCAGGCCTGCTGCAGGCGGTTGATGCAGCCGTAGCCACGGTTGTCGAGCACGACAATAATCAGTTTTTTGTCCAGCATGACGGAGGTGGCGATTTCCGAATTCATCATCAGATAGCTGCCGTCGCCCACCATGACGATGACTTCGGCTTCCGGCTTGGCCATCTTGACGCCCAGGCCCCCGGCGATTTCATAGCCCATGCACGAGTAGCCGTATTCCATGTGATAGCCGCCCGGCGTCGATGTTCTCCACAGCTTGTGCAGTTCGGCCGGCAGAGTCCCTGCCGCGCAGACGACGATGTCGCGCACAGTAGAATCCGGTGCGGAACGCTGCACGGCGCCGATGACTTCGCCGTCGTACGGCAAGCCGGCGACCTCGCGTTTGCCGGTAATGGCCAGCACGGTGGCGCGCCAGGCATGCGCCGCCTGCTGCGCCCGCTCCTGCCACTGGCCCGCGCTGTTCCAGTTGCCCAGCAGGCGCGACAAGCCCTGCAAGCCGAGGGTTGCGTCCGCCTGCAGGCTCAGGCCCCGGCGTTTCAGCGCATCGAAAGCGTTGACGTTCAGGCTGAGCAGTTGCGCCTGCGCAAACAGGGAGTTCGACCCGGTCGTGAAATCCTGCAGGCGCGTGCCGACGGCCAGCACCACGTCCGC
>NZ_PDZN01000048.1:0-1408 GCF_002735765.1 Janthinobacterium sp. BJB304
TTCACGAAGCAATCGGAAGTGGTTCCAAGAAAAGCCTCTAAGCTTCAGTCATACGAGACCGTACCGCAAACCGACACAGGTGGGCGAGATGAGTATTCTAAGGCGCTTGAGAGAACTCGGGAGAAGGAACTCGGCAAATTGGTACCGTAACTTCGGGAAAAGGTACGCCCCGGTAGCTTGATTGGTTTACTCCATGAGGGTGAAAGGGTTGCAATAAACTGGTGGCTGCGACTGTTTAATAAAAACACAGCACTCTGCAAACACGAAAGTGGACGTATAGGGTGTGACGCCTGCCCGGTGCTGGAAGATTAAATGATGGGGTGCAAGCTCTTGATTGAAGTCCCAGTAAACGGCGGCCGTAACTATAACGGTCCTAAGGTAGCGAAATTCCTTGTCGGGTAAGTTCCGACCTGCACGAATGGCGTAACGATGGCCACACTGTCTCCTCCCGAGACTCAGCGAAGTTGAAATGTTTGTGATGATGCAATCTACCCGCGGCTAGACGGAAAGACCCCATGAACCTTTACTGTAGCTTTGCATTGGACTTTGAACCAATCTGTGTAGGATAGGTGGGAGGCTTTGAAGCGGGGACGCTAGTTCTCGTGGAGCCAACCTTGAAATACCACCCTGGTTTGTTTGAGGTTCTAACCTTGGTCCGTTATCCGGATCGGGGACAGTGCATGGTAGGCAGTTTGACTGGGGCGGTCTCCTCCTAAAGTGTAACGGAGGAGTTCGAAGGTACGCTAGATACGGTCGGACATCGTGTTGATAGTGCAATGGCATAAGCGTGCTTAACTGCGAGACTGACAAGTCGAGCAGGTACGAAAGTAGGACATAGTGATCCGGTGGTTCTGTATGGAAGGGCCATCGCTCAACGGATAAAAGGTACTCTGGGGATAACAGGCTGATTCCTCCCAAGAGTTCATATCGACGGGGGAGTTTGGCACCTCGATGTCGGCTCATCACATCCTGGGGCTGTAGCCGGTCCCAAGGGTATGGCTGTTCGCCATTTAAAGTGGTACGTGAGCTGGGTTTAAAACGTCGTGAGACAGTTTGGTCCCTATCTGCCGTGGGCGTTGGAAATTTGAAGGGGGCTGCTCCTAGTACGAGAGGACCGGAGTGGACGAACCTCTGGTGTACCGGTTGTCACGCCAGTGGCATTGCCGGGTAGCTAAGTTCGGAAGAGATAACCGCTGAAAGCATCTAAGCGGGAAACTTGCCTTGAGATGAGATTTCCCAGAGCCTTGAGCTCTTTGAAGGGTCGTTCGAGACCAGGACGTTGATAGGCTGGGTGTGGAAGTGCAGTAATGCATTAAGCTAACCAGTACTAATTGCCCGTACGGCTTGTCCCTATAACCTTAGCAGGTACAGAGGATAAGACGGTACAACGTTGCGTGTGTGTTGATAC
>NZ_PDZN01000049.1:0-1398 GCF_002735765.1 Janthinobacterium sp. BJB304
CCGTATATGGACTCCTCCTCGTTTGCAAACATTCCGTCTTTGACTTTCAGGTACGACTGCTCACGTATATTCGGTCTCTAACTGCATTGCCCGCTTTCGGGCAAGAACCATAATGGGCTATTCGCGCGCTGGCTCCCTATCGCTTCTTCGGGCTCGTAGGCCTCAGACATTCTCGGGTTCTGCCGGCGCCGGTTCGACCTGTTGGCCATCATCGGCATGTTTCGCAATCGTGGTTGGATACTCCTTTTTACGTACTGATTACAATGCTACTTAAACCGCCCCCAGCCCAGGCTGATAATCGGTTCCCTTGGTAATCATCGCCCAGGCGATACGCGCCGTCTTGTTGGCAAGCGCTACCGCCGCGATGTTGTGGTGCCTCGTCTCAGCGATGTGCGTTACCCAGCGGCTCATCCGATCATTCTTGCTGGCCGCCGTTCGCAAAACTGAACGGGCCCCGTGAATCAACAGCGTTCGCAACTGCGCGTCTCCACGTTTCGTAATGCCAAGCAATCGCTCTTTGCCGCCAGAGCTGTTCTGCCGTGGCGTAAGCCCCAGCGATGCCGCCATCTGTCTACCACTGCTGAACTGCTTTGCGTCGCCAACGTTGGCTACAATCGCGGTTGCGATGATCGGTCCCACTCCACGTAACTGCTGCAACCGAGAGGCGACCGGATCGGTCGATGCCGCGATTTCTATCTCCTGGTCCAGTTCCTTGACCCGCAGTTCCAAGTTCATCAGGTCGAGCCACAAGCCTCGCAGCATACGCCGGAAACGTTGCGTCAATCCATTTTCCAGATCATCCAACCACAGCGGAATGGCGGCGCGCAGCTGAATCATTTCCCTGGGTGCCACCAAGCCATATTCACTGCACAGCCCACGGATCTGGTTACCCTTGGCGGAGCGCTGACTCACCAGCTCCGCTCTGATCCGGTGGATCGCTTGTAAGTCCTGCTGCTCGACTGACTTGACGGCGACATAGCGCATACTCGGCCGGCTCATCGCTTCGCAAATCGCTTCCGCGTCGTTGGCGTCGTTCTTGTTGCTCTTTACGTACGGCTTCACGAACTGGGGCGCAATCAGCTTCACGGTGAAGCCGCGTTTCTGCAATTGCCGCGCCCAATGGTGCGCACCGCCACAAGCTTCCATGCCTATCTCGCAACTTGGCTCTATCTTCTCCATCAGAGCCGACAGCCATTCGGCCCGGCCCAGCTTCTTACGCCAAACGACCTTTTCGCAACGATCCACCCCGTGCACTTGAAAGACATTCTTGGCCAGATCGACGCCGACGCGGATAATCTTCATCGTGGACTCCTTCTCTTAACTGGTTGTGTGGTAACTCCCAGTTTAGGCGCCTAGACGCCAACAGGTGAGGAGGAGTCCATCCCATTGCTTCTGGCC
>NZ_PDZN01000004.1:0-328805 GCF_002735765.1 Janthinobacterium sp. BJB304
GGCGGGCGGTCATGGGCGCCATTATGTGGCTTTGCGCAAAGAATGCAACTGCGCCTGGCAACTGAGCATGCCGCGCGCGATATGTTTTTCCACCATGCTCACGGATATGCCCATGCGCGCCGCGATCTGCGCGTGCGGCAATTCCTCGAAGACGTGCAGCACGAAGGCGTCGCGGCAGCGGGCCGGCAGGGCGTCGATGGCGGCCACGCAAGCTTGCCAGTCCCGGCTGCTTTCGAGCGCCTGTTCCGGCTGCAAATGCAGCGGCCCTGCCGGATGCGCCGCTTCCGGCAGGGCGTCAAGTTCCTCGTGCTGGCGCAGGGCGGCGCGGCGGTGCCGGTCGATCATCAGGTTGCGCGCCGTGCGGTACAGCAGCGCGCGCGGTTCGCGCACGGCCTGTTCGCCCAGCACGCGCGCATAGCTTTCCTGCACCAGATCCAAGGCAGCCTCGCGGTTGCGCAAGCTGCGCCAGCAAAAGTTCAACAGTTCTTGGTAATAGCGTGCAACCACGGCGTCCGATGTCTGAGTCCGCAGCCAGGAATGCCGCATATGAGAATGATTCTCATTATACGATATGTGGGATGCGGCGTTAAGCGGTTTGCCGCACCGTGGCAGGCGTACAACGCTTTGCCGGGCGGCCGGCATCGGTTAACATGGGAAGTTAACAGGGAGGCAAGATGGCTATTCAAATTATTAATACGGCGCCGATGGCCGGCCAGCGGCCCGGCACGTCGGGCTTGCGCAAGAAGGTGGCGGTCTTCAGCGCCCCGCAATACCTGGAAAACTTCGTGCAAAGCGTGTTCGACACGCTCGGCGACTGCCGCGGCCAGACCCTGGTGCTGGGCGGCGACGGGCGTTACTACAACCGCGCCGCCATCCAGACGGTGCTGCGCATGGCGGCCGCGCACGGCTACGCGCGCGTGCTGCTGGGGCAGGGCGGCATCCTGTCGACGCCGGCCGTCAGCTGCGTGATCCGCAAGCATGGCGCCAGCGGCGGCATCATCCTGTCGGCCAGCCATAATCCGGGCGGCCCCGATGGCGATTTCGGCATCAAGTACAACATTGCCAATGGCGGCCCGGCGCCCGAAAAGGTCACGGAAGCCATGTTTGCGCGCACGCAAACGCTCACCGAATACCGCATCAGCGACGCGGCCGACATCGACCTCGACGCCTTGGGCACTGTGCGCATCGAGCAGATGACGGTCGAAGTGATCGACCCCGTGCTTGATTACGCTGAACTGATGCAGCAGCTGTTCGACTTCGACGCCATCCGCGCCCTGTTCGCGGACGGCCTGCGCATCTGCTTTGACGGCATGCACGCCGTTTCCGGCCCGTATGCGACAGCCATCCTGGAAGGCATGCTGGGCGCACCGAAGGGCAGCGTCATCAACGGCGTGCCCCTGGAAGACTTCGGCGGCGGCCATCCGGACCCGAATCCCGTGAATGCGCAGGAACTGATCGCCATTATGGCGGCCGGAGATGGTGACAATGCTGCTCCGGATTTTGGCGCCGCCTCGGACGGCGACGGCGACCGCAACATGATCGTCGGCCGGCGCTTCGACGTCACGCCCTCGGACAGCCTGGCCATCCTGGCCGCCAACGCCACCGTGGCGCCCGGCTACCGCGCCGGCTTGTCCGGCATTGCCCGCTCCATGCCCACCTCGGGCGCGGCCGACCGGGTCGCCAGCGCGCTGGGCATCCCCTGCTACGAGACGCCCACGGGCTGGAAATTCTTCGGCACCCTGCTCGACGCCGGCATGGCCACCCTGTGCGGTGAGGAAAGCTACGGCACCGGTTCGAACCACGTGCGTGAAAAGGATGGCCTGTGGGCCGTGCTGTTCTGGCTCAACCTGCTGGCGGAGAAAAAACAATCGGTGGAAGATATCGTGCGCGCGCACTGGGCCACCTATGGCCGCAACTACTACTCGCGCCACGACTATGAAGACATCGACAGCGCCGGCGCGGCGCAGCTGATGGCGGCCGTGCGCGGCCGGCTGGCCGCCTTGCCGGGCCAGCAGTTCGATGGCTACACGGTGGCGCTGGCCGACGATTTCAGCTACACGGACCCCGTCGACGGTTCCGTGGCGACGCAGCAGGGCATCCGCATCATCATGACGGACGGCGCGCGCATCGTGCTGCGCCTGTCGGGCACGGGCACCGAGGGCGCCACCCTGCGCCTGTACCTGGAGCGCTATGAGGCCGATCCCGAGCAGCATGACATCCCGACCCAGCGAGCGCTGGAGGGATTGATCGCCGTGGCCGAGCAAGTGGCGCAGATCCGGGCACGCACGGGGCGCGACGCGCCGACGGTGACGACGTAAAAAAAGGGCGCGTAGGTCGGATTAGCGTGGCATCGCCACGCGTAATCCGACGACATTGTCAGCAGCGTTGTCGGATTACGCCCTTTGGGCTAATCCGACCTACTTGTATGATTACGCCTTGCCCGGGATAACCGCCTGGCGGTAGTTGTCCACCATCTTGTAGCGCTTCGCATACAGGCCGAAGGCCAGCATGGCGACGGCGGCAAAGGCGGCGAAGAAGAACATCTGGAAAGCCGTCACGCTGATGCCGCTCTCGGCGATCTTGCCGATCACGCCTTCATTCATGACGCTGCGGTTGACGATCAGCACCCACAGGTTGCCCACCGTGGTCGACAGATTCCAGAAGCTCATGATGGCGCCCTTCATCGACACGGGCGCCTGGCTGTACGCAAACTCCAGGCCCGTGGCCGAGACCAGCACTTCGCCGAACGTCAGCAGGGCATACGGCAGGATCTGCCACATGATGGAGACGGCGTTGCCGCTGTCGAGGGCCAGCTGCAGCAAGCCGATGACGATCCACGCCAGCGAGGAAAAGCCGATACCGGCCGTCATGCGGCGCAGGGCCGTCGCTTCCAGGCCGAAGCGGTTGAGCATCGGATACAGCACCAGGTTGTTGAACGGGATCAGCAGCATCACCAGCATCGGGTTCAGCGCCTGCATCTGCGCCGGCAGGAACCAGCTCGGTTTTTCCATGGTGTTCGCCTGCACGATCCACGTCGAGGCCTTCTGGTCGAACAGCGAGAAGAATGGCGTGACGAGGGCGAAGATGACGAGGATGCGCAGCACGGCGCGCACGCCTTCGACGGCTTCGTCCGGGTGGATGCCGCGCGCGCGTTCCAGCTGCATGGCCGTGCCGATGCTGCCGAAGGCCAGCAGCAAGACCAGCGCGGTACACGCGGAAATCACGAAGCCCCATTCGGGAATGCTGTAGAACGCGTACAGGGCGCCGATCACGCCGACGTAGGCGACGTACAGGCCGGGACGCGAACCGCCGTCGACGCGCGCCAGCAGGGCCGTGCGGGCCACGCGGGTGAACGAATCGGGATTCGGCGGCGCCGGCGGCACGTGCACGTATTTCTTGGCGCCCATCCAGAAGACGACGGTGGCGGCCAGCATCATCAGGCCGGGGATGCCGAAAGCGATCGAGGGACCGAAGTCGCGCAGGAACATCGGCATCAGCAGCGAGGCGAAGAAGGAGCCGAAGTTGATGATCCAGTAGAACAGGTCGAACACCAGCTTAGCCTTGTGCTTGTTGGTCTGGTCGAACTGGTCGCCGACAAACGAGGCGACCAGCGGCTTGATGCCGCCGGAGCCGAAGGCGATCAGGAACAGGCCGAAATAGAAGCCGTTGACGCTGTTTTCAAACAGGGCCAGGCAGGCGTGGCCCGCGCAATACACGAGGCTGAGCCAGAAGATGGTGTTGTACTTGCCGAAGAAGCGGTCGGCCAGCCACCCGCCCAGCAGCGGGAAGAAATACACGCCGATGACGAAGGTGTGGAACACGTGCTTGGCTTCGCCCGTGCGCTGGTCGATCGGGATCATCAGCAGCAGGGTGCTGATGAGGAATGGCGTCAGGATGTTGCGCATGCCGTAAAAGCTGAAGCGTTCGCAGCCTTCGTTGGCGATGATGTACGGTATTTGCCGCGGCATTTTGCCCGTGGCGGTTTGTGTCTCGGCCGATGACATTGGCTCTCCCCCAAGTTTTTTTTGTAAGCCGCGATGCTAAGGCCTGCCGCGTTTGCTTGCAACAGAAAAAACGGCCTGTCCGCTATTTCGCAGGGATTTGTAAGGTATTGATTTTCATAAAGACATTACTTTCGGCACTTGCGCTTGCACTTGCACACGCCGGGCGCGGCAGCCACAGCTTCATTTGCAGCATGCCGTCCGATGCGGGGCCGTCCGCCAGGGTAAAGCCGCAGCCCAGGTACAGGGTCAATGCCGCGTGGTTGTCCTGCGCCACGGCCAGGCGCACGCGGGCCAGTTCGGGGATGGCGCAGGCATGCGCGATGGCGGCCTGCACCAGTTGTCGTGCAGCGCCGCGCCCGCGCGCCTGCGGCGCCACGTATACGCTCCACAGACTGGCCTTGTCATGCACGACGGCGATCGGTTCGCGGCGCAGGCCGGCAATGCCGATCAATTGATCCTTGTCGAAAGCGCCAAATATTATTTGGTGGGAAGTGGCGCGCAAGCGCTGGGCTATCTGTGCCAGAGGCAAACCGCTTTCCGCCGCATGCGTGGTGCAGAAGGCGGCGGGCAGTTCGGCGATGCCGGCCAGACGCAGCGCGCGGTAGGCGGCAACATCGTCGGGCGTCAGGGGGCGGACAATGATGGCGGGCATGTGGGCGAGTATCGGGCTTCGATGCCAGAAAGTAAACCTTGCCGTTCACCGCCGCCATCCTTAATATCTGCCGCATGAAACCTGTACCGAGCCCTTCCCCTGATATGTCCGCTGGCGCGGCTCTGACGCCGGCGCGCGAGCGCGCGATGCTGTGGCTGCTTGCGCTGACGCAATTTACCGTCATCATGGATTTCATGGTGATGATGCCGCTGGCGCCCCAGCTGATGCAGGCTTTTCACATCGGCCCGGCCGCCGTCTCGGGCGCCGTCTCGGCCTACGCCTGGTGCGCGGGCCTGTCCGGCTTGCTGGCGGCCACGTATATCGACCGCTTCGACCGCAAGAAGCTGCTGCTGACCATGTTTTGCCTGTTCACCCTGTCGAACCTCGCTTGCGCGCTGGCGCCGAACTTTTATGTGCTGCTGTGGTCGCGCGCGTTTGCGGGGCTGACGGGCGGCGTGCTGGGGGCCATGGTCATGGCCATCATCGGCGACGTGATTCCTTCCGAGCGGCGCGGCGCGGCCACCGGCATCGTCATGACCTCGTTTGCCATGGCGGCCGTGGGCGGCGTGCCCATCGGCGTGGTGCTGGCCGCGCACTTTGGCTGGGCCTCGCCGTTTTTCCTGCTGGTCGTGCTGTCGCTGCTGGTCTGGCTGGGCGCGGCGCGCGTGCTGCCCTCGCTGACGGCGCACATGGGCGCGGCTGCCACGCCGCTGCGCCAGGTGCTGCCGAACCTGCTGGCGCTGTTCCGCGAGCGGCGCCACCTGCAAGCGTTTTCCTTGTCGATTGTCAACATGACGGCGGGCATGCTGGTCATTCCCTTCATTTCGCCCGTGCTCGTGGGCAATATGGGACTGGCGCCGGCCGACGTCACCTGGGTGTATCTGGCGGGCGGCTGCGCCACGATCTTCACGGCGCGCCTGATCGGCCGCTGGGCGGACCGGGCCGGCAAGCAGCAGGTGTACCGCTGGGTGTCCCTGCTGTCGATTGCGCCGCTGCTGTTCATGACGCACTTGCCCCAGCTGCCGTTGCTGGGGCTGATGCTGGCGTTTCCCTTCTTTATGGCCCTCGTCTCGGGCCGCATGGTGCCGCTGCAGGCGCTGCTGACGACCATCCCGGAACCGCACAAGCGGGGCGCGTTTCTCAGCGCCAATTCGGCCCTGCAAAGCTTTGGCAGCGGCCTGGGCGCCTGGCTGGGCGGCCTGACCCTGCAGACGGATGCGGCCGGCCACATCAGCGGCTACGGCATCAATGGCTGGCTGGCGGCGGGCTTGTCGCTGTGGACGGTGTGGTGGGTGGCGCGCGTGCGCGGCGCGGCGCCGCAGGGGGCGCCGGCGTAGGCAGTTACTGCGTGGCGATGCGCTGCATGGGCGCATTGTCTTTGCGCCATTGTTCCAGGCTGATCAGCTCACCGCTGACAACGTCGTCGACGAGGATGCGCTTGCCATCCTGGGAGACGACGAAACTCTCCCAGCGGTGCGCCGCGTCCGGCGTGTTTTCCACAAAGTTCAGGTCATAGTAGGGCTTGCCATCGATGAGACGCACGTCGGGCGACGTTTCCATCACGGCGCCGTGGGCGCGGCCGCCCGAAGCCTTTTCGATATGCGCCGACCAGGCCTTGATTTCCGGCAATGCCATCAGCGCATCGACGGCGCGCGCGCTCTGTTCTGGCGCCGCCTGGCTGCTCGCGGCCGGGGCATTGGTGCCGTGCGGCGCGCCTTGCTGGTGCAGGTAGAAAGCGCCGAGCCCGGCGGCCAGCAAGCCGGCCAGGATGCCGGCGATGATGGTGGTTTTGGAAGAAGAGGCGCGTGGCTGCATGATGGTGGCGTGAGAAAGAGGGACGATGGCGGCCATGCTAAAGCAAAACGTGCAGGCGGGCAATCGTTGAAATTTCTAAAAAGCAAGACGAAAAAAAGCCACCTTCCGTAGAAGATGGCTCTCGGGGCTGCCGGGCAGCGCAAGCAGCTTTTGGTCTGCCTGTCCCGTCCCGGCGTGGCGGCTGCGCGCACCGTCGCCTGCGCGCGCGGCCGCCTGGATTACATCATGCCGTCCATGCCGCCCATGCCGCCCATACCACCCATGCCGCCGCCCATGCCGCCGGCTGCCTTGTCGTCAGCGATTTCGCAGACCATGCAGTCGGTCGTCAGCATCAGCGAAGCGATCGAAGCGGCGTTTTGCAGCGCCGAACGGGTCACTTTGGCTGGGTCCAGAACGCCCATTTCCACCATGTCGCCATACGTGCCGTTGGCAGCGTTGTAGCCGTAGTTGCCCGCGCCAGCCAGGACGGCTGCCACGACGACCGACGCTTCTTCGCCGGCGTTTTGCACGATCATGCGCAGCGGCTCTTCCATTGCGCGCAGGACGATCTTGATACCAGCGTCTTGATCAGGATTGTCGCCCTTGACCGTGATGTTGGCGCGTGCGCGCAGCAGGGCTACGCCGCCGCCTGGCACGATGCCTTCTTCCACGGCAGCGCGCGTGGCGTGCAGTGCATCTTCAACGCGGGCTTTCTTCTCTTTCATTTCGACTTCGGTGGCTGCGCCAACCTTGATCACGGCAACGCCGCCAGCCAGTTTGGCCACGCGCTCTTGCAGTTTTTCACGGTCGTAGTCCGAGGTCGCTTCTTCGATCTGTACACGCACTTGTTTCACGCGTGCTTCGATCGAGGCAGCTTCGCCGGCGCCATCGATGACGATGGTGTTTTCCTTGCCCACTTCGATGCGTTTCGCCTGGCCCAGTTCGGCCAGAGTCACTTTTTCCAGGGTCAGGCCGACTTCTTCAGCGATCACCTGGCCGCCCGTCAGGACAGCGATGTCTTCCAGCATGGCTTTGCGGCGGTCGCCGAAGCCTGGTGCTTTCACTGCGCAGGTTTTCAGGATGCCGCGGATGTTGTTCACAACCAGGGTAGCCAGCGCTTCGCCTTCGATGTCTTCCGCGATGATCAGCAGTGGACGGCCAGCTTTGGCGACTTGTTCCAGTACCGGCAGCAGGTCACGGATGTTCGAGATTTTCTTGTCGCACAGCAGGACGAATGGGCTGTCCAGGACGGCAACTTGCTTCTCTGGGTTGTTGATGAAGTATGGCGACAGGTAGCCGCGGTCGAACTGCATGCCTTCAACGATGTCCAGCTCGTCGTTCAGCGACTTGCCGTCTTCTACCGTGATGACGCCTTCTTTGCCGACTTTTTCCATCGCTTCAGCGATACGCTCGCCGATCGAGTAGTCCGAGTTCGCCGAGATCGCGCCAACCTGGGCGATTTCCTTGGTCGTGGTGCAAGGACGGGCGATTTTCGCCAGTTCTTCGACGGTCGCTGCAACAGCTTTGTCGATACCACGCTTCAGGTCCATCGGGTTCATGCCGGCGGCAACGAACTTCATGCCTTCGCGCACGATGGCTTGTGCCAGCACGGTGGCGGTGGTGGTGCCGTCGCCGGCATTGTCGCTGGTGCGGGAAGCCACTTCCTTGACCATTTGCGCGCCCATGTTCATGAGCTTGTCTTTGAGTTCAACTTCTTTCGCTACCGACACACCATCCTTGGTGACGGTAGGGGCGCCGAACGAGCGCTCCAGGACCACGTTGCGGCCTTTCGGGCCCAAGGTGACTTTGACTGCGTTGGCGAGGATGTTGACGCCTTCGACCATCTTGGCGCGCGCTGCGTCGCCGAATACTACTTCTTTAGCTGCCATGTTCAATTCTCCTGAGTTTCGGGATGTATCTGTCTACAACGTGGAAACAATTACTTGACGACGATCGCCATGATGTCTTCTTCGCGCATGACCAGCAGCTCATCGCCGTCAACTTTGACGGTTTGGCCGGCGTACTTGCCGAACAGGACGCGGTCGCCCACTTTGACATCCAGAGGACGGACTTTGCCGTCGTCGAGAATCTTGCCATTGCCTACGGCAAGGACTTCGCCTTGATCCGGTTTTTCAGCAGCTGCATCAGGAATGATGAGGCCGGACGCAGTCTTGGTTTCCTGGTCGAGGCGTTTGACGATGACGCGATCGTTCAATGGGCGCAGATTCATACAAAACTCCTTAAAGTTCAATGGATAGGTGTTGCTAAATGAATACATTCCTGGCACAGCGCCAGGCGTGCTTTCAGTGACCGCCGTTGAAAGCAGCCCGCAACGGTCAAGCAAACCTCATGGCATCGGGTGCATGCCGGCGCTGGGCAGTGGTGGCATCGCGGCGTCGCCCGCCGCGTAGCGTTCCCTGCTGTTGCCCGGCAGACACCATCATGTCTTGAGGATTGCTACGAAAGAGTTTGTTAGCACTCTCTACTAACGAGTGCTAATTATAGGGACGGTAGGGGGCTTATTCAAGGGCTTATTCTCCGGGAAGATAAGCTTAGACGTTCTGCGCAGCCTGCATTTACACAGGGTTTGCGCAAACGCAAGCCTCGTTCCCGGGCGTCAGCAACAGGCGCGACTCTAGCATGCCCGTCAGGCGAACGGCGTTCCTGTACGCACAGGAAACAGAGTTTTGCTATGGACTTTGATAAGATGATTGCAATTGCATATCAATATTCCCCCTGTACCAGAAAGCACACTATGCCATCGACTCTTTCCCGTCCCGCCCTGCGCCTGCTCGGTGCCGCCCTCGTCGGCCTCGCCTGCCTGGGCAATGCCGCCGCGCAAACGCCCACGATTCTCGACGAGATCACCGTGGCGACCCTGACGCCGCTGGAAAAGGAAATGCTGCTCAACGAGCTGTTCAACGACCTCAACAAGGATGACGACGACCAGGAAGCGCATGTGTGGGACAACGGCGGCGACCGTGGCGTGCGGGTGAAAGTCACATATAACTTCAGCAACTCCGGCATGACGGAACACAGCCTGAAGGCGCACATCTGCCGCGACCTGAAATTCGTCGTCACGGCGGGCGACAAGTCGCAAGACCTGAGCCGCCGTACGTGCTCGCAGAACAGCGGACGCTGGGATGTGCAGGGCAAGGATCCGGCGCCCGTCGTGTATCCGCCTTTCCTGTCCGACGTGACCATCGCCAGGCTGAATGCGAAGGAACAGAAATCCTTGCTGACGGCCGCCGTGCGCACCTTGAAAGATGAAGAGGATGGCAAGAGCCGTGAATGGAGCAACAAGGGACTGGGCAATGCCGTGCCCTTGCGCGTCACTTTGACGCCCTCGCGGACGGACGCCAAACCTGGCAGCTACCACCGTACTTGCCGCGACTTGACGATGGTGCTTGATGGCAAGAGCGGCAAGCAGGAGTTGACGCGCCGCTCGTGCGAAAACCGCTATGGCGGTCTCGATATCGAACCCGATTACGTCGACGAGTAAAACGCTGGCATCGCGGCGCCGGCGGATGCGTGCAGATGGCGAAAAGCGCCGGAAAAAGCGTGTATTTCACGGCAACTGACCTGCATTGATGTAAATATGTGTGACAGCGGCGTGATTCGATTGACGCCCATGGAGCGTCCGCCCTATAGTGGCGGGATGATTTCCGAATTCAACGAATTATCCGACAAAATAGGCCTGCTGGCCGAAATGACCCATGCGCTGCGCCGTGAAAACGCGCAACTGCGCAAGGACAATGCCGCGCTGGCCGCCGAGAACGCCCTGTATGTGCAGCGCATGCGCGAGGCGCAGGAGCGGGTCGAGGCGTTGCTGGAAAAAATTCCCGAACTGGTGCAAGCCGGTCTGGAGCAAGCCGCTTCGGAAGCGGGCGCCTATATTGCCGAGAACGAGAAGGAAGCGTAATGCCGCGTGTCGATGTCAATATCATGGGCCAGTCCTACAGCATGGTGTGCCGCGACGGCGAAGAGCGCGCGCTGCGCGAAGCGGCGATCTATCTCGATAGCAAAATGAAAGCCATCCGCGACGCGGGCAAGGTCAAGGGCAATGACCGCATCGCCGTGCTGGCCGCCCTGGGCGTGGCCGCGGAATTCCTTTCCGTGAAGTCGCCGCAAGGTCCGCTGTCGGAACTGACGATCCTGGAAGTGAAGCAAAAGATCTCGGCCATGCACACAGTATTGGATAGCGCATTGACGCCCCAGGAAAACCTTTTTTAAACACCGAACCAAACCTACTGCGCGTCGCGACTTGCGGCCTGCGATGCTCGCTGTGCTCAAGCACAGCTGCGCTTCTTAGCCACAATTCATCGCCGCTCGCTACGGCTTTGTTCGGTGTTATTAATTGGATTTTAAGCGGACACGGTACGATTTGTCTTTGCGATGCGCGATCAAAGGAGTAAACTTGGGTCTACCCTGCGGTGTTCGCGATTGCCATATATTCCTTGAACCATTTATGCGCATCGGTTGCGAATTTTGTTTGATGGGAGTGAGCGTCGCTCGTTCGACGAACCCGAAATTGAACTAACGTGACCACCTTGAACCGTTTGGTTCGGGATGCCGGCATAGCGGCACAGGCGGGGCCCAATTTGCAGTACAAAAAACGGTTGCAGCATCAGCATGCGCAGCCGTTTTTTTACGCCTGTCGCTTTTATTCTTTGACCTGGGGAATGTAATGAAACAGTACTGGCTGATGAAATCCGAACCCGATGAAGTGAGCATCGACGACCTGATGGCCGCGCCCGGGCACACCATGCCCTGGTTCGGCGTGCGCAACTACCAGGCGCGCAACTTCATGCGCGACGGCATGCAGGTCGGCGATGGCGTGCTGTTTTATCACTCGAGCTGCCCGCAGCCGGGCGTGGCGGGCGTGGCCGAAGTGGCCAGCGGCGCGTATCCCGATCACAGCCAGTTTGAAGAGGGCGGCAAGTATTTCGATGCCAAGGCCACGCAGGAACAGCCGCGCTGGATCAGCGTCGACGTGCGGGGCCTGAAGAAGACGGCGCTATTGCCGCTGTCCGAGATGCGCCAGATGCCGGAGCTGGAAGACATGCTGCTGCTCAAGAAGGGAAGCCGGCTGTCCATCACGCCGGTGACGCCGGCGCAATGGAAAGTGATTACAAGCAGGTTACAGGCTTAAGCTGTTCATCAGGCCGCGCGGGCCTTGGTGGGCGGCGTGCCCATCACCTGGCTTTTATATGCCCATACCAGCAGCGCGATGGCGCCGACGATCATCGGCAAGGACAGCATCTGGCCCGACGTGATCGGCACGCCCAGCCACACGACTTCCCAGTCCGGCGTGCGGAAGTATTCCGTGAAGAAGCGCGCGCAGCCGTACAACAGGGTGAACATGGCGCCCACGGCCATGCGCGGACGCTGCTTGCGCGCAAACAGCCACAGGATGATGAACACCAAAATGCCGTCTACCAGCATCTGGTAGATCGGCGACGGGTGCACGGGATACGGAATGCCCGGCCATTGCATGGCCCACGGCAGGGTTTCCGGGGCGATGCGGCCCGGCAGTTCGGCATTGATGAAGTTGCCCAGGCGGCCCGCGGCATAGCCGAGCGGCACCAGCGGCGCGATGAAGTCGAGCACGTCGAACAGGTTGCGGCCCGCCTTGCGGCTCCACAAGTACATGGCCAAGATGACGCCGAGGAAGCCGCCATGGAAGGACATGCCGCCATGCCAGACCATGAAGATCTCGAGCGGATTGTGCAGGAAGTATTCGGGACGGTAGAACAGCACTTCGCCCAGGCGCCCGCCGATCACCACGCCCAGCATGCCGTAGAACAGCATGTCGTCGAGGTCTTCCTTCTTCCAGCCCAGCACGGCGATATGCGGCTGCTTGATGCGCACGCGGCCCAGGATAATGAACAGGGCAAAGGCCAGCACATACATCAGGCCGTACCAGTGCACGGCAAGCGGACCGATCTGGATGGCTATCGGGTCGGGCATCGGGTGTATCAGCATGGGGTTTCTTTCTTTGTTTAAAGCCAAGGTTGCGTAGTATGGGGGCGCTGGCGGTTTTTTGCCTTAGCGGCCACTTAATTTAATCGGCGGCAGCGCTGATCTGCTTGTGCAGCAGCGCCAGGAAACCTTGCAGCACGGCGGACGGATTGTCGCGGCGCCAGGCCAGGCCAGTTTCCACCAGCGGCGTGGCGTCCTGCAGCGGCCTGTATTCTACGCCCGGGCGCATCAGATTCGATACCGATTGTGGCACAAGCGCGATGCCCATGCCAGCCGAGACGAGGCTGACGATGGTTTGCATCTGGATCGCTTCCTGGCCGATCTGCGGCGTGATGCCGGCCGCGCGGAACACGCCGAGGATCGCGTCGTGCAGGGCGGGCGAGATCGCGCGCGGAAAAATAATCAGGGGCAGGGGTGGCAGGTCGCGCAGGCGCACGGGGCCCGGCGTGTTCAGGATGGCGAGGCCGGACGGCGCGGCCAGCACCAGCGGCTCGGCCAGCACGGGCAGGTAATCGAGCTCCCCTTTCGCCTTCTCGGGCAGGGGCGGGATCAGCAGGCCCGCATCCGTGCGCCCGGCCAGCAGTTCATCGAGCTGCAGGTCCGAGGTGGCTTCCTGCAACTGGATCTGCACCTGCGGATAGGCCGTCCGGTAGGCGCGCAGCAGGGGTGGCAGCACGCTGTAGTCGGCCGAGGAGACAAACGCCAGGCTCAGACGACCCGCCTCGCCCTGCGCGGCGCGCCGCACCAAGGCGGGCAAGTCTTGCGCCTGCGCCAGCAGCCGGCGCGCCTCGGGCAGCAGGGCCGTGCCGGCCGGCGTCAGCTGCACTTCGCGGCGCGTGCGCACGAACAGCGGTGCGCCCAGCTGTTCTTCCAGCGCCATGATGGTTTGCGACAGGGGCGGCTGCGTCATGTGCAGGCGCGCGGCGGCGCGGCCGAAGTGCAGCTCCTCGGCGACGGTGACGAAATAGCGCAACTGGCGCAGTTCAAGGTTCATATGCGTTTCCATGCAGATTGAATGCTGTGATATGTAAAACGACTCACAGGCACGTGCATCATATATTTGACAGTGGCGCGCGCGCAAGGCAATCTGGCGTACCCCCACTGCATGCAGGGTTTTGCTGGAAATCCGCGCAGTCAGGCATCAATCATCCTTGGAAGGACCCCATCATGCCGCAATACCGCTCCCGCACCACCACCCACGGCCGCAACATGGCTGGCGCCCGCGCCCTGTGGCGCGCCACCGGCATGAAGGACGGCGACTTCGACAAGCCGATCATCGCCGTCGTCAACTCGTTCACCCAGTTCGTGCCCGGTCACGTGCACCTGAAAGACCTGGGACAGATGGTGGCGCGCGAGATCGAGGCGGCCGGCGGCGTGGCCAAGGAATTCAACACCATCGCCGTCGATGACGGCATCGCCATGGGCCACGGCGGCATGCTGTATTCGCTGCCGTCGCGCGACCTGATCGCCGATTCCGTCGAATACATGGTCAACGCCCACTGCGCCGACGCCATGGTCTGCATCTCGAACTGCGACAAGATCACGCCGGGCATGCTGATGGCCGCCATGCGCATCAATATCCCCGTCGTGTTTATTTCCGGCGGGCCGATGGAAGCGGGCAAGGTCGTCAAGGTGGTCAACGGCACGCAGAAGATCATCAAGCTGGATCTGGTCGACGCCATGATCAAGGCGGGCGACAGCACCGTCTCCGACGCCGACGTGGCCGAGATCGAACGTTCGGCCTGCCCGACCTGCGGTTCCTGCTCCGGCATGTTTACGGCCAACTCGATGAACTGTCTGACCGAGGCGCTGGGCCTGGCCCTGCCCGGCAACGGCACGATTCTGGCCACGCACTCGGACCGCCAGCAGCTGTTCCTGCGCGCGGGCCGTCTGATCGTGGAACTGGCCAAGCGCCATTACGAGCAGGACGATTACTCGGTGCTGCCCCGTTCCATCGCCACCAAGGCCGCGTTTGAAAACGCCATGGCGCTCGACGTCTCCATGGGCGGCTCGACCAACACCGTGCTGCACCTGCTGGCCGCCGCGCACGAGGCGGAAGTGGAATTCACGATGGCCGACATCGACCGCATTTCGCGCAAGGTGCCTTGCCTGTGCAAGGTGGCGCCGATGACGGACAAATACCATATCGAAGACGTGCACCGCGCCGGCGGCATCGTGGGCATTTTGGGCGAACTGGCGCGCGCCGGCCTGCTCAACACGACTTTGCCGACGATCCACGCGCCGACCCTGGCCGACGCCATCGCGCAAAACGACATCATGTGCACGGATAACCCCGCCGTGCATGAACTGTTCCGCGCAGCGCCGGGCGGCGTGCCGACACAGACGGCGTTTTCGCAGTCCGAGCGCTTCGCTGCCGTCGACACGGACCGCAGCACGGGCTGCATCCGCGACAAGGCCCACGCCTACTCGCAGGATGGCGGCCTGGCCGTCTTGTACGGCAACCTGGCGGAAAAGGGCTGCATCGTCAAGACGGCAGGCGTCGATGAAAGCATTTTGAAATTCTCGGGCAAGGCGCGCGTGTTCGAAAGCCAGGATTCCGCTGTTGAAGCGATTTTGGCCGATACCGTGCATGAAGGCGACGTCGTCATCATCCGCTACGAAGGCCCGAAAGGCGGGCCCGGCATGCAGGAAATGCTGTATCCGACCTCGTACATCAAGTCGAAGGGCCTGGGCAAGGCGTGCGCGCTGTTCACGGACGGGCGCTTCTCGGGCGGCTCCTCGGGTCTGGTGATCGGCCACGCCTCGCCGGAAGCGGCCGAAGGCGGCGCCATCGGCCTGGTGGAAGAGGGCGACTTCATCGACATCGACATCCCCGAGCGCACCATCAACCTGCGCATCACGGCTGCCGAGCTGGCCGCGCGCCGCGCCGCCATGGAAGCGAAGGGCGACGCGGCCTGGCTGCCCGTCGACCGCGAGCGCTACGTGTCGCAGGCGCTGCAGGCGTATGCCGCGCTGACGACGTCGGCCGACCGGGGCGCCGTGCGTGATCTGTCTCAGTTGAAGAAGCAGAAACGCTGATCTGTTGTGTAAGTACGACGGCCGGCCCCGTTTGACTATACGGGGCCGCCTGTCGTTACATCGCCTTACAAACAACATGGTCATATGCGCGCAGATGGGGCAGAATAGCTATGCCTTCTGACGACATTGCGTGACTACATTGAAACGCTTGATTTGGGCTCGTGGTGCATCTGCGGAAACACAGTAAAATGCCGCAGGAAGTAACTTTGGAGAAAAGACAATGAAACGTTTTATGTTGGTGAGTGTATTGACCGTATCGGCTCTGGCATCGCAAGCAGCGTTGGCCAATCCGGACCTGGCGAAAGCAAAAAACTGCATGGCTTGCCATGCGGTGAGCACGAAACTGGTGGGCCCTGCGTTCAAGGACGTGGCTGCCAAGTACGCTGGTCAGAAAGACGCGGAAGCCAAGCTCGCGGCGAAAGTCATGAAGGGCGGTTCCGGCACCTGGGGCGCGATCCCGATGCCAGCCAACCCGCAAGTGAGCGATGCGGAAGCCCATACCCTGGTTAAATGGGTACTGGCACAGAAATAATCTGTGCCGCAGTACCTGCAATTAGCGCGCCGGCAATCCCGGCGCGTTTTTTTTGCCCGCTGTTTTATGCAGATTGCCCATGCCTTCCAGTGTCGCCCGCACCGCTTCGTCGAGTGGCGTATGCGGCTCCTGGCCCAGCACGGCCTGCAGCCGCGCATTGTCCATGGATAGAGGCGTTTGCCACAGATAGCGCATCTCGCGCATTTCGCGCAAGGTCGCCACGAACGGCGACGCCAGCGCCACCAGCCACCACGGAAAACGCCGGAGGGCGGCCGCGGTTCCTGTCGCCTGTTGCACCACGCGGACAATCGCGCCCGTCATTTGCCGGCCGTCGCGGTCCCAGTGGCCGGCCATGTGAAAGCGCGCAAATGCGGGCAACGTGGCGCGTACATCGAGCAACTGCACCATCGTGAGCGCCACGTCCGGCAGGTAGGACCACTGGTGGCCGACGCCGGGCGCGCCCGGATACAGCACCTTGCGCACGCTCTGGCCCGGTTTCACCAGGCCCTGCGAAAACCAGTTGTTGCCGGCGCGGGGGCCGAAGAAGTCGCCCGCGCGCACGATGAGCACGCGCGCGCCCTGCGTGCTGGCCCGTTCCAGCCGTGCTTCCAGTTCCACGCGGATGGCGCCCTTGCGCGTCTGCGGGTGCTGCGGCGCGTCTTCCTCCAGCACGGGAAAGGCGTCGGGACCGAAGTTATACACGGTGCCGGGCAGCACGATGGTGGCGCCTTCGGCCATCGCCGCGGCAATCGTGTTGTCGAGCATGGGCAGCACCAGCCGGCCCCAGTTCCGGTAGCCGGGCGGGTTGACGGCATGCACGATGACGGCGCAGCCTTTGGCGGCCGCCAGCACGTCAGTGCGCGACAGCGCGTCGCCGCGCAGCCATTCAATGCCATCGCCGCGTGGCGAGGGCGTTTCTCCCCGCGTCAGGGCGCGCACCTGCCAGCCCGCCGCCAGCAGCTGGCGCACCATCTCGCCGCCGATGCCGCCCGTGGCGCCCAGTACCAATACTGTTTTCGTGTTCTCCATCATGACCTCCGTGTGGTTGATGGTGCCAGTATCTGCCGCGCAAGGCTAATTGGGAATTGACGAACATCGAGTACAGGCTATACATTTATGTATGACCAAGTTGACGCCATGAACCCATCCATCGCCTGGGAATACTATCGCTCCTTGCTGGCCGTGCTGAAGCACGGCTCGCTGTCCGGCGCCGCCCGCGCGCTGGGCATCACGCAGCCCACCGCCGGCCGACACATCGCGGCCCTCGAACAGGCGCTGGGCGCGACGCTGTTCACGCGCTCGCAGCAGGGCTTGCTGCCCACGGAAGTGGCCCTGGCGCTGCGTCCCCATGCGGAAACCATGGAGCACACGGCGGCCCTGATGGAACGCGCCGCCAGCAGCCAGGGGCAGGGCGTGGCCGGCGTCGTGCGCATCGCGGCCAGTGAAGTCGTGGGTGTGGAAGTGCTGCCGCCCATCCTGGTCCGCCTCCGCGCGCGCCATCCGGGCCTGACCATTGAATTAGTATTAAGCAACAAGGTGCAGGATTTGCTGCGCCGCGAGGCGGACATTGCCGTGCGCATGCTGCGTCCGCGCCAGGAGCAGCTGGTGGCGCGCAAGGTAGGCGAGATCGAACTGGGCCTGCATGCGCACGCCGATTATCTGGCACGCCATGGCACGCCGGCGCGATTGCTTGATCTGGCGCAACACGCCGTCATCGGCTACGACGAGGCGAGCCCCTTCGTGCGCAACGCGGGCGCGGCCTTCCAGGGATTTACGCGGGAAAACTTTGCCTGGCGCAGCGACAGCGACGTGGCGCAACTGGCATGGATACGGGCGGGCGCCGGCATCGGCGTGTGCCAGGCGAGGCTGGCGGCGCGCGATCCGGCTCTGCGGCGCGTACTGCCGCAAGCGTTTTCGCTGCCGATGGAAACCTGGGTCACCATGCATGAAGATTTGCGCGGCAGCCTGCGCTGCCGCGCCACCTTCGACGCGCTGGCCGAAGGATTACGCGATTACGTTGCCAGCCAACCGCTTATTTGACGACTTCCATCTTGGTTTTCTTGCCATCCCTGTAGGTGAACAAGGTCAGCGCGCCATCCTTGATGTCGCCGTTGGCGTCGAACGAGATCGGCCCCGTCACGCCCTGGTAGTGCACCTTGGCCAGGAAGGGCAGGTAGACGGACGGTTTCGACGATTTCGCATCCTGCATGGCGGTGGCCATGGTCATCACGGCATCGTAGACGTATGGCGCGTACAGCTGCACTTCCATATTGTATTTCTGCTTGTAGCGGGCGCGGAAATCGTCCATGCCTTTTTGCTGCGCGCCCGTCACGCCGCCCGCTTCCGCGCAGGTGACCATGTCTTCGCCGACGGCGTCGCCCGCCAGCTTGCCCAGCGGTTCCGTGCACAGGCCGTCGCCGCCCATGAACTTGGCCTTGATGCCCAGCGCCTTCATCTGGCGCAGCATGGGGCCGCCCACGGAATCCATGCCGCCAAAGAAGATCAGGTCGGGATTTTTCGACTTGATGCTGGTCAAAATGGCATTGAAGTCCGTCGCGTTGGCATTGGTAAATTCCTTGCCGACGATTTGCACGCCAGGCGCCGCCTTCTTGGCGCCCTTGACGAACTGTTCCGCCACGCCCTGGCCGTAGGCCGTGCGGTCGTCGATGACGGCGATTTTCTTCGCCTGCAGCTTGCCCACGGCATATGCGCCCAGGGTGCCCCCCAGCTTGTTGTCATTGGCCACGACGCGGAAGGCCGTGTTGAATTTTTGCTGGGTATAGGTCGGGTTGGTGGCGGCCGGCGAAATCTGCGGGATGCCGGCATTGAAGTAAATGCGGGAGGCGGGAATCGTCGTGCCCGAGTTCAGGTGGCCGACGACGCCGTTGACCTTGGCGTCGACCAGCTTTTGCGCCACGGCCGTGCCCTGCTTGGGATCGGCCGCGTCATCTTCGGGCACCAGCACGAATTTCACGGTTTTGCCGTCGATCTTGAAGCCTTTGGCGTTCAAATCCTCGATCGCCATCTTGGCCGCGTTCTCGTTATCCTTGCCCAGGTGGGAGCTGGCGCCAGAGACCGGGGCGACGTGGCCGATCTTGATGATTTCCTGCGCGCCCGCATGGCCGGCAAAGGCGAGGGCGAGGGCGAGAGGAAGGACTTTGGTCTTGAGCAGCATAAACATTCTCCAATGGATAAAGATACGGCGGCGTCTCGTGAAAACCGCTTCGAATGGCGGTACGTGTGAAGAAAGGTACAACAAAAAACAGGCGGCGCAAAGCCGCATTTCGGGCTTTTTACATTTTGTCGCAACAATCACCAAAGTGAGGCGCGATGCACCGATTTCGCAGGCGCGAGCGCACCAAAGAATGGCGTTGGAGGAAAGAATAGGGTAGGTCGGGTAGGTCGGGTTAGCGCGCAGCGCGTAACCCGACATTGCGCGGCATGCTCATAACCCAACGGCAAGGACGGGGAATGCCGGGGTCAGACCCGTCGGGTCTGACCCCAGATTTTTGTCGGTGATGAAATGGTCGCAACGACAGGTGTGTGCTTACTGTGCCGGCGGATGCAGATGCCCCAGTTCATGGCTGACCGCATGCGCGACGATCTGTTCCAGCGATTGCTGCAAGTCTTCGCGCAGGGCGCCGCGCATGCCGATCAGGGCGTTTTGCAGGGCCGTCTGCAGGACGTGGGCGATGCGCTCTTCCAGCAGATGGTCGATCTTGCCCTGTACTTGATGCAGGATGCGCTGCGTGAGCCGCTGTTCGATGGCGTCCCAGTCGGGCTGCGCCGCCGCTGGCGGCAACGCCGGCGCTTCCTCGACGACAGCAGGCTGCGCCGGGCTGGCAGTAACCACCTCCGGTCCCAGCAGCACCTCCGTCAGCAGGGGGATGCCTTGGTCGAATGGCTGCTGGCTCATGCTTTACCCGCGACGAAATGCGTCGGCTGCACGTCCTGCTGGCGGTAGTGCAGGAAGCGCTGGCGGCCCGCCTGCGCATCCTGTTCATCCATGGAGACGATCTCGAAGACGCGCTGGAAATCGGCGTAATTGGCGGGCGGCAGCTGCGACAGGTTGACGAGGATGTCGTGGTGCGGCAGCTCGGCGGCCGCGTCATCGGTCAGGATGATGGGCGTTTGCGGGGCCAGCGGGTCGCCGGCCAGCACGTGCGGCAGGAAATCCGTGGCGGAAATGGTCCACATGGCGCTGTTCAAGGCGTCGAGCTGGGTGCCATCTTGCACCAGCACGACCACCTTGTTGCCGGCCATATACGCCTTGCGTGCCAGACGGCAGGCGTAGGCCAGCTTGTCCGGCACGTTGCTGTGAAAATCGACGCGGCTCATGGCGGTCAAGCGGCCATGCCGCTGTGGCGCAGCAGGGCGTCGATGCTCGGTTCGCGGCCGCGGAAGGCCGTGAACGATTCCAGCGCGGGGCGCGAGCCGCCGACGGACAGGATTTCCTGCAGATAACGCTTGCCCGCCGCCGTGGTGGCGGCCGGTCCCAGCGCCCTGGCTTCCTCAAACGCCGCATAGGCGTCGGCGGACAGCACCTCGGCCCATTTGTAGCTGTAGTAGCCAGCCGCGTAGCCGCCGGAGAAGATATGCCCGAAGGAATTCTGGAAGCGGTTGAAGGCGGGCGGGATGATCAGCGCGAACTTGGCGCGCACGCTGTCGATCAGCTGCTGCACGCTCTGGCCCGTGCCGGCATCGTAGTCATAGTGCAGATGCATGTCGAGCAGGGAGAATTCCACCTGGCGCAGGGTTTGCAGGCCGGACTGGAAATTCTTGGCCGCCAGCATCTTGTCGTACAGCGCGCGCGGCAGCGGCTCGCCCGTGACGGCATGCGCCGTCATGTGCTCGAGCACTTCCCATTCCCAGCAGAAGTTTTCCATGAATTGCGACGGCAGTTCCACGGCATCCCATTCGACGCCGGCGATGCCCGACACGCCCAGCTCGTCGACGACGGTGAGCATATGGTGCAGGCCGTGGCCGAACTCGTGGAACAGGGTGATGACTTCATCGTGCGTGAACAATGCAGGCTGTGCCTGGCCGTCGACCACGGCCGGTTCCGTGAAATTGCAGGTCAGGTAGGCGATCGGCGTCTGCACGTGCTGTGCGTCGGCACGGCGGCCGCGCGCGTCGTCCATCCAGGCGCCGCCGCTCTTGCCGGCGCGCGCATACAGGTCCAGGTAGAACTGGCCGACCAGCTGGCCGTCGCGCTCGATGCGGTAAAAACGCACGTCCGGGTGCCAGACGGGCGCCGTATCCAGTTTGATCTCGACCGCGAACAGGTTCTGGATCTGGCGGAACAGGCCGTCGATCACCTTGTGTTCAGGGAAATACTGTTTGACTTCCTGGGCCGAGAACGCGTAGCGGCGTTCCTGCAGCTTTTCGGAGGCGTACGGCACGTCCCACGCCTGCAGTTCGGCGATGCCCAGTTCTTCGCGGGCGAATTGTTTCAGTTCGGCCAGGTCCTTCTCGGCGAACGGACGCGCGCGCTTGGCCAGGTCTTCCAGGAAGGCGATGACTTGCGCGGGCGAAGTGGCCATCTTGGAGACCAGCGACACTTCGGCGAAATTGGCGTAGCCGAGCAGTTTTGCCTCTTCGTTGCGCAGACGCAACAAGGTGACGATGTTCTGAGTATTGTCCCAGTCCTCTTTCTTGCTGAAGACGTCGCCCTGGTCCGATGCCTTGGTGGCGTTGGCGCGGTAGATGGTTTCGCGCAGCGCGCGCTTGTCGGCAAATTGCAGGATCGGGTAGTAGGACGGGAAGTGCAGCGAGAATTCATAGCCTTGCTTGCCGGCTTTGTCGGCGGCGGCGCGCGCGGCCGCCTTCACGTCGTCGGGCAAGCCGGCCAGGTCGCTTTCGTTCTCGACCAGCAACTTGTAGTCATTCGTGGCGTCGAGCACGTTTTCGGAAAAACGCGTACCTACGGCCGCATGTTCTTCCTGGATGGCGCCGAAGCGCTCTTTCTTGTCCTCGGGCAACTCGGCGCCGCCCAGGCGGAAGTCGCGCACGGCATTCTCGACGATGCGCCGGCGCGCCGGCGACAGGTTGGCGAAATCGGCGCGGGCCTGCAATTGCTTGTATTTGCCGAAGAGGATTTCGTTCTGGCCCAGTTCGGTCAAGAATTCCGTCACCTTGGGCAGGTTCGCATTGTAGGCGGCGCGCAGTTCGGGCGTATCGATCACGCTATTTAAATGGTTGACGATGCTCCAGGCGCGGCCCAGGGTTTCGGCGATCTTGTCCTGGGGCGCGACGAAGTTGTCCCAGCTCACTTCTTCCATGGGCGCTTCCAGCTGCGCCACCGTGGCGCGTGCCTGGGCCAGGAGGGTATCGATGGCAGGCGTGACATGCTCGTGCGTGATCGCGTCGAAGCGTGGCAGGCCGGAAAAATCAAGCAGGGGATTGGTATTCATCGTCGGTTCGTCCATTCTGTCTTCATACATGGAGCGCCTGAAAAATGTTCAAGGCCAGGCAACGCCGCCATGAGCATTGTCTCAGGTGCTCCTCTTAAATGCGCTCGGCGGCCTCTACCGTATTCATCAACAGCATCGTGATCGTCATCGGACCCACGCCGCCGGGCACGGGCGTGATGTGGGAGGCGATTTCTTTCACTCCGGCAAAATCCACGTCGCCGCACAGCTTGCCGTCATCGTCGCGGTTCATGCCCACGTCGATGACGATGGCGCCCGGCTTGACCATGTCGGCCGTCAGGGTGTTGCGGCGGCCGACGGCGGCCACGACCACGTCCGCCTGGCGCGTGTACAGGCCCAGGTCCGGGGTCGCACTATGGCAGATGGTGACGGTAGCGTTCGCTTGCAAGAGCAGCAGGGCCATCGGCTTGCCGACCGTGTTGCTGCGGCCGATGACGACGGCGTGCTTGCCGCGCAAGTCGACGCCCGTGCTTTCGATCAGTTTCATGCAGCCGTACGGCGTGCACGGGCGGAAGCCGGGCAAGCCCGTCATCAGTTCGCCGGCGCTCAGGACGGAATAGCCGTCCACGTCTTTCGTCGTGGCGATCGCTTCGATGACCTTGTGCGGGTTGATGTGCTTGGGCAAGGGCATTTGCACGAGGATGCCGTGGATGGCGGGATCGGCGTTCAGGCTGGCGATGCGTGCCAGCAAGTCCGCTTCGGACAGGTCCGCTTCATATTTTTCCAGCACCGAGTGGAAACCCACGTCGCCGCACGCCTTGACCTTGTTGCGGACATATACCTGACTGGCCGGGTCTTCGCCGACGAGGATCACGGCCAGGCCGGGCTGGGTGCCCTTGGCGGTAAGGGCGGCGGCGCGCGTGGCGATCTCGCTGCGCAGTTTTTGGGAGAGGGCGATTCCGTCGATCAGTTGTGCTGGCATGGTAGGGGGGGCTGAGAGATGTAGGAGGGAAAAGACAGATTATAAAGCCGGGCGGCGCAAAGGGGCGGTTTTGGCTATGCAAAGGCGTAGCAGCAGCGGGCCGGAGACGCGGGCCTGAGAAAATGCCGATGGCGGCGTTGCAGCTCCTTGCCGTACTGGCGTACTGTCTGCGTCGCTGCGCCTTGCCCTCGACGTTTTTCAGGCCCGCTTGGCCCGGCATAAAAGCGGGCCGGAGACGCGGGCCTGAGAAAATGCCGATGGCGGCGTTGCAGCTCCTTGCCGTACTGGCGTACTGTCTGTGTCGCCGCGCCTTGCCCTCGACATTTTTCAGGCCCGCCTGGCCCGGTATGCCTGTGCGGACGACTGGGGCGTTAATGCGTTTTGCTGGTGTGCTGGTGGCCTAGGGAGCGCAAGGGCCTGCGGTTCTTTTGGCGCCGCTTTTGGCACTTTGATCACCCTAATTTCCGGACAGAATTTGCGGCAGTGCAGCATAAATTTCATAGGGTGATTTCATGATATGAAATGCTATATCGTAATTTGAAAAATACTAAATACGCTGTTAGAATCCCCACACTAAACCGACTTAATAGTAAATAATCAGCGAAATACCGTCCGACAGCGATCCGGAAAATCGGGGTGGGGCGTTCACAAAGGAGACTCAACAGATGTCAGCTCAACTGAACCAGGTAACGACACAGATCGGCACCGACCCGGATATGCAGGAAACCAAGGAGTGGCTGGACGCGCTCGAAGCCGTGCTGGAAAATGAAGGTCCGGAACGCGCGCATTACCTGATGGAGCGCATGGTTGACCTGGCCCGCCGCCGCGGCGCCCAGATCCCGTTCTCCAGCACCACCGCCTACGTCAATACCATCCCCACCAAGCAAGAAGCACACTGCCCCGGCAACCTGGAATACGAAGAGCGCCTGCGCTCGTGGATGCGCTGGAACGCCATGGCCATGGTGGTCAAGGCCAACCGCGCCGACGGCGACCTGGGCGGCCACTTGTCCTCGTTCGCTTCGCTGGCGAACATGCTGGGCATCGGTTTCAACCACTTCTGGCACGCGCCGACGGCCGACCACGGCGGCGACCTGCTGTACATCCAGGGCCACTCCTCGCCCGGCGTCTACGCGCGCGCCTTCCTCGAAGGCCGTTTGACGGAAGAGCAAATGCTGAACTTCCGCAAGGAAGTCGACGGCAAGGGCCTGTCTTCGTACCCGCATCCAAAGCTGATGCCTGACTTCTGGCAGTTCCCGACCGTGTCGATGGGCCTGGGCCCGCACATGGCGATCTACCAGGCGCGCTTCCTGAAATACCTGCACGCACGCGGCATCGCCAAGACCGACAACCGTAAAATCTGGGCCTTCTGCGGCGATGGCGAGATGGACGAGCCGGAATCCCTGGGCGCGATCGGCCTGGCCGCACGCGACATGCTCGACAACCTGGTCATCGTGGTCAACTGCAACCTGCAGCGCCTGGACGGCCCCGTGCGCGGCAACACCAAGATCATCCAGGAACTGGAAGGCGAATTCCGCGGCGCGGGCTGGAACGTCGTCAAGGTCATCTGGGGCCCGGGCTGGGACGCCCTGCTGGCGCAAGATAAAGAAGGCATCCTGCAGCGCGTGATGATGGAAACCGTCGACGGCGAATACCAGAACTACAAGGCGAAAGATGGCGCCTACGTGCGCAAGCACTTCTTCGGCAAGCATCCGAAGCTGCTGGAAATGGTTGCCAACATGACGGACGACGACATCTGGCGCCTGACCCGTGGCGGCCACGATCCGCACAAGATCTACGCGGCCTTCAAGATCGCCCAGGAACACAAGGGCCAGCCTACCGTCCTGCTGGTGAAAACCATCAAGGGCTACGGCATGGGCAAGTCGGGCGAAGCGCGCAACACGGCGCACCAGACGAAAAAACTGGACGACGAAGCCATTCGCGAAATGCGCGACCGCTTCTCGCTGCCTATCCCGGACGACAAGCTGGCCGATATCCCGTTCTTCAAGCCTGCCGACGATGCGCCGGAAATGGTCTACCTGCACGAGCGCCGCAAGGCCCTGGGCGGCTACCTGCCGCAGCGCCGCCAGAAGGCGGAAGAAACCCTGCCCGTGCCTGGCCTGGACGCGTTCAAGAACGTGCTGGAAGCGACGCCGGAAGGCCGCGAAATCTCGACCACGCAAGCGTTCGTGCGCGTCATTTCGACCCTGCTGAAAGACCCGAACCTGGGCCAGCGCGTCGTGCCGATCCTGGTCGATGAATCGCGTACCTTCGGCATGGAAGGCCTGTTCCGCCAGATCGGCATCTACAATCCGAAAGGCCAGTTGTACGAGCCGGTCGACAAGGACCAGGTCATGTACTACCGCGAAGACAAGGCTGGCCAGATCCTGCAGGAAGGCATCAACGAAGCGGGCGGCATGAGCTCGTGGATCGCCGCGGCGACGTCGTATTCGACCAACGACCGCATCATGATCCCGTTCTACACCTTCTACTCGATGTTCGGCTTCCAGCGCATCGGCGACCAGGTATGGGCTTCGGCCGACATGCGCGCCCGTGGCTTCCTGATGGGCGGCACGGCTGGCCGCACAACCCTGAACGGCGAAGGCTTGCAGCACGAAGATGGCCACAGCCATATCTTCGCCGCGACCATCCCGACCTGCATGCCGTACGACCCGACCTTCAGCCATGAAGTCGCCGTCATCATCCAGGATGGCCTGCGCCGCATGATCGCCAACCAGGAAGATGTGTTCTACTACATCACGATCATGAACGAGAACTACGCCCAGCCAGGCATCAAGCCGGGCCAGGAAGAAGGCATCCTGAAAGGCATGTATAAGTTGCAAGAAGGCAAGGCAGATGCCAAGCTGCGCGTACAACTGATCGGTTGCGGCACCATCCTGCGCGAATCGATCTTCGCCGCCGAATTGCTGGAAAACGACTGGGGCGTGGCCGCGGACGTGTGGTCGGCGCCGTCGCTGACCCTGGTGGCCCGCGATGGCCAGGATGCGGAACGCTGGAACATGGTCAACCCGTCGAAACAGCAGCGCGTGCCTTACGTGACGTCGCTGATGCAGGACACGGATGGCCCGATCGTCGCCACGACCGACTACATGCGCGCATTTGCAGAACAGATCCGCGCCTTCATGCCGAAGGGCCGCACCTACAAAGTGCTCGGTACCGATGGCTTTGGCCGCTCGGACAGCCGCGCCAAGCTGCGCGAGTTCTTCGAAGTGAACCGTTATTATGTCACCGTGGCCGCGCTCAAATCGCTGGCTGACGAAGGCAAGATCGACGTGTCGGTGGTGGAGCAGGCGATCGCCAAGTACGGCATCGACGCGAACAAACCGAATCCGGTGACCCAGTAATCGTTGTGCGGACCCGATGATGCCAGGGCGGTGCGAAAGTGCCGCCCTGGCGTGTGTGCGGGTCCATCTGACAAATAAAATAACGGAGCAAGCTATGAGCATTGTGGAAGTCAAAGTCCCGGATATCGGCGATTTCAAGGAAGTCGAGATCATTGAACTGATGGTCAAGCCAGGCGACACGGTCAAGGTCGACCAGTCCCTCATTACCGTCGAATCGGACAAGGCCAGCATGGAAATCCCATCGAGCCACGCCGGTGTCGTCAAGGAATTGAAAGTCAACGTGGGCGACAAGATCGCCGAAGGTTCGCTGGTCCTGCTGCTGGAAGTGGCGGACGACGCCTCGGCCCCGGCGCCGGCCGCCGCGGCCGCCCCGGCACCTGCCGCTGAAGCCGCCCCCGCCGCCGCTCCTGCGGCCGCGCCAGCGCCAGCGCCTGCCGCCCCTGCCGGCGCGCCGGCCCTGGTCGACGTGACCGTGCCCGATATCGGCGACTTCAAGGAAGTCGAAGTCATCGAACTGATGGTCAAGGTCGGCGACACGATCAAGGTCGACCAGTCGCTGCTGACGGTCGAATCGGACAAGGCCAGCATGGAAATTCCATCGAGCCACGCCGGTGTTGTGAAAGAATTGAAGGTCAAGGTCGGCGACAAGGTTGCCAAGGGTAGTCTGGTGCTGGTGGTGGAAACGACCGGTGGCGCTGCCGCTCCTGCCGCTGCGCCTGCGCCGGTCGCGCAAGCTGCCGCCGCACCAGCCGCCGCCGTCGCTTCGGCGCCGGTCGCTGCCGCTCCAGCCGCCGCACCTGCCGTGAACGGCAAGCTGGCGCACGCGTCGCCATCGATCCGCAAGTTCGCGCGCGAACTGGGCGTGGAACTGGCGCTGGTCGGCGGTTCCGGTCCGAAGGGCCGCATCACCCAGGAAGACGTGCAGAACTTCGTCAAGGGCGTGATGTCGGGCGCCGTTGCCGCACCAAATGCTCCAGCCGCTGCCAAAGGCGGTTCCGGCGTGGGCCTGGATCTGCTGCCATGGCCGTCGCTGGACTTCAGCAAATTCGGCACGACCGAATTGCTGCCGTTGTCGCGCATCAAGAAAATCTCGGGTCCGAACCTGCACCGCAACTGGGTCATGATCCCGCACGTCACGCAGTTCGACGAAGCGGACGTGACGGATCTGGAAGCATTCCGCGTCGACACCAACGCGGCCAATGCGAAGAACAAGGATGCGGCCAAGCTGACCATGCTCGCCTTTGTGATCAAGGCATCCGTCGCCGCGCTGAAGAAATTCCCCGCGTTTAACGCCTCGCTCGACGCCAAGGGCGAGAACCTGATCCTCAAGCAGTACTACAACATCGGCTTCGCTGCCGACACGCCGAACGGCCTGGTGGTACCCGTGATCAAGGGCGCGGACCAGAAGTCGGTCTCGCAAATCGCCCGCGAAATGACGGAACTGTCGCTGCAGGCGCGCGAAGGCAAGCTGAAACCGGCCGACATGCAGGGCGCCAGCTTCACGATTTCGTCCCTGGGCGGCATCGGCGGCACGCACTTCACGCCTATCGTCAATGCGCCGGAAGTGGCCATTCTGGGTCTGTCGAAAGCCTCGATCAAGCCGGTATGGGATGGCAAGGCCTTCCAGCCACGCCTGATGATGGGCACCTCGCTGTCCTACGACCACCGCGTGGTCGATGGCGCGATGGGCGCGCGATTCTCCGTGTACCTCGGCGAAGTCCTGGCCGACATGCGCAAAATTCTGCTGTAAGGAGCGATTGATGAGCACAGTAGAGGTAAAAGTACCGAATATCGGCGACTTCAAGGAAGTCGAAGTCATCGAACTGATGGTCAAGGTGGGCGACACCATCAAGGTGGACCAGTCCCTGATCACGGTCGAATCGGACAAGGCCAGCATGGAGATTCCATCGACCCACGCGGGCGTCGTCAAGGAAGTCAAGGTCAAGGTCGGCGACAAGATCGCCGAAGGCAGCGCGCTGCTGGTGGTCGAAGCGCTTGACGGCGCGGCTGCAGCTCCGGCAACTGCACCGGCGGCCGCACCTGCACCGGCGGTAGCCGCTCCGGCAGCCGCTGCGGCTCCTGCACCTGTCGCCGCCATCCCGGCCGGCAATTACAGCGGCCAGGTCGACATCGACGTCGACATGATGGTGCTCGGCGGCGGTCCTGGCGGCTACTCGGCGGCGTTCCGCGCGGCCGACCTGGGCATGACGACGGTCATCGTCGAGCGCTACGCCACCCTGGGCGGCGTGTGCCTGAACGTGGGCTGCATCCCGTCGAAGGCGCTGCTGCACGTGGCATCCGTCATCGACGAAACGGCGCACATGTCCAATACGGGCGTGACGTTCGCCAAGCCGACGATCGACATCGACCAGGTACGCAAGTACAAGGAAGGCGTGATCTCGAACATGACGGGCGGCCTGGCCGGCATGGCCAAGGCGCGCAAGACGCAAGTCGTCACGGGCGTGGGCCAGTTCCTCAGCGCGAACCACATCGAAGTGACGGCTGGCGACGGCTCGAAAAAAGTCGTGCAGTTCAAGCAGGCCATCATCGCCGCCGGTTCGTCCGTGGTGAAACTGCCTTTCGTGCCGGAAGACCCGCGCATCGTCGATTCGACGGGCGCGCTGGAATTGCGCCAGATCCCGAAACGCATGCTGGTCATCGGCGGCGGCATCATTGGCCTGGAAATGGCGACTGTCTACTCGACCTTCGGCGCGCGCATCGACGTGGTCGAAATGATGGATGGCCTGATGCAGGGCGCGGACCGCGACGCCGTCAAGGTATGGCAGAAGTTCAACGAGAAGCGCTTCGACAACATCATGACCAAGACCAAGACGGTCGCCGTCGAGGCGTTGCCGGAAGGCATCAAGGTCACTTTCGAAGCGGCCGAAGCGGGTGCCACGGCACCGGCACCGCAAGTCTACGACCTGGTGCTCGTCGCCGTGGGCCGCAGCCCGAACGGCAAGAAGATCGCTGCCGACAAGGCCGGCGTGAACGTCACCGACCGCGGCTTCATCGAAGTCGACAGCCAGATGCGCACCAACGTGCCGAACATCTTCGCCATCGGTGATCTGGTCGGTCAGCCGATGCTGGCGCACAAGGCCGTGCATGAAGCCCACGTGGCCGCCGAAGCGGCTTCCGGCCAGAAGTCGCACTTCGACGTCAAGGTGATCCCGTCGGTCGCCTACACGGATCCGGAAGTGGCATGGGCCGGCATCACGGAAGACGAAGCGAAAGCCAAGGGCATCAAGGTCGAGAAAGGCCACTTCCCGTGGGCCGCTTCCGGCCGCGCCGTGGCCAACGGCCGCGCCGAAGGCTTCACCAAGCTGCTGTTCGACGCGGAAACGCACCGCATCATCGGCGGCACCATCGTCGGCACGCATGCGGGCGACATGATCGGCGAAATCGCGCTGGCCATCGAAATGGGCTGCGACGGCACCGACATCGGCAAGACCATCCACCCGCACCCGACCCTGGGCGAGTCGATTGGTATGGCTGCCGAAGTGTACGAAGGCGTGTGCACGGACTTGCCGCCGCCGCGCAAGCGTTGATGTTGTAGCGCTGTGACACTCAAAACCCCGCAAGCGATTGCGGGGTTTTTTATTGGGCCGGTTACCACCCGCACCCGACCCTGGGCGAGACGATCGGCAGGTTGGTAAAAGCGCACCGAAGTGTACGAAGGCGTGTGCACGGACTTGCCGCCGCCGCGCAAGCGCTGATAAAAAATTAACTTTCAGTACAAAAAACAGGGACGTGTTCCCGGCTTTTTTTATTTCCCTTGACCTTCAGCAGGGTAAAACGTGGCGCGGCAGCACCATGTGAAAATTGGTGAGTATTGCCGTATGGAAAAAATGGCAGAATGGCGGTCTGTAACCATGTTTTGCTTCTATGGACGCGTGCGATTTTTCCAGCAATGTTGCCAGCATGGGAGTCGGTCAAGTTCCGCTGTACCAGGAGCCTGTCCCAGCAGATGAATACATCCCTTGCTGGCGCCCCTCGGAAGCGGGGAGTCGTCGCGTGGCTCGCTACGCATCCTCCTCACGCCTTGTCAGCGCTCCTGATGAACTGCCAGCAGAAGACGCTCCTTATTGGGATAGGCTCTAAGAAAGTTTTGCAACGATGAGAAAATTTACCGCCCTTCATATCGCCGATGTCCGTTTGCGCCGGACTGATGAGCAAGAGCAAGCCGTGATGCTGCATGCCTTGTACCAGGATGTGGCCGCTATCCTGGCGGCGGGCAAGAGGATCGATGCGATTTTCTTCACGGGCCAGCTGGTGGCGCCGGACGCCTGTGCCGGCACGACACCCGTGTACGTCTACGAATACTTCCTGCGCCCCTTGCTGCAGGCGGCCAGCTTGCCTGGTGCGCGTTTCTACCTGGTGCCGGGCAGCCGCGCGCAGGGTGTCGCCGCGGCGGCGCTGGGCAATGCCGGCTTCAGCTTTTTCTCTGCCGACGAGCACGCCAGTGCCGAGCAGCGCGCGCACTACAAGAATATCCACGCCGTGTTCCATGGCCACCAGCATACGGGCGATGCCAGCTCGCTGATGAAGTCGCTGGGGATCCTGTTCAAGAGCAATCCAGGCAGCCTGTACGGTGCGAATGGCCAGATGGCGGCATTTTCCGTGCTCGAGTTCGCCACGGGAGAGGCGGATGGCGGCGGGGCAGGCGCGCAGTGGACGGTGTCGCTGCGCGAGTTCGATGACGTGAGCAAGAGCTTCGCCCTGTCGGTGCTGTACACGCCGAATGGCCAGGAAACGGGGCAGGTGGATGCCGAGTATGTGTTTGCCACCTTGCTGCCGCAGCTGGCGGGCGATCGCGCCTATCTCGATGGCTTGCTGGGCAAGGCGGGCGCGCAACGGCGCGAGGACGCCGGCGTCGCTGCCGATGCGCGCGAATTCCTCATCGAGCTGGCGTTCGTGATGTTCGAAGCCAAGAGCGTGTTCCTCAGCGAGGCGGAGCTCGAGCGTTTTGTCAGCGACTATTGCGGCGTGAAGGGCTGGAGCATGGCGGCCGGGGACTGGCTGGCGCCGCTGTATGCGCATGGCTTGCTGCTGTGTGCCGATGGCCAGGTGGCGTTTTCCTTCGATTACTTCCGCACGTATTTCCTGGCGCAACGCTTTGAAACCTCGTTCGACCTGATGCGCTACGGCCCGGACCGCTACGATGGAAGTGAGTCTTCACTCAGCGTTGATGGCGCGTCGGCGGCCCAGCCTTTCCTGCGTGCGCTGGGCTTGAATGATGAACAGGTCGAAGCGGCGCTGCCGGAAGACTGCAGCCGTCCTGGCTGACTTCCGGGGCCAGCCATCCCGCGTCAGTCCGCCAGCGGCTGGCGCAGGGTGCCGCGCAGGAACAGGTCCAGGCTGAGTGCAACCTTGGTGCGCAGCTGTGCGACATCCGGCTGCGCCTGTGGCGGGAATAGCAGGCGCGACATCTGGTCGCCCAGCAGGCAATTGAGCAGGTGCAGCGCCAGCATGGATGGGGTCAGCTCCGCGCGAAACAGGGGCGCGATGTCGGGGCGGCTGAAAAACTTGGTCAGCATCTCGCGCGTCTGTCCCGGTCCCACCTTGTAAAACGTTTCCGCCAGTTCCGGGTGCGTGGCCGCTTCGGCCACCACCATGCGATTGAGGCGGATCGCCGCCGGCATGGTGACCAGTTGCACGAACAGCAGGCCGAACTCGCTCAAAATGGCGGGCAGGGGCCGCATATCCGTTTCCAGTGCCGGCATGGTCGAGAAGTAGGCGGCGCGGCGCAATTCCACCACGGCATTGAACAAGCCCGACTTGCCGCCAAATTTCACATAAATCGTGCGCACGGCCACATGGGCTTCGCGGGCGATCATTTCCAGGCTGACCTTCCCATACCCTTTTTCCAGAAACAGGCAGCCGGCCGTGTGCAGCAGGTTTTCCATGCGCGCTTCCATGTCGGCCGCGCGCGGGCGGCCGGCTGGCTTGCCGCAGCAGGAAAGCTCCTGAGCGGCGGCGTCGGATTCTGTATCGGTAGGCAAGGTATCGCTGAGGCCGGGATCGGACATGGTCTGGGTCTCTTTATAAGGTGGAAGGTAAGTGATGGCTCACACTGTAGTGCAAATTAAAATGAAATGCAATCGTTTCATTTCTTGACTTTGGCTTTTCTTTGCCCAATAATGAACCTATATCATTTCATTTCCGGAGCGAGTATGTCCAACCAGCCAGGCCAAGCAGAGCACAAGGTGCTGAGCGCCGTCCCACCCGCGGCCCCTGCCGCACCTTCCACGCCCGCCGCTTCCGCCAGCTCCGCACCACCGAATAACCGTGTGAAAATCATCGCCGGCCTGATCGTCCTCGTCGCGCTGGGCGCCGGCGCGCGCATGTGGTACCGCAGCCACTATTTCGTGGAAACGGAAAATGCCTATGTGGCCGGCCATGTGCATCCTGTCTCGGCGCGCATTTCCGGCGTCGTCACCAAGGTTTTTATTGACGACAATCAAATCGTGAAAGAGGGCGACGTGATCGCCGAACTCGACCCGTTCGACCAGCGCGTGAAAACCGAGCAGATCGCCGCGCAGATCGCCAGCGCCGAGCAGCAAGTGCTGCAAGCGGACGCGCAGATCGCCCAGGTGCAGGCGCAAGCGAGTGCCGCCCAGGCGCAAGTGGCGCAAGCCGATGCGCAATTGCTGCGCGCGAAACAGGATGCGGACCGTTATGGCCAGCTGTACACGAGCCAGATGAAAGCCGTCTCGAAGGCGGAACTCGACGCGGCCAACGCGGCCCGCTCGAGTGCCGTGGCCGACCTGGCCGCCCGCCGCGACAGCGCCTCGGCCGCCAAGTCGCAGATCGGTGCGGCGCAAGCTGCGCGCGACGTGGCCAAGGCACAAGTGGCCGTGCTGCGCGTGCAATTGAAGGACGCGGAACAGCAGCTGCAATACAACCGCATCCTGGCGCCCGTCGCCGGCCGCATCGGCAAGCGCAACGTGGAAACGGGGATGCGCGTGCAGCCTGGCCAGCAATTGACGGCCATCGTGCAGGACAACGTCTGGGTCACCGCCAACTTCAAGGAAACCCAGCTGGCCGACCTGCACCGCGGCCAGAGCGTGCACGTGACCATCGACGCCATGCCGGGCAAGAAACTCGTGGGCACCGTGGACAGCTTCGCCCCTGCCTCGGGCGCGCAATTCGCCCTGCTGCCGGCCGATAACGCCACCGGCAACTTCACCAAGATCGTCCAGCGCGTGCCCGTGAAAATCGTCTTCCAGCCGGAAGATATCAAGGCCATGAATGGTCGCCTGGTGCCGGGCATGTCGGTGATCGCCGAAGTGGAAGTGAACCAGCCCGCGTCGGACAAGGCCGAGGCCCCGCGCCACGCCGCCGCTCCTGCCGCCCAGACCGCCGCCCGCTAAGCTTCCATGAGCAGCCCTTCCACCACGCTGGCGAAGCCGCCAGCGTTTCCCGTGATTGACGAGAAAGTCTCCGGGCGCACCTGGCTGGCGGTCGCCGCCGGCATGCTGGGCGCCTTCATGGCGGTGCTCGACATCCAGATCACCAACTCCTCGCTCAAGGATATCCTTGGCTCGCTGTCGGCCACCCAGGAAGAGGGGTCGTGGATTTCCACGGCCTACCTGGTGGCGGAAATTATCGTCATTCCCCTCACCGCGCTGCTGGCGCGCGTGTTCGGACTGCGTACCTACATGATCGGCACCACCGCTTTCTTCCTGCTGTTCTCCACCCTGTGCGGCACGGCCTGGAACCTGGAAAGCATGATCGTCTTCCGCATGCTGCAGGGGTTCACGGGCGGCGCCCTGATACCGATGGCGTTCACCCTGGTGATGCTCAAGCTGCCGCCGTCGAAGCGCGCCGTCGGCATGGCCATCTTCGGCCTGACGGCGACCCTGGCGCCGGCCATGGGCCCGACCCTGGGCGGCTACCTCTCCGAGCTGTATGGCTGGCCCTCGATCTTCTACATCAACTGGGTGCCGGGCGTGCTGCTGATCGCCGGCATGATCTATGGCCTGGACAAGGAGCCGATGAAGCTCGAGATGTTCTGGAAGGCCGACTGGCTGGGCATCTTCTTCATGGCCCTGGGCCTGGGCTGCCTGACGATCTTCCTGGAAGAAGGCAATTCGAAGGACTGGTTCGACTCGGGTTTCATCATCACCTTCGCCGCGCTGGCCCTGGTGGGCATCCTGGGCTGGGTCGTCACCAGCGCCACGCGCGCCGAACCGTTCGTCAACCTGGGCCTGTACGGCCAGCGTAACTTTTTGGTCGCCACCGTGCTGTCGGCCGTGACGGGCATGGGCCTGTACGGCTCGGCCTTTTTGCTGCCCCTGTTCCTGGGCCAGATCGCCGGCTATTCGCCGATGCAGATCGGTGAAGTCATCATGTGGGTGGGCTTGCCGCAGCTGTTCATCATGCCGTTTGTCGCCAAGCTGTCGTCCGTGGTGGACAACCGTATTCTGTGCTCGTTCGGCCTGCTGCTGTTCGGCGGCTCGTGCATGATGAATGCCTACATGGACGCGTCCACCGGCTATGACCAGCTCTTGTGGTCGCAGGTCGTGCGCGCGCTGGGCCAGCCCTTCGTCATGCTGACCCTGTCGAACTTCGCCATGAAGGGCATCGCGCCGAAGGACATGCCGTCTGCATCGAGCCTGTTCAACATGACGCGCAACCTGGGCGGCTCGATCGGCATCGCCCTGCTGGCCACGGCCCTGGGCACCCGCGAACACTTCCACTCGCAGCGCCTGGGCGAAGCGATCAATGCGTATTCCAGCGCCACGCAGCTGCGCATCGATCAGCTGACGTCGTCGTTCATGGCCAAGGGCTATGACGCCGTCACGGCCGGCAACCAGGCCTTGCAGGCGATCGACGGCATCGTGCGCCGCGAAGCGTATGTGATGGCTTACAACGATGGTTTCTTCCTGATCGGCGCCATCCTGCTGGCCTGCATCGTGCCCCTGTGGCTGGCCGACAAACTCAAAGCTCCCGGTGGCGGTGGCGGCGGTCATTGACCGCGCCCGCATACACCTCAAGAACAAGAAGGTAATCATCATGCAAACCATCATGCAAACAGTAATGACGAAAATCGCGCTGGCCGCTTCCCTTGCCGTGGCGCTGTCCGCCTGCGGCACCGTGGGCCAGGATTTCACGGCCCCGGCAAACGTGGCCGGCACCGACACCTTCCGCCACGGCGCGGCCGCCGCGGATGCCGCGCAGCTGCCCAAAGAGTGGTGGCGCATCTACGGCGACGCGACCCTGAACCGCCTGGAACAGAGCGCGCTGCAGGACAATCCCAGTGTAAAAGCGGCCGGCGAGCGCCTGCTGCAGGCGCTGGCGCAAAGCGGCACGGCGCGCGCCAACCAGGGCCCGAGCGTGAACGTCAGCACGGGCATCTCGAACTCGCGCACCTCGGCCAACACTTCGCAGGGCCTGGCCCTGGGCAACCGCTCGATCAGCGGCAATAACTTCTCCGTGGGCGGCTCGCTGTCGTATGAAGTCGACCTGCTGGGCCGCGTGAAACGCATGGTCGAAGCGGCCGATTCGCAGGCGCTGGCGGCGCAGGCGGACCGTGACGGCGTGCTGCTGATGCTGTCGTCGCAAGTGGCCAGCAATTACTGGCAGCTGCGCGGGCTGGATGCGGAAATGGCGATCCTGAATGGCGCGCTGGACACCCGCCGCGAGTCGGCGCAGCTGGTTGAGGCGCGCTTCAATGCAGGGCTGACGAATGAGCTGGACCTGGCGCGCGCGAAAGTCGAACTGTCGAACGCGCAGGCCGACCTGCATGAGGTCAAGCGCCAGCGCAACCAGCTGGAAAACAGCCTGGCCACCCTGACGGGCAAGCCGCCGTCGGCGCTGCAATTGCCGGTGGCCGCCGAGCCTTCCAGCCTGCCGCTGCCGCCCGCCATCCCTGTCGGCCTGCCTGCCAGCCTGCTGGCGCACCGTCCGGACCTCATGTCCAGCGTGGCGGGCCTGCGCGCGGCGAACGCCCAAGTGGGCGTGGCAGAAGGCGCGTTTTACCCGTCGCTGCAATTGACGGGCAATTTCGGCTACGCCTCGGAAAAACTGCGCGACCTGGCGCAGGGCGGTTCGCGCCAGTTCAGCTTTGGCCCGCTGGCCCTGTCCCTGCCGATCTTCGACGGCGGCCGCAACCAGGCCAATCTGGACCTGTCCAAGGCGCGCTATGCGGAAGCCGTGGCGAACCACGAAACGAAGCTGCTGACGGCCTTGCGCGAAGTGGAAGACGCCTTGTCCGACGTGGAGCAGCGCCAGTTGCAGGGCGATGCGCAAGCCCTGTCGCAGGCAGCGGCGGCGCGCGCCTACCTGGTGGCGCGCACGCGCTATGAGCGCGGCATCTCGACCTACCTGGACGTCACCGATGCCCAGCGCAGTTCGCTGGCGGCGGATCGCGCCGCCGCGCAGATCAAGACCCAGCGCCTGCTGGCGACGGTCGCCGTGGCGAGGTCTCTCGGCGCCGGCTGGCAGCCGGACGGCGAGCTGGCCAGGCTGGCGTCGGCGCCCGCCGCAAAGGCCAACTAAGTACGACGATTACGTGAGCGTGGCCGGTGGCGGTGTCGCCGCCGGCCCGTAGCGTTCCAGCAGAAAATCGATGAAGGTCGTCAGCTTCGGCGTGGGCTGGCGGTCGCGTGCATACACGAGGTGCATGGGGCGGGGCGCCGGCACGTAGTCGGCCAGCAGCGGCACCAGCCTGCCGGCGGCGATATCGCCGGCCATCAGGATCTCCGCCTGCATGACGATGCCGAAGCCGTGCAGGGCTGCCACGCGCAGCGCCTGACCATTGTTCGAGCGGAAGCGGCTCTCGCGCACGGGGCTGCCGTCATCGTCGCCGCTCCTGGCCAGGCGCCAGCGCACATGGCGCGTCCATTGCATGAAGTCCAGGCATTCGTGGCGGGCCAGGTCGGCCGGCGTGCGCGGCGTGCCGTGTCTGGCCAGGTAGGCGGGCGCGGCGCAGATCACCATCGCATACGGCCGCAGCACGCGCGCCACCATGGCGGAATCTTCCAGCTTGCCGATGCGGATGGCCGCATCGAATCCTTCCTCCACCAGGTCCACCGTCCTGTCGTTCAGGTTCAATTCCAGGCTCACTTCCGGATACGCATCGAGGTAGTCGGCCATCAGCGGCGCGATGCATTCGCTGCCGAAGGACACGGGTGCCGTGATTTTCAGCTTGCCGCGCGGCGCCGCGCGCATGGCTTCCGCGCCCCGTTCGGCCGCATGGATGCTGGCCAGGATCTGGCGGCACTGTTCCGCATACTGCTGGCCGATTTCCGTCAGGCTTTGCCGCCGCGTGGTGCGCGCCAGCAGCCGCGCGCCCAGCCGCTCTTCCAGGTATTTGATGTGCTTGCCCACCATCACGGGCGAAATATGGAATGCCTCGGCGGCGGCCGTGAAACTGCCCGCATCGACGACGGCGACAAAAATCTCCATGCTGCGCAATTTATCCATGATATCCCGATTGCAAACTGCAGATTAGTAATCTTGTAAATTCTAGCGTATTTATTCCTTTTTGTAAGCGGCGCATACTGGCTCCATCGTTCAACCCACACAAGGAAGCAGCATGAAAATCGTCATCATTGGCGCCAGCGGCACCATCGGCACGGCCGTCGCCGCCCAACTGGCGCAACGCCATGAAATCATCGAAGTGGGCAGCCGCAGCGGCACGCACCAGGCCGACATGGGCGACATCGCGCAAGTGCGCGCCCTGTTCAAGCGCATCGGCAAGGTCGATGCCGTCGTCGTGACGGCCGGCAAGCTGCATTTCGGCCCGCTGAGCGAATTTACTCCTGAGCAATTCCAGGTAGGCCTGGAAAGCAAGCTGATGGGCCAGGTCAACGTGGCGCTGGTGGCGCAGGAGTACCTGAACGACGGCGGTTCGATTACCTTGACCAGCGGCATCGTGGCCGAGCAGCCGATCCGCTTCGGCACGGCCGCCACCATGACCAACGCGGCCGTGGAAGGCTTCGTGCGGGGCGCCGCCATTGAATTGCAGCGCGGCGTGCGCATCAATGTCGTCAGCCCGACGGTGCTGGCCGAATCGCTGGAGTCGTACGGCCCCTTCTTCTATGGCTTCGAGCCGGCCGCCGCCAGCCGCGTGGCCCTGGCCTACAGCCGCAGCGTGGAAGGGGCGCAGACGGGGCAGGTGTACAAGGTCTGGTAAGCCGCTTGCCATGCCATGGGGGCAGGTGGGACAATCGCAGGCTGAGCAAGAAAGCGGTAGCGCGCCATCCGCGCCAGCCGCGTCTGAGAAAAATCCAACCGAGGCCCCATGAAAAAACTCCTGATTCCCCTGCTGATGGCCGCCGCCGTCGGCAGCGCCTGCGCCGCAACGCCAGCCGCCCCGGCCACCGCGCAACAACTGACGGCCATGAGCGCCCGCTACGCGCCCGTCGCGCTGACGGCCGACGTCAGCCACCTGTCCGCGGGCGACCGCCAGGCCATCGCCAAACTGGTCGAGGCGGCCAAGCTGGTCGACGTGCTGCAGCTGCGCCAGCGCTGGTCCGGCAATGAAGCGCTGTGGGCGGCCCTGAAGAAGGACAAGTCGGCCCTGGGCCAGGCCCGCCTGAATTATTTCTGGATCAACAAGGGCCCATGGTCGGTGCTCGACGCGCACGCCTCGTTCATGCCGGCCAGCTATGCGGGCATCGCCATTCCCGCGCACAAGCCGGAAGCGGGCAATTTCTATCCGCAGGGCGCCACCAAGGCCCGCCTGGAAACATGGATGAACGGCTTGCCGGCGGACGACAAGCAGCAGGCGCAATGGTTTTTCACGACCATCCGCGCGGGCAAGGACGGCAAATACCAGACCGTCAAGTATTCGGACGAATACACGGTGGAGCTGAAACAGCTGGCCAAATTGCTCGATGAAGCGGCGGCCGCCACGGACAACGCATCGCTGAAGAAATTTTTGACCCTGCGCGCCAAGGCTTTCCTCGACAACGATTATTTACCGTCCGACTTCGCCTGGATGGACCTCGATTCGCCCGTCGACATCACCATCGGCCCGTATGAAACGTACAACGATGAACTGTTCGGCTACAAGGCCGCCTTCGAAGCCTACGTGAACATCCGCGACCAGGCCGAAACGCAAAAGCTCAATTTCTTCGCCAAGCACATGCAGGAGCTGGAAGACAACCTGCCGCTCGACGCCCGGTACCGCAACCCGAAAGTGGGTGCGCTGGCGCCGATGGTGGTGGTTAACCAGGTGTATGGCGCCGGCGACGGCAACATGGCCGTGCAGACGGCCGCCTACAACTTGCCCAATGACGAACGCATCATCAGCGCGCGCGGCTCCAAGCGCGTGATGCTGAAGAACGTGCAGGAAGCCAAGTTCAAGGCCACCCTGACGCCGATCTCGAAACTGGTGCTCACGCCGGAAGCGCAGCAGGACGTCGATTTCAATTCCTTCTTCACGCACATCCTCGCGCATGAAATCATGCACGGCCTGGGCCCGCACGCGACCGTGGTCGACGGCAAGCCATCGACGCCGCGCCAGGATTTGAAGGAAGCCTACTCGACCATCGAAGAAGCCAAGGCCGACATCACGGGCCTGTTCGCGCTGCGCTACATGATGGACAAGGGCCAGCTCAACGACACCCTGGGCCAGGGCGAGGCGGCCGAACGCAAGCTGTATAACACCTTCCTCGCTTCCGGTTTCCGCACGCTGCATTTCGGCCTGACGGATTCGCATGCGCGCGGCATGGCCATCCAGATGAATTACATCCTCGACAAGGGCGGTTTTGTGTCGCTGGGCGATGGCAAATTTGGCGTCGATTTTGCGAAGATCAAGCAGGCCGTGATCGACCTGGACCGCGAATTTTTGACCATCGAGGCGACGGGCGACTATGCGCGCGCGCAAGCGATGATGACGAAATACGTGGTCATCCGCCCTGAGGTGCAGGTGGCGCTCGACAAGATGAAGGCCGTGCCCAACGATATCCGCCCGGAATTCGTCACGGCCCGCGCGCTGGATAAGGCGGCGAAGAAATAAGCTGACCTTGATTATTATCAGTCTGAAAAGCCGGTGCCTTGCGCACCGGTTTTTTTTCGTCTTTATTTGTGAAAAGTTGCCAGTTTTTCCTTGTGGAAATACATCCACCGCTTACTCTGCAGTGGTAAATCCTCCTTTCTTCCCGCCTATTCCATGCTGAATCCGCTCTTGCTGATGAGCTTGCTCATCGCTTTCTCCCCTTTGCCTGCCGTGGCTGCCGCCCAGCTCACCGATTTGGAAACCCGCTGGCTGCAGGCGGGCCAGCCCGTCATCGCGTTTGCGCGTGCGCAAGGTTTGCCCATCGATATCATCGTGCAGCCGCAGGATGCGCCCGGCGCCGTGCCGCTGGCGCTGGGCTACGAAGGGGGGCGCTGCAAGCTGGTGCTGTCCTTGCGCGGCAATGCGCAGGCGGACAGTGTCTTGCAGGGCCTGCCACCCGCGCGCCAGGGCCTGATGATGGAAGCGATGACGGCGCATGAGATCGGCCATTGCCGGCGCTATGCGCAGGGCGACTGGCACGCCTTGCCGCGCGGCTTTGTCGAACCGCGCAGCAGGCAGCGAGGCAAGTTGACTGCGCTGGCGCAGGAGCTGCGCGAGACGCGCCGTGAAGAGGGGTACGCGGACCTGGTGGCCCTGGCCTGGATGCATGGACGCCACCCCGGCCAGTATCAGGATGTGCTGGCCTGGATGCGCGGCGTGCGCGCGGCAGGCGAGGCTGCGGGCGGCGGTGTAGGCAGTTCCCACGCCACGCAAGGCTGGCTGGCGCTGGCCGATGGCGCAGGCGCATTTGATGGGGCCGTTTCACCATTTGAACAGGCGCAAGTATTGTGGCGGATGGGTTTGAGCGGCGACAAATAAACGGTGATTTTTAGGCGAATGGACTGTCAGCGTGTGCTGTCGCACGGAGCTTTGCGCGCGGCAGGGGTCTAATCTGGGCATCAACTAACCAGAGAGGAACCATCATGAACAAAATGATCGCACTCATGCTGGCCGCCAGTGCCAGCGCCCTGCTTGCCGCCGCGCCCGCGTATGCGCAGGATGCCTCGTACAAGAGTTTGACGGACAAGGCGTCAAGTGACTACAAGCAGGCCAAGGCCGCCTGCGACAGCCAGAGCGGCAACGCGAAAAAAGTCTGCGTGGAAGAAGCCAGGGTGGCGCGCGCCAAGGCCGAATCGGATGCCGTGGCCCAATACCGCAACACGCCGCGCGAGCTGGGCAAGGCCCGCAAGGACGTCGCCAATGCCGAGTATGACCTGGCCAAGGCCAAATGCGGCGACCGCACGGGCGCCGATAAAACCACATGCATGAACGATGCCAAGGCAGCGAAAACGGCCGCGCTGGCCGACGCCAATACGGGCGCCCGGGCCGGCACCAACGTGGCGCAGAATCCGCCCGCCACGACGAAGGAAAATTGCGACGCCATGGATGCGACGGCCAAGGCCGCCTGCGTGGCGCGCAATGCAGCCGGCAGCACCAAGACGGCCGTGGCCGACTCCGTCATCACCACCAAGATCAAGGCTGACCTCGTCAAGGACAACGACTTGAAGGCGCTCGACGTGCACGTGGAAACGGTGAATGGCGTCGTCATGCTCAGCGGCTTCGTGCCTTCCCAGGCGCAAGTGAAAAAAGCCGCCGACCTGGCCCGCAGCGTGGAAGGCGTGACGGATGTGAAGAATGGCTTGAAGGTCAAGTAAGCCACATTCTGCGCAGCGTTAACGCCAGGACTGGAGCGGCACGCAGCAGTGTCGTTCCAGTTTTTTGATTGTATAAATTACGATCATAATATAACATGAGAAAAATCCTGCCGGCTGGTAGTGACCGGCATCCATTTTTTCTCATGAGGACAGCATGCTTTCTCTTCCCTTTTCGCAATGGCTGGAGCGGCGCGGCATCCATTTCGCCTGGGTCATCGTCGCCATCACCTTCCTCACCGCCCTGACATCGTCTGCCGCGCTGGGCTTGCCAGGCGCGCTGATGCAGCCGCTGAGCCGCGAGTTCGGCTGGGATGCCGAGCAGATTTCCTCGGCCCTGGCCGTGCGCTTCGTGCTGTTTGGCTTGATGGGGCCGTTTGCCGCCATCCTGATGGAGCGCTTCGGCTTGCGCAATGTCATCTGCGTGGCGCTGGGGCTGATCGCTGCTGGCATGCTGCTGGCCACGCGCATGACGCAGTTCTGGCAGCTGGTGGCCCTGTGGGGAATCCTGCTGGGACTGGGTTCGGGCATGACGGCGCTGGTCTTGAGCGCCGTGGTGGCGAACCGCTGGTTCGAGACGCACCGGGGCCTGGTGGTGGGCGTGCTGACGGCCAGCTCGGCCACGGGCCAGCTGCTGTTCCTGCCTGTGGGTGCCTGGCTGATCGAGCATTTCGGCTGGCGCACGGCCGTCATGCCCGTGTTTGCCAGCTGCGCTATCGTCGCCGTGCTGGCCTTCCTGTGCATGCGCAACCGGCCGCAGGACGTGGCCTTGCGTCCGTATGGCGCCGACCCGGCCACGCCCCTGGTGCCGGCGGCGGCCATGACGTTCGCCACGCCTTTTTTGATCCTGCGCAGCGTGGCTTCCAATCGTACCTTCTGGATACTGTTCGGCACCTTCTTCATCTGCGGCCTCAGCACCAACGGCCTGATCCAGACGCACTTCATTTCCCTGTGCGGCGACTCGGGCCTGTCCGCCGTGCCGGCCGCCTCCGTGCTGGCCATGATGGGCGCCTTCGATCTGTTCGGCACGATCTTGTCCGGCTGGCTGTCGGACCGCTATGACAACCGCAAACTGCTGTTCTGGTATTACGGCTTGCGGGGCTTGTCGCTGTTCTGGCTGCCGTATTCGGAATTCACCCTGTACGGCCTGTCCCTGTTTGCCATGTTTTACGGCCTGGACTGGATCGCCACCGTGCCGCCGACCGTGAAACTAGTGGGCGCCACGTTTGGCCGGGAGCGGGCGGGCATGGTGTTCGGCTGGATCTTCGCGGGCCACCAGCTGGGTGCCGCCGTGGCCGCGTACGGCGCGGGCCGCATCCGCACCCTGATGCTGACCTACAATCCGGCCCTGTTCGTGGCCGGCGCCGCCTGCCTGCTGGCCGCGCTGCTGGTGCTGGCGATCCAGCGGCAGAAGGCGGCCGTGGCCGCCGTCCAGCCCGCATGAAAAAAGCCAGGCCCGCATGTGCGGAGCCTGGCTTTTCATTTCAAGAACGTTTCAGGATTTATTTAAGGTATTTGGCGAGCCAGCCCTCGACTTCGCTGTAGAAGAAACGGCTGTTCTCGCCTTTTAAAATCCAGTGGTTTTCATCCGGGAACACCAGCAATTTCGCCGGCACGTTCAGGCGCTGTTGTACTGCAAAGTTCATCAGGGCATTGTTGGCCGGCACGCGGTAGTCGAGCTCGCCCACGGTGATCAGGATGGGGGTGGTAAAGCCCGTGCCTTTTTCGTGGTTGCCCGCTTGCATGACCGGGCTTTGGTCGCGCCACACGGGCAGGTTCGACCAGACGGGGCCGCCTGCATTCGTTTCTCGTCCGAAACCGCCATCGCTGGTGCCCCACTGCATGATCAAATCCATTTCGCCCGCGTGCGAGACGATGGCCTTGTAGCGCGTGGTGGTCGCTTGCAGCCAGTTGGCCAGGTGGCCGCCATAGCTGGCGCCGCCGGCGGCCAGTTTCGTGCTGTCGATGAACGGGTATTTCTTGATGGCTTCATCGACGCCCTGGTTGACTTCATCGCCCGGACCCTTCAATGGGTCGAACTGGATCGAGCGCGAGAATTCCTCGCCATAGCCGGTGGAACCCTTGTAGTCGGTCAGCAGCACGACATAACCTGGCTTGGCCAGCAAGTGATAGTTCCAGCGCAGCACGAACTGGTCGCGCCACATGCTGGCCGCGCCGCCGTGGATGACGGTAAACAGCGGATATTTCTTGTTCGGGTCGAAATTCGCGGGCTTGACGAGCATATTGTGGATCCGGCGGCCGTCGGCCGTGGTGAACCAGAAGTGCTCGGGCGCCTGCCAGTCGATCTTGTCTGCCTTGTCCGTATTGAAAGCCGTCAGCCGTTTCGGCTGCTTGCCGTTGAAGGCATAGATTTCCGGCGGATTGATGGACGACTCCCACACGCCGACAAGGGCCTTGCCGCCGCTGCTCAGCGAGTTGATGGTGCCGGTCGGCAAGGATGGCTCTTCGCGCACGTCGCCGCCTTTGGCATCGATCGAGTACAGCTTTTCCAGGCCCGCATGTTCAAAGCTGAAAATGACGCGCTTGCCGCCTTCGGGCAGCACATAGCGGGAAATCGAGCGGTCCAGCTTGGCTGTCAGGATGGTTGGCGCAGGATTGCTCATCGGCCAGGCGAAACTGGCCAGGCGTTTCACGTCATACACTTTACCGGGCGTTTGCGCGTCGCTCAAGGCGAACAGGGTCTTGCCGTCGGCCGCAAATTTCAGGGAACCGTAGCTGTGCTTGTCCTGCGTCAAACGTTGCGCTTCGCCGCCCGCCACGGGTAGCAGATACAGTTGCGAAACCACGGCTTCGCGCTGAGCCGCGTCGCGGTTGCTGGCCGCGTTGAAGACGACGGCCTTGCCGTCCGGCGTCCAGACGGCATCCAAGGATTGTCCCTCGTCGCCCTGGCCGCCGCCAAAGCCGGGCAGCGCCACCAGTTGCGTGCCCGACAGGATGTCGCGCGGCGTGTTTTCACCTTTCGTCTCAGGCTGCGCATCGACGATGAACAGGCGCACCTGCTTGTCCGTCAGCCATTTGTCGAAATAGCGCGGTGCCGTCGTTTCATACGAACGGGCACTGACTTTGCGGTCCTTGCGCTCTTTCGCGCTTTGCTTGACGTCGGCCTCAGTCTTGTTGCCTGGATAGATGTCGCTGATGAACAGCAATTGCTTGCCGTCCGGGCTCCACTTTGGCATGCGCGCGCCCAGGGTGAGCGAGGTCAGGCGCTGCGCTTCGCCGCCGGCGGCCACGTCGAGGCGGTAGATCTGTCCCGCTTCATCGCCGTCGCGCTTGGCGACAAACACCAGCTGGCGGCTGTCCGGCGACCAGGCCACGGCGCCTTCGCCGCCCTTGGAATAGGTCAGGCGGCGCGCGGGGCTGTCATCAAGCAGCGACTTGATCCACAGATCCGACCATTGTTCCTTGCTATCGTAGGCGCTGTCGACCACGGAAAACACGGCCCAGCGCCCATCCGGGCTGGCGACGGGCGCGCCCACCCGTTTCATCAGCCACACGTCTTCATGCGTGATGGCGTGTCTGGCTTGCGTTTGCGTGGCGGCAACTGGGGTCGTGGCCTTGGTATCGGCGGCGTGGGCCAGCGAGGCGCAGGCCGCTGCGATCAGCAGGAAGCCGAGGGAACGGCGAAGACGGGGTGAGGTCATGGGCGTGGTCCGGGTAGTGAAAAAAGTACAGCGGGCAACATTATTGCCCATCGATTCGGCCGTTGCCAAGGCCATGAACCGTTACTTACCAGGCGGGAGCGGCGCGTATCGGGCGGGCAGCGCGTATCCGATCAGTTAAACTTGCCGCTTTATTCACGCTGGCGCTGATAGAACATGAAAATTTGTCTACCCTTATTGAAAACGGCCTTGCTGGGCGCGAGCTGCCTGCTGGCGGCCCCGGTTTTTGCCGCCGCCGCCGCACCGTACCCGAACACCAGCGCCATGGGCGTGGGTCATGCGGAAAGCACGGCCTGGTATGCGGGCTGCCTGAAGGTCAAGGATGCGACGCCGCCGCCGGCCGACCTGCCGGCGCCGTCCGCCGTAGCGTCCTTGCAGCAATGCCAGGCGACGGACCTGTATTACGATACCAAGAGTATGTCTTCGCCCAAGCCGGCCGACTGGCGTCCCGCGCGCCATTGCGCGATGGCAACGCAGAACAGCGCCGTATTGATGATGCTGTACCAGAATGGGCAGGGCGTGCAGAAAGACCCGCTGCTGGCGCTCAAGTATGCGTGCAGCATCGACGCGGCACCGGCCGAGATGCAGGGCCGCATCGAACACTTGCAGAAGATCAATGCCAGCGGGCGCGGCATGATCGACTTGTGCGATGACATTACCAGCGGCTACATGATGGGCGTGTGCAGCGCCATCGATGCGCGCCAGAAACAAAGAGTGCGCGCACAGGCGACAGGCAAGGTCAGCGCAAGCATGCCTGCCGTGGCGCAAGCGTCGTTGCAAAAGCTGCAGGCGGCCGCAAGCAAGTTTGCCGACGCGCGCGCGGCCAATGAAACGGACTTGAGCGGCACGGCGCGCGCCGCCCAGAGCATTGCCGCCCGCACGGCCGAGCTCGATTTGCTGGCGCAGGACTTGCGTGAGTACGAAGGGGGCAAGTTGCCTGTCAGCATGACGAAAGAGCAGGCGGCGGCGCTCGACAAGGAACTCAACGTCATCTACGGCAAGCTGATGAAAAAGCCCGCGTCCACCTATGCGGGCGCCGTGGACAAGGACGGCATCCGCGCCACCCAGCGCCTGTGGCTGGCGTACCGCGATGCCTGGATGAATTTTGGCGCCGTGCGCTATCCATCCGTCACGAGCGAGACCTGGGCCGGCCGGCTGACGGCGCGGCGCAATGCGCAAATGCAAGACTTGCTGGAGAATTGACGCATGCGGGAAGCGTACTACCACGAAGATGACTATTGCATGATCGAACTGCTGCCGCTGGATAATTTGCAGCACTGCTTGACGCAGATGGGCGAGCAGCAGGCGTTCGCCGATGCCCACCGCAGCGGCGCCGGCTGGACGGACATGTACGTGATCAAGGCGCCACCGTCGCCACTGCGCGCGCTGGGCCTGACGGCCGAGCAGCTGCGCCTGGCGCTGGCCGATGCCTTGCCGCCGTATGACGCCGTCTACACGGGCTACAGCAGTTACCGCGTGGAATGCAAGAACGTGCTGGCCTTTGGCGGCGACAAGACGGAAACCCTGTTTGCGGGCCTGGACGAGCAGGGTATCGTGTGCGACCTGTGGTGCAGCGATGGCATGCCGCAACTGTTGCTGCTGCCCTTGAAAGAGCAGCTGTTGCTGGCCGATTGGGGCGCGGGGTTTGCGTGTCCGCTGGCCGATGGCGACTTGTTCGCCCGTTATCTGCAGGAATACGAACTCGGTTGATTTATTCGCAGGTGATGGCGTTCGGCTGCGCCACTTTGACCACGGACGCCAGGCGCGCCATGTCGTTGCCGTCGCCTTGCTCGACGTACGGTTGATACGTATCGATGACGATGCGCGCACGCGCTTGCCAGCCGCAATTGTCGGCCTGGCGCGCGGGCACGCGCAGCAGCCGGCGCGCCTGGGCGTCGTTGCTGAAACAAAACCATGCATCGTGCGTGGCGGCAGGGCGGGGCAAGCGCCCCCATTGCGCCTTGTCGGGCGCGAAGCAGACGCGGTTGCCGATGATTTCCAGGCTCATCTCGTCCGTGCGTGCGCTGTACTGGCCGTCGAGCACGATGGGCGCTTGCGCCTGGGCGGACAGGCAGGCGGTGGCCAGGAGGAGGGCGGCGGCAAGTTTCATGCGGTTCTTTCGGGGCTGGCAAGACAAAGCGCCAGTATAACCGCGGGGCCGAAAATGCAAAAAGCCCATCCGTGAGGATAGGCTTTTTAGTACTGCGCATTCGTGGTAGGCCGTGCGGGATTCGAACCTGCGACCAACGGATTAAAAGTCCGCTGCTCTACCAGCTGAGCTAACGACCCGAAAGAGGCCGCATTATATATCAGTTGAAAAAGAATGCAAAGCATTCCTGCACGAAAATGAAGATGGCTCAATGCAGGGCTGCCGTGAGCTTCAGCACTTCGTCGATGCTGGTCGTGCCATCGATGATCTTGCGCGCGCCGGCGAGGCGCAGCGGCGTCATGCCGTCGAGGATGCTTTGGCGGCGCAAGGCGTGCAGGTCGGCGCCCGCCTTGATGAGCTGGCCGAACGTTTCCGTCACGCTCAGCAGTTCATAAATGCCGGCCCGCCCCAGGTAGCCGCTGTGGCGGCACAGGGGGCAGCCGGCGGGGCGGTACATGGCGCGGGGGCGTTCCAGCTGGCCGCCCGTCAGGCGCTGCCATGACGCGTCGTCCGGGGCGCCGCCCGGCTGTTTGCAGGCCGGACACAGGCAGCGCAGCAGGCGCTGCGCCAGCACGCCGATCAGGCACGCTTCCAGCAGATAGGCGGGCAAACCCAGTTCCAGCAGGCGCATGACGGCCGAGGGGGCGTCGTTGGTATGCAGGGTCGACAGCACCAGGTGGCCCGTCAGCGCCGCCTGGATGGCCATCTCGGCCGTGGCCAGGTCGCGGATCTCGCCCACCATGATGATGTCGGGATCTTGCCGCATCAGCGCCCGCACGCCATCGGCAAACGACAGTTCGATGCCGGCCTGGGTTTGCACCTGCATCTGGTTGAAGGCCGGTTCGACCATTTCGATGGGGTCTTCCACCGTGCACACATTGACTTCGCTGCCGGTCAGCGCCTTCAACGTGCTGTACAGGGTGCTGGTCTTGCCCGAGCCCGTGGGGCCCGTCACCAGCACGATGCCGTGCGTGCGCGCCGTCAGCTGGCGCCAGCGTTCGGCATCGGCGGGCGGAAAGCCCAGTTCGGCGAGACTCTTGACGGCCACTTCCGGATCGAAGATGCGCATGACGAGCTTTTCGCCGAAGGCCGTGGGCAAGGTCGACAGGCGCAGCTCGATTTCCTGCCCTTGCGCATTGCGCGTCTTGATGCGGCCATCCTGGGGGCGGCGCTTTTCCACCACATCCATGCGCCCGAGCAACTTGATGCGCGCCGTCATGGCCAGCATGACGACGGGCGGCAATTGATAAGCCTGGTGCAGGCGGCCGTCGATGCGCAGGCGCACGAGGCCCGCGTCGCGCTTCGGTTCCAGGTGGATGTCGGACGCGCGCTGGGCGAACGCATACTGCCACAGCCAGTCGACGATGCGCACCACGTGCTGGTCGTTGGCGTCGAGGCTGCTCTTGTTGCGCCCCAGTTCCACCAGCTGCTCGAAATTGTGGCGCAGCGCCAGGTCTTGCGTGGATGCTTGCCGGGCCACCTTGACGGAGGTGGCCAGGCTGAAAAATTGCGCGATGGCGTCGGCGATGTGCAGCGGGTTGGCGATGACCAGGCTCAGCTTGCGCGGCGCCAGGTTGCCCAGCTGCGCCTGCCAAGCGAGCGCGTAGGGCTGGGCCGTGGCGATGACGATGCGGTCAAGCGTGCTTTCCACTGGCAGGATGTTGAAGCGGGCCGCATAGCCGGCCGTCATGACGTCGGCCACCTGGCTGAAATCGATGTGCAGGGGATCGATGCGCAGATACGGCAAGCTCGCGCGTTGCGCCAGCCACGCGCACAGGGTATCGAGCGTCAGTGCGCCGTGGGCGATGCTGCACAGCGGATGCAAGGCGGGCGCCGGCAGCAGGGCGGTCTGGGTGGCGATGGCGGCTGCTTGCACTGCGTCGAGCAAGCCGTCTTCCTGCAGCCAGGCCAGCAGTTGCGGCAATTCCAGCGGCGTGTCGGGCGAGATGGGAGAGGGAGGCGGGGAAGCGGGCATGGCCGGCGTCTTTCAGGACTGCCGGCCATGCCTGGGAATGCCGGCGCTTACAGGGTGCTGACGATGCCCTTGACCCAGGTCTTGGCGGGCAGCTTCGTCTCGGCGACGATCTGCTTGGCGCGCTCGAGCAAGGCGGCTTGCGCGTCGGCATCGAGTGCCACTTTCGTCTTGAACGCGATCGCCACTACGTTCCCATCATGGACTTCCGGCAGGCAGATCACCTGCGCAAACGCAAACTTCATCGCCTTGATGTTCTTTGCGTAGCTGGGATGGTCGCCGAACAGGTTGACCGTCATGATGCCGTGCGGCGCCAGGCAAGCGCAGCAGGCGGCATAGAAATCGGCGCTGTCGAGTACGGGACCGCGTGCCGTGGCGTCGTACAGGTCCACTTGCAAGGCGTCCAGGGTGCCGTGGTTGGCTTCATCGTTGACGTAGTCGAGCGCATCCATCTCGCGCACGTGCAGACGCTCGTCGTTGGGCGGCAGCTTGAACATCGAGGCGCAGATGGTGATGACGGAAGGATTGAGTTCGATGGCCTCGACCTGCGCCTGCGGGAACTGGCGGTAGCAGAACTTGGTCAGCGCGGCCGTGCCCAGGCCCAGCTGGGCGATGCGCTGCGGTTGCTCGATCCACAGCATCCACGCCATCATCTGCTGCGCGTATTCGAGTTCCGGCCAGTCCGGCTTGCGGATGCGCATGGCGCCCTGCACCCATTCCGTGCCGAAATGCAGATAGCGCACGCCATCCATTTCCGACAGAGTGACAGGGGCGTAACGGGGCTTGCGCGCAGGGCGCGAGGATTCGACTTGTTCGATGGATTTTCGTTTGATAAGCATAGGGCGGCCTGAAAGTGTGCCGCATTATAGCCCGTGCCTGAGCGCCATAAAAAATGCCGGCCCCATGAGAACGACATGGGGCCGGCATTTTAATACTGAGTAACAACGCCTGACAGAAGCGTCGCGAGCGGAAGGCAGAGGTGGTCGAGAAGCGCAACCGTGCTTAGTACGGGGGCGCCGAGCCGGTGAGCATCGCAGGACGCCTATGCCGACGCGCAGCAGCTTATGTCAAGCGTTACTGCTGAGCTGGCTCGATCGAGACGCGCAGACGGATGCGCTCGCCCGGATCGTAGGACATGATGCTCGTGTAGTTGCGGCCGCGGTAGTCGTAGGTGACCTGGTAGCCATTGTTGCGCGATTCCCAGTGGTCGACCTGACGGCATTGCTTGACGGCTTGTTCCTGCATGCCGCCCTGGTAATTGTTCTGGTTGTCGACACGGTCGCCTACGACGGCGCCGGCGATCGCGCCCGCCGCTGCTGCTGCCGTGCGGCCATTGCCGCCACCGACCTGGCTGCCGAGCAGGGCGCCGGCGATACCGCCGACGATGGAGCCGCCAGCGCTGCGCTGTTGCGGCGGTGCCTGGACTTGCACGTATTCCGTACGGCATTCCTGGCGTGGACGATTGATCTGTTCCACTTGCGGCACGACGCGTACGACCTTGCCGAAATCTTCAAAGTCGGCGGCCTGGGCGAGTGGCAATGTGCCGAGACAAACGGCTGACAACATCAATTTGGCTTGCAAGTTCATTTGTAACCTCGTTATCTAGAGAATCTTTCAGGGTATTTTTTACAACTTGGGACTATAGTAATCCCGCCAGACCGGGGCAAGTGTTTCGCATGGCAACAAAATGTAACAGCCCAAGCCCCTTGCCCCACAGTCTGTAACATGCACTTTCAATCGATACAAGATGTTGAAGTGACTTGAAACCAGCGGTTTGTAACAAATCTTGCGTTTGACATCATATTCGGGTTGATTCATGCAGGACAACACGTTACCCTAATACGCGTATGGCTTATATAAAATCGCACTGAATCGCATAAAAGTTGATACAGATCGAATCACCGCGTGCGCATTGACCCGCGTGCGGGGATGCAATAAGACGAGCAGCTAAGTAATGCTCAGGAAAATATTGTGAATTTATAACGAATAGAACCGGATGCTATGCAAGGCGTCCGCTGCGACGCAGTGCGAGCACTGCTAGCAGTGGGCAACGCCGCAGAGCGCCGGTTATGGAAGTTAGAAATTACAATAATTTATTGGGGGTTACTTAAACAGATCCATACATAACAGGTCGATTTGAGGGAAAAATGAGTTTGTTACTAACCGTGCCGCCCAACCTTGTCCAGTCCATCCGTGCCTTTCGCGTGACCGAATTACAAGACGAGGCGATCCGTCTCGGGCAGCACTTTTTATATGCGCATTGCAACGCTGGACAGACCAAACAACAAGTCATCGGCATTATTGCGGAAGCCTTCCTGTTTCCGAAAAACCTGGCGAAGAATTTCGATGCCCTGCGCCTGTGCCTGACGGACACCATGTTCAAGGCGGGCACGCAGACGGGCTTCCTGGTGGTGCTTGAGCAATTGCCAAATACGCAAAAATTCGACAAGGAAGCGCGCGAGATCCTGCTCGACGTATTCCGCGACGCGGCCGACTACTGGGCCGAGAAGAAAGTCCCGTTCCGCGTCTTCTATTCGTTCGAGTAAGCACCTACTCACGCCGCGGCGGCCTCAAACCAGCCTTTCATGCCCTGATCGGGCAGCGTAATCGGGCAGCGGCGGGGGGCCGGTCGCTATGTTGCGCCGCAACAATAATAGCGGCCTTTCTTGGTTCGCATCGCCATAGCGGGTACAATGCGCGCTATGAAAAATATCGTTATCCTCATTTCCGGACGCGGCAGCAACATGGAAGCGGTCGTGCGCGCGGCGCAAGCCGAGCAATGGCCAGCCCGTATTGCCGCCGTCATCAGTAACCGGGCCGATGCCCAGGGACTGGTTTTTGCCGCGGAACATGGGATAGCGACGGCAGTCGTTGCCAACAAGGATTATGCCAGCCGCGAACAGTTCGATGCGGCGCTGCAAACCGTGATCGACGGCTACGCCCCCGACCTGGTCGTGCTGGCCGGTTTCATGCGCATCCTGACGCCGCCCTTCGTCGAGCATTACGCGGGGCGCATGCTCAATATCCACCCGTCGCTGCTGCCGCTGTTCCCGGGCATGGCGACGCACCGCCAGGCGCTCGAGGCGGGCGTAACGGAACACGGTGCGACCGTGCATTTCGTGACGGCCGAGCTCGATCATGGCCCGGCCGTGGCAAGCGCGAAAGTCCCCGTCTTGCCCGGCGACACAGAAGACAGCTTATCGGCGCGCGTGCTGGTACAGGAACATCTGCTTTACCCGCGCGCCATCCGCCTGTTCATTGACGATAAACTGTCGGTCGAGCATGGCCAGGTCCGCGTGGACCCTCAATAAAATATTACAGGAAGAATAACAATGAGATTGCCACCAGCGATACTTGCCAATGCTGAAGAAGTATTGCGCGAAATTTTACGTTTCACGGCCCCGGCCGACACTACCCTGTCGCGCTATTTCCGCGACCATCCGCGCCTCGGTTCGCGCGAACGCGGCGCCATCGCCGAAGGCATCTATGCCGTGCTGCGCAACAAATCGTTCTTTACCGATTTCGCCGAAGCGGGCAGCGGCCCCACCATGCGCCGCCTGACCATCCTCGGCCTAGCCGAAGCCGTGGGCGCCGACTCCTTGGGCGGCCTGACGGAAGAAGAAGTGGAATGGCTGGAACGCATCACGCAGATCGACCGCAGCCTGATGCCGGCGAACATGCGCGCCAATATGCCGACCTGGCTGTTCGACAAGCTCATCGCCCAGTTCGGCGAAGCGGAAACCATGAAGCTGGCCGATGCGCTGAACGCGCCGGCGCCGCTGGACTTGCGCGTCAACTCGCTCAAGGCCACGCGCGAAGACGTGATGCTGGCCCTGGCCGAAGCGCCGATTCTCAGCACGCCGACGCCGTTTGCGCCGCTGGGCTTGCGCGTGATCAAGAAGCCATCGCTGCAAAACCTGCCATTGTTCCAGAGCGGCGCCATCGAAGTGCAGGATGAGGGCAGCCAGATCCTGTCGCAGATCGTCGGCGCCAAGCGCGGCGAGATGGTGGTCGATTTCTGTGCCGGCGCGGGCGGCAAGACGCTCGCATTGGGCGCGCTGATGCGCAACACGGGCCGCTTGTACGCGTTCGACGTATCGGAAAAGCGTCTGGCCAAGCTCAAGCCGCGCATGGCCCGCAGCGGCCTGTCGAACGTGCATCCGGTGCAGATCGCGCATGAGCGCGATGCCAAGATCAAGCGCCTGGCCGGCAAGATCGACCGCGTGCTGGTCGATGCCCCGTGCAGCGGCCTGGGCACCCTGCGCCGCAATCCGGACGTCAAATGGCGCCAGCAGCCGAACTCCATCGTCGAGCTGCAAGCCAAGCAGGCAGCCATCCTGGCCGGCGCGGCGCGCCTGGTCAAAGGCGGCGGCCGCCTGGTGTACGCCACCTGCAGCTTCCTGAACGAAGAAAACGATCAGATCGCCGAGCAATTCCTGGCGGCCAACCCCGACTTCACCCTGGTGCCGATGAGCAAGGTGCTGGCCGAACAGAAGATCGAGCTGGAAATGGGCGACTACCTGAAACTGCTGCCGCACCTGCACCAGACGGACGGCTTCTTCGCCGCCGTGTTCGAGCGCAAGGTCATGCCGAAAAAAGTCTACGCCGATGAAAAGCCGGCCGACGACGTTGACGCTGAACCAGCCGAGTAAGCCTGTCACGGGCCGCCGCTGCACCCCTGCAGCGGCGCCCTTCAATGCCGCCAGCCCGCCTGGCGGCATGGGATCACTCCCCATCCGTACCATCTTCGTCCCACCTTCCGGACCGCATCCGCCATGAATGAAACCCCGCTGCTCAATCTGATCACTGATTTTGTCAATGATTTCCGCCAACCGGCCATCCTGTGGCAGGCGCTGGTCATCCTTGCCTGCCTGGCCCTGAGCTGGCTGCTGGTGCGGCAGTTGCGCGTGTTCCTGCATAAGCGGGCGGAAGCGGCGGCCACGCCCGCCACGCCGGAAACCTTGCAGCGCACGGACAGTTTCATCCGCATTTTGACGCCCGTGCTGGCGGCCATGCTGCTGGGCATTGCGCAACATTTCCTGGCCAAGTTCCAGTCGGTGAACCTGCTCAGCATTGCCATCCCCCTGTGCACGTCGATGGCGCTGGTGCGCTTCGGCTTTTATGTGCTGCGCCGCATTTTTGCCCGTCATGGCGACATCAGTCCCACCATGTTGTTGCTGGAAAAGATTTTCACGGTGGTGGTGTGGGCCGGCATGGCCCTGTATATCACGGGCCTGTGGCCGGAACTGCATACCTTCCTGGAAAGCATCGTCGTGCCGCTGGGACGCAACAAGGTCTCCGTGGCTGCCATCTTGCAAGCCGCTATTTCGGTCGCCGTGCTGCTGGTACTGGCCATGTGGGCCGGCACCTCGCTCGACGAGCGTCTGATGAAAATGCAGGGTCTGCACACTTCCCTGCGCGTGGTGCTGTCGCGCATGGGACGCGCCGTGCTGATCCTCGTTTCCGTGCTGGTCAGCCTGTCGCTGGTGGGCATCGACCTAACGGTGCTGTCCGTGTTCGGCGGCGCCTTCGGCGTGGCGCTGGGCTTCGGCTTGCAAAAGATCGCCGCGAACTTCGTCTCCGGCTTCATCATCCTGCTCGACCGCAGCCTGACCATCGGCGACATGATCACCGTCGGCCAATTTACGGGTAAGGTGACGCAGATCAATACGCGCTATACTGTGTTATTGGGCGGCGATGGCGTTGAATCCATCGTGCCGAATGAAATGCTGATTTCGGGCGGCGTGCAAAACATGTCGCTGAGCAACCGCATGGTCTGGCTGTCGACGGCCGTGTCGGTGGGCTATGAAACGGATCTCGATGTGATCTTCCCCTTGCTGGAAGCGGCGACGGCCAAGGTGCCGCGCGTGTCGCAAAGCAATCCGCCCTCGGCGACGCTCGTGCGTTTCGGCGCCGACGGCCTCGATGTGCAGATCGGTTTCTGGATCGCGGATCCGGAAAACGGAACGGGCGGCGTGAAGTCGAATGTGAACCGCGCCATCTGGCGCACCTTGCAGGAACATAAGGTTACTGTACCGTTTCCGCAACGCGAATTGCGTATTGTTGGTACGCCTGCTGCCCCGCTCGCCAGCGCGGCAGACGGTGAGTCCCCGCCATCCGGCACCCAGCCTTAACCTCGCTGCCTGCCTCCGTTTTTGCCTGATAGCACCCATTAGGGCGTACAATCACGCCTAAAATTAACTCTGCCGGACCTCCAGAGTCACTGGAGCGACCGTGCGCACGCCCTGTCCACTTGGAGTAGTAGTAATGACATTGAGTTCCGTTTTACACGACGTTTTGCAGTTCATGGCCACGGGCATTACCGATCTGTCCGCATGGCAAGTTTTCCTGTACACCATGGTGGTCACGCATATCACCATCGCCAGCGTCACGATTTACCTGCATCGCCACCAGGCCCACCGGGCGCTGGAATTGCATGCGATTCCCAGCCATTTCTTCCGTTTCTGGCTGTGGCTGACGACGGGCCAGGTGACCAAGGAATGGGCGGCCATCCACCGCAAGCACCACGCCAAGTGCGATACGGAAGAAGATCCGCACAGCCCCGTGACGCGCGGTATCAAGAAAGTGTTCTGGGAAGGCGCCGAGCTGTATCGCGCTGAATCGAAGAACATGGAAACCATGGCCAAGTATGGCCACGGCACGCCAACGGACTGGATCGAACGCAACCTGTACACCAAGTACAGCTGGCTGGGCGTGGTGTCGCTGTTCGTCATCAATTTCGTGTTGTTCGGCGTGATCGGCATTTCCGTGTGGGCTGTGCAAATGATGTGGATCCCCATCACGGCGGCCGGCATCATCAACGGCATCGGCCACTACTGGGGCTACCGCAACTACGATTGCGCCGATGCGGCCACCAACATCATTCCGTTCGGCATCCTGATCGGCGGCGAAGAGTTGCACAACAATCACCATACCTATGCCACGTCGGCCAAGCTGTCGTCGAAATGGTATGAAATCGATATCGGCTGGGCGTACATCCGCGCGCTGGAAATGCTGGGCCTGGCCAAGGTGAAAAAGCTGGCGCCGGAACCGAAGTTCTCGCACGGCAAGCTGGAAGCGGACTTCGAGACCTTGCAATCGGTCATCGCCAACCGCTACGACGTGATGGCCAAGTATGCGAAATCGATCAAGCATGCCTGGAAGGAAGAGCTGGAACACCTGAAGCACAAGGCCGAGCTGGAAAAGCGCTTCCTGAAATCGTCGCGCAAGCTGATGCAGCGCGAGCCGGGCAAGCTGGCCGATGCGCACCATGAGCAGTTGTCGGAACTGTTCCAGCACAGCAAGGCGCTGGAAACCATGCACCACATGCGCGTGGAACTGGGCGCCATCTGGGAGCGTTCGCACTTTACGCGCGAGCAATTGCTGCAGAAGCTGCAAGACTGGTGCGCGCGCGCCGAAGCGTCGGGTATCCAGTCGCTGCAGGACTTCTCCTTGCGCCTGCGCAGTTATGCATAAAGTTATGCATAAGTAAGCTGCTGCATATCAAGGCCCTGGTTTCCAGGGCCTTTTTTTGTCCCGGTACAAGGCGAGGGGAGCCGGCTGAAAATCAGGGCGAAAAAAAACCGCTCATCGGAGCGGCTCTTTTTACAGAACACAAGATCAATTACTTGATTTTGGTTTCTTTGTACGTGACGTGCTTGCGTGCTTTAGGATCGAATTTCATGATCTCCATTTTCGCAGGCGTCGTACGCTTGTTTTTGGTAGTCGTGTAGAAGTGACCCGTACCGGCGGTCGATTCTAACTTGATTTTGTCGCGGCCTGATTTTGCCATGATAGCTCCCTTATTCTGCTAATTAGACTTTTTCGCCACGAGCGCGCATATCGACCAATACGGCGTCGATGCCGACTTTATCGATGACGCGCAGACCGGCGTTGGACAAACGCAGGGAGACCCAGCGGTTTTCAGATTCAACAAAAATACGACGATTCTGCAAGTTAGGCAAAAAACGACGTTTGGTTTTGTTGTTTGCATGGGAAACATTGTTGCCGACCATCGGCTTCTTCCCAGTGACTTGGCAAACACGTGCCATGGCGCACTCCTTAAAGATATTCCAAATTGGAAAAACGAGAGTATATCCAAAATAAGCAGATTTATCAATGACTTGCGAAAAACAATTGTGTCATGTTGTATTGAAATAATTTAACAATTTGACGTTTGCCTATTCTTCATAGGGAAACCGCTGGTAAACCGCGTCGTTTACTGCTAGATAACTGTCCCTCTGCTGTCACGTATGTCCTTGTTTACACATGGTTAACTGTGAATCGGCTGGCGCCGGCTTAGATCTGGCCGTGTTCCGCAAAGGAATGCACTTGCCGCCCGGCCACGACGAAATGGTCGAGGATGCGCACGTCCACCAGCGACAACGCTTGCGCCAGCGCGCGCGTCAGTAATAGATCCGACTCGCTCGGTTCCGGCGTGCCGGACGGGTGGTTATGGGCCAGCATGACGCTGGCCGCGTTGTGCAGCAGCGCCTGTTTCACCACTTCGCGTGGATACACGCTGGTGTGGGTGAGGGTGCCGCGAAACATTTCCTGTGTCGTGATCAGGCGGTTCTTGACGTCCAAAAACAACACGTGAAACGCTTCATGCGCGAGGTTGCCCAGGGTCAGGCGCAAATAGTCTTTGACGGCGTGCGGCGAATTGAGGGCTTGTCCCGCCTGCAAGTCTTCGATGATGGCGCGCCGCGCCAGTTCCAGCACCGCTTGTAGCTGCGCGAACTTGGCGCTGCCCATGCCGTGCACGGCGGAAAAACTCACGAGGCTGGCGCCGAACAGGCCCCGCAGGGAGCCGAAGTGCTCGACCGTGTCGCGCGCCAGTTCGACGGCGCTCTTGCCGCGCACGCCCGTGCGCAGGAAGACGGCCAGCAATTCCGCGTCCGACAGCGATTGCGCGCCATCCTCGATCAGGCGTTCGCGCGGCCGTTCGCCGGCCGGCCAATCCTTGATGCCCATGCTGTTCTCCTGTTTGGCACCGGCGCGCGCCCCAGTGTGGCCTTCTTTGACGAAGCCATGGGGCAGGCGCGGCCAGTGTGGCTTACAATATCGTTTTGCACCAGTTACCTGAAAACTACTATGTCCAACGAGCAACCAGCAGTCGTCACCGAAGCGGCTTACCTCACCCTGCATTATCGTCTTGCTACTGTTGACGGTACTGATATTGTCACTACCTTCAGCGGAAATCCTGCTACCTTGATGCTGGGACAGGGCCAGCTGGCGCCATTCCTTGAGCAGCGTCTGCTGGGCTTGCCTGAAGGCACGCACCAGACGTTCGAGCTGGCGGCCGGCGAAGGCTTTGGCGAGCGCAATCCCGAGCTGGTGCAGTCCGTTTCGCGCGCGACCCTGGACGAAAACTCCGTGCCGGGCGCCGACTACAAGATCGGCGACCTGGTCGACTTCGCCGCGCCGGGCGGCGGCCGTTTTGCCGGCGTGCTGCGCGAAATGCGTGAGGACTCCGCCCTGTTCGATTTCAACCATCCGCTGGCCGGCCAGCCGTTGCGTTTTGAAGTCAAGCTCATTTCGGTCCTGTAAGGAATAGCGATGGATAAAGAACTGTTACTGGCCCAGCCCCGCGGTTTCTGCGCTGGCGTCGACCGGGCGATCGAAATCGTCGAGCGCGCCTTGCAGCAATTTGGCGCACCGATCTACGTGCGCCATGAAATCGTCCACAACGCCTATGTGGTGGCCGACTTGCGCAACAAGGGCGCCATCTTCATCGATGACCTCGACGACGTGCCTGCTGGCAATACGCTCGTGTTTTCCGCGCATGGCGTGTCGAAAGCCGTGCGCGCCGAGGCGGAATCGCGCGGCCTGAGCATTTTTGACGCCACTTGCCCGCTCGTCACCAAGGTGCACATGGAAGTGGGCAAGATGCGCCGCGAAGGCCGCGAGATCATCATGATCGGCCACGACGGCCATCCCGAGGTGGAAGGCACGATGGGCCAGGCCGATATGGGCATGCATCTGGTGGAAACGCTCGAAGATGTGGCGAAATTGCAGGTCGCCAATCCGGAGAGCCTGGCCTATGTTTCGCAAACAACGTTGTCAGTTGACGACACCAGCGACATTATTGCGGCCTTGAAAGCGAAATATCCGAATATCGCCGAGCCGAAAAAAGGCGACATTTGCTACGCCACCACGAACCGCCAGGAAGCCGTGAAATTCATGGCGCCGCAAGTGGAAGTGGTGATCGTTGTGGGCAGCCCGAACAGCTCGAATTCGAACCGCTTGCGCGAAGTGGCCGAGAAGATGGGCACGCCTGCTTACATGGTCGACAATGCCTCGCAGATCGACCCAGCCTGGCTGGAAGGCAAGCTGCGCGTGGGTGTCACGGCTGGCGCCTCGGCGCCCGAGGTGCTAGTGCAAGCCGTCATCGACCGCTTGAAGGAGTGCGGCGTGAAGAGCGTGCGCCCCCTCGATGGCGTGCAGGAAGCCGTCACGTTCCCGATGCCGAAAGGCCTCGATGGCATCAAGCGCGACGTCGCCTGAGCCTGCGGGACGATTGAGTATCGATGAAATAGTCACCTCGAAACAAAATTTAATTCGGAAATTATCGTTTTATTCCAAGTTTAGTTTTTGCAAAAGATCGTTATGATTGCCTCAAGCTTGAATATGTTGTCGTTATGACTAAGCAAGGTCACGCGCGTTTTGAGTGCGTGCGCCATGCTGGTGAGAACGGTCCAGGGATGGCACTGCAGGAATTCTTCCTCCGGTGCCGTTTTTGTATCAGCGACATGTTCCGGCGGAAGTTGTTCCCGAAAAATGCATATTTGATAGGGCAATCTGACCATGGATACATTCATCCAGCAAATCATCAACGGCTTGGTGTTGGGCAGCATGTATGCCTTAGTCGCCCTCGGTTACACCATGGTGTACGGCGTCTTGAACCTGATCAACTTCGCCCACGGCGATGTGCTCATGATCGGCGCCATGGTGGGCTTGACCATTCTCAAGCTGCTGGGCATTTATGTGCCGGACTGGCCCGGCTATTTGAAACTGGCCACCGCCATCCTCGGCGCCATCCCCATCTGTATTCTGGTCAACATCATCATCGAGCGGGTCGCCTACCGCCGCCTCCGTAACGCCCCCCGCCTCGCCCCCCTGATTACCGCCATCGGCGTCTCCATCCTCTTGCAAACCTTCGCCATGATGATCTGGACGCGCAATCCCTTGCCCTTCCCGCAATTGCTGTCGACCGACCCCATCAACATAGGCGGCGCCGTGATTTCGCAAACGCAAGTGCTGTTGCTGGCCCTGGCTGCCTTGTCGATGGGTGGGTTGGTATTGCTGGTGGAAAAAACACGCATGGGCCGCGCCATGCGCGCCACGGCGGAAAACCCCCGCGTGGCGGGACTCATGGGCGTCGATTCCGACAAGGTCATCGTTGCCACCTTTGCCATCGGTGCCGCGCTGGCGGCCGTCGCGGGCGTGATGTGGGGCGCCAACTATGCATCGATTCAATTTTCCATGGGCGCCATCCCCGGCCTGAAAGCATTCTGCGCGGCCGTGCTGGGCGGCATCGGCAATATCTATGGCGCCATGCTGGGCGGTATCTTGCTGGGCATTATCGAGAGCCTGGGCGCCGGCTACATCGGCGACATCACGGGCGGCTTCCTGGGCAGCCACTACCAGGATATCTTTGCCTTCGTCGTGCTGATCATCGTGCTGACCCTGCGCCCGTCCGGCATCATGGGCGAACGCGTGGCCGACCGTGCCTGATGTGACACTGGGAGATTAAATCATGGCACTACTCGATTTCGACGCAAAAAAGAATCCCGCCAAGGCCTACGCCGGCATGCTGGGCCTGGCCGCGCTGCTGATGGTGTTCCCGTTTTTTGCCGCCCAGTTCGGCAATTCGTGGGTGCGCATCATCGACATGGCCTTGCTGTACATCATGCTGGCCCTGGGCTTGAACATCGTCGTCGGCTTTGCCGGCCTGCTCGACCTGGGCTACATCGCCTTCTACGCCGTGGGCGCCTACCTGACGGCCTTGCTGGCGTCGCCCCAGTTCGCCATCCTGCTCGAATCGGTGGTGAACCAGTATCCCGTGCTGGGCGAAACCCTGGTGCAGCTGATGGGGCCGGAAATCCGCGAGCACGGCATCCATTTGTCGATCTGGCTCATCGTGCCCCTGGCCGCTGCCGTGGCTGGCCTGTTCGGCGCCCTGCTGGGTGCGCCCACATTAAAATTGCGCGGCGACTATCTGGCCATCGTGACCCTGGGCTTTGGCGAGATCATCCGCATTTTCATGAACAATTTGAACGACCCGATCAATTTCACGAACGGGCCGCAAGGCATCAATTTGATCGACCCCATCCGCATCTTCGGCGTCAACCTGGCGGGCGAGGCGGGCACCAACAGCACCGTCACGGTGGCCGGTTTTTCCATGCCGTCTGTGAATGCCTATTATTTTTTGTTCCTCTTCCTGTGCATCGCCGTCGTGTTCGTCACCAAGCGCCTGCAGCATTCGCGCCTGGGCCGCGCCTGGGTGGCCATCCGCGAAGACGAGATCGCCGCGAAAGCCATGGGCATCAATACGCGCAATGTCAAATTGCTGGCTTTTTCCATGGGCGCCTCGTTCGGCGGCGTGGCGGGCGCCATGTTTGCCTCGTTCCAGGGTTTTGTCTCGCCGGAATCGTTCTCCTTGACGGAATCGATCGCCGTGCTGGCCATGGTGGTGCTGGGCGGCATCGGCCACATCCCCGGCGTCATCCTCGGCGGCGTGATCCTGGCATCCATTCCCGAAGTGCTGCGCCACGTGGTGGAACCGGCCCAGCAGGCGCTGTTCGGCCACGTGGTGATCGAGGCGGAAGTGCTGCGCCAGCTGCTGTACGGCCTGGCCATGGTCTTGATCATGCTCAACCGTCCCGCCGGCTTGTGGCCATCGCCGAAGCACGAAGACCGGCCCGACCACGATGTCGACCAGCCCAACAAATCCACCGGTGTCGTGTCCGCGTAAGGGAGGGATAGCATGAGCGAACAGATCATTCTTAATATCGCCGGCGTAAATAAACGTTTCGGCGGCTTGCAGGCGCTCACCGACGTGGGCATTACCATCCGGCAAGGCCAGATCTACGGCTTGATCGGGCCGAACGGCGCCGGCAAGACGACCTTCTTCAACGTCATCACGGGCCTGTACCAGCCCGACACGGGCACCTTCGAGCTGGCCGGCAAGCCGTATTCGCCGTCCGCGCCGCACAAGGTGGCCAAGGCGGGCATCGCGCGCACGTTTCAGAACATCCGCCTGTTTGGCGACATGACGGCGCTGGAAAACGTCATGGTGGGGCGCCATGTGCGCTCGCACCAGGGCGTGTTCGGCGCCATCTTCCGCCACAAGGCGGCGCGCGAGGAAGAAGCATCCATCCGCAAGCGGGCGATGGAGCTGCTCGATTTCGTCGGCATCGCCCAGTTCGCCAGCCGCACGGCGCGCTTCTTGTCGTACGGCGACCAGCGGCGCCTGGAAATCGCCCGCGCGCTGGCCACCGATCCGCAACTGCTGGCCCTCGACGAACCGGCGGCCGGCATGAACGCGACGGAAAAGCTGGCCCTGCGCGAATTGCTGGTGAAAATCAAGGCGGAAGGCAAGACCGTGCTGTTGATCGAGCACGACGTGAAACTGATGATGGGACTGTGCGACCGCATCACGGTGCTCGAGTATGGCAAGCGCATCGCGGAAGGCTTGCCGGCCGAAATACAACAAAACCCGGCCGTCATCGAGGCTTATCTGGGGGGATCGCACGCATGAGCAATATATTGAAGGTGGCGGGCCTGCACGTGGCTTACGGCGGCATCAAGGCGGTGAAAGGCATCGACCTGGAAGTCAACCAGGGCGAGCTGATCGCCCTGATCGGCGCGAACGGCGCCGGCAAGACGACGACCCTGAAAGCCATCACGGGCACTTTGCCTGCGTGCAAGATCGAAGGCACGATCAGTTACCTGGGCGAATCGCTCAAGGGCACGAAGTCGTTTCACCTGGTGGAAAGGAAACTGGCGATGGTGCCGGAAGGGCGGGGCGTGTTTACGCGCATGTCAATCCGCGAAAACCTCATGATGGGCGCCTACACGCGCACGGACAAGGCCGGTGTCGAGGATGACATTGCCAAGTGGTTCGACGTGTTTCCACGCCTCAAGGAGCGGGCGGCGCAGATGGCCGGTACCCTGTCGGGCGGCGAGCAGCAGATGCTGGCCATGGCGCGCGCCCTGATGAGCCATCCGAAGCTGCTGCTGCTCGACGAGCCGTCGATGGGCTTGTCGCCCATCATGGTCGAGAAAATCTTCGAGGTGATCCGCAAGGTGTCGTCCGAAGGCATCACGATCTTGCTGGTCGAACAGAATGCCCGTTTGGCCCTGCAGGCGGCGCACCGCGGCTATGTGATGGATTCCGGCCTGGTCACCATGGGCGGCAACGCGGCGGCCATGCTCGACGACCCGCGCGTGAAGGCGGCGTATCTGGGGGAGTAAGGGCGGGAAAGTAAAAGCGCATAAAAAATGCCCCAGCAGGGCTGGGGCATAATGGCATCCGTCAGGGAAGTGCGGGATGGATGCCTGGAGGAGCTGGTAACAACGGACCGCCGTAGCGGTCGCGCAGGAATTACTTGGCGGCAGCGCGCGGTACGACTTTTTCAGCCGCTTGCGTGAACTGGTTCACGGCCGAGGTCAGGTTCGCTTCGATGGCTTCGACAGCTTGCTTGCTGGTTTTCGAGAACTGCTCGTAGCCTGCATTGGCGTTGCCGATGGCACTTTTCAGGATGGCAACGGCGTTTTCCGAACCGGCTGGCGCGTTCTTGGTGACTTCTTCCACCAGGGACAGGACTTTGCGGTTGGTTTCAGCGATTTGCGTTTCAGCAGCTTTGCTGAACTCGGCTTGCGTGCCCGACGTGATGGCAGCCAGGTGACGGCCGTAAGCGATGGCTTTTTCGGCGCTAGGCTGGGCTTGAGCAGCGCTCAGCGAGAAGAATTCTTGTGGATCTTTTGCCGACAGCAATTGCTTGGCGGCGGCAGTCGATTCTTCCAGAGTCGCCTTGGCAGCGGTCAGGTTCAGTTCGACGATCTTTTCGATGCCTTCGAAGGCTTTGCCCGTCAGCGACGAGAACAGGGCGAATTGGGCTTCCAGGTTGGCTTTGGTAGCGGACGAAAATTGCTCAGGAATTGAAAACATATAAATCTCCAAAAAATCGAAATCTGGTTAATTTGATGCTGCGTGTACCGTTTGGGAAAGCAGGTGAATCTAAATTTTTCAAGCTGAACAAGAATTGTGCAACGCAACAAACCCTATTCTACGGCGAAAAAAAACGAAGTCAAGCGTTTCTTGTGCGATGCAACAATTGAATAGATTTGCATCAAAAGTCATTGTTTCTAAAGAGAAATATTTGATTTCTACGTGTCAATGGTTTATGTCTAAACTATCGTTTCCAGTGGCTGCGGGGACGATCGCGGCGCAGCATGCTAGACTTTGCCTCCCGCACTGGCGCAGGCCCCGGTGCCGATCCTGTTTCCCGAGTTGATACCATGTCCAATCTTCCCGCCGCGGCTGGCGCCAGTGGCAAAGCCTCTTTCCTGACCACCCTGGCGCCGATGGCCTTGCCTGGCTTTTTCGTGTTGTTATGGAGCACAGGTTTTATCGTGGCCAAGTTCGGCTTGCCGTACGCACCGCCGCTGACCTTTTTGCTGCTGCGCTTCCTGGGCGTGCTGGTGATCCTGCTGCCGCTGGTGCTGCTGTTGCGCGCGCCGTGGCCCGTGGGCCAGTTCCGCCAGATCGCCGTGGCCGGCATTTTGATGCAGGCTGGCTACCTGGCCGGCGTCTGGTGCGCCATCAAGCTGGGCATGCCGGCCGGCCTGTCCGCACTGATCGTGGGCATGCAGCCCGTGCTGACGGCCTGCGCCGCGCCGCTGATCGGCGAATCCGTGCGCCCGCGCCAGTGGCTGGGCCTGTTCTTTGGCTTGCTGGGCGTGGCCCTGGTCGTCTACGCGAAGATCAACCTCGTGGGCCTGACGGTGGAAAGCGTGCTGCTGTGCGTGTTCGCCCTGCTGTCGATGACGGCCGGCACCATGTATCAAAAACGCCACTGTCCGCAGTTCGACTTGCGCACCGGCACAGTGGTGCAGTTTGCCGCTTCCATCGTCGTGGTCTTGCCATTCGCCTTGTATTACGAAGGTTTGGACCTGCATTTCAGCAACGTCCAATGGACGGCGAATTTTATTGGCGCCTTGTTGTGGTCGGTACTCGTGCTGTCGATCGGCGCCATCTTCCTGCTGTTCGCCCTGATCCGCCGCAGCGACGCGACGAAAGTGACGGGTTTGCTGTACCTGACCCCGCCCACGACGGCCGTGATGGCCTGGCTGATGTTTGGCGAAGCATTTAATATGCTGGGCATCGCCGGCATGCTGGTGGCCGTGGTCGGCGTGGTGTTTGTAGTCAAGAAATAGCAGGGAGCAGCGCAGTGAGCAAGCCAGTATCTGAAACACAGACGGCGCAGCAAGCCGTCGATAGCGTCATCCTGTCGCGCCGTTCGATCCGCGCCTTCTTACCCACGCCGGTGGCGCAGGACGATATCGCGCGCATCCTGGAAGTGGCGGCGCGCGCGCCCTCGGGTGCCAATATGCAGCCGTGGAAAGTCTACGTGCTGTCGGGCGAGGCGCGGTTGCGCCTGTCGCGCCGCATCCTGGCCGCGTATGCCGCGCCGAAGGCGCCCGATGCGCCCGCGCGCACGGCGTCGTATACCTATTACCCGCGCCAGTGGACGGCGCCGTTCATCGAGCGCCGCCGCAAGATCGGCCTGGACCTGTATCAGCTGCTGGGGCTGGAGCGGGGCGACACGGCCGGCATGGCGGCCCAGCATGGACGCAATTTCCAGTTTTTCGATGCGCCCGTGGGCCTGATCTTTACCATCGAGCGGGTGCTGGAACAGGGTTCCTGGCTCGATTACGGCATGTTCTTGCAAAATATCATGCTGGCGGCGCGCGCGCGGGGACTCGACACGTGCCCGCAAGCGGCCTTCATCCATTACCATGACATCATCCGCGACGAGCTGGGCGTACCGGCCAGCGAAATGGTGGTATGCGGCATGGCCCTCGGCTATGCCGACCCGGACAAGATCGAGAACCGCCTGAGCACGGAACGCGAGCCGCTGGCCGGTTTTGTTAAATTCATGGACAAATAGACATTGCTGGCGATGTACGCCGGCAAACAGCCGCTCAAAGATGAGCTTGTTTGCTGATCGCCAACAATTTGTATTTCAGTGCTGCAATAAATACTGTCCTAACTGTTAAATAGGCTTGCGAATACTCTGCATTTCGCTACACTGCAATAAGGCAACAGCTTCACGGGGAATTATCGAATGGCTAAGTTTAAACTTGCGCTGGGTATCCTGGCTTCCCTGCTGTTTGCATTGGCGCCGGCTGCGGCCGTGCACGCCAGGGAAGCGAACGGCAAATCCTCAGCCTCCAATAAACACAACACCAAGAAAATCAAGATCGTGCTGCGCAAGGGCGCGACGGTCGCGCCACGCGAAAAGAGCGTGCGTCGGGTCGTCATGGTGCGCGGCAAACGCAAGGTCATCTATCAAAAAGTCAGCAGCGTGGCCGTGCCCATGGCCGCCCCGATGCCGACCATGGGCGACCTGGCGGGCCTGAACCTCACGCGCGATCCGCTCGACCTCAAGTCGAGCGTGGCGCTGGTGCTGGACCAGAACAATTCGGAAGTGCTGTTTGAAAAGAATTCGAATGTCGCCCTGCCCATCGCCTCCATCACCAAGATGATGACGGGCCTGGTGGTGGTCGAAGCGCACCAGGACATGGATGAAGTGCTGACGATTACGGACGAGGACGTCGACCGCGCCAAGTTCAGCAGCTCGCGCCTGAAGGTGGGCTCGCAGCTGACGCGCGGCAACATGCTGCACATTGCCCTGATGAGCTCGGAAAACCGCGCCGCTTCGGCGCTGGGCCGCAATTATCCGGGCGGCTTGCCGGCGTTTGTCGACGCCATGAACAGCAAGGCGCGCCAGCTGGGCATGATGGATACGCATTACGTCGATTCCAGCGGCTTGTCGAAAATGAACGTGGCCAGCGCGCGCGACCTGGGCAAGCTGGCCATGGCCGCCTTCCGCCATCCGCTGCTGCGCGAGTACTCGACGGACCCGAAAGCCATCGTCGAAGCCAGCGGCCAGCCTATGCAGTTTGGCAATACGAATCATCTGGTGGCCAACCCGGGCTGGGAAATCGGCTTGCAAAAGACGGGCTTCATCAATGAGGCGGGACGTTGTCTGATGATGCAGGCCGTCATCGAAGGACGGGCCGTGATCATGGTCTTCCTCGATTCCAAGGGGAAACAGTCGCGTACGGCCGATGCGGGACGCATGCGCAAGTGGCTCGAAGCATTGAAACCTGCCAACATGAGCCTGCCCGGCGGTTGATTAAGTTTCAATGCGAATGTCCAGGGCTGCGTTGCACTAACTCGCCGTACTAGTCGTACTGTCTTCGTTAGTGCGCCTTGCCCTGAACATTTTTATACGGCAGTGCTTTAGTCTTGGGGAATGAATCCCAGTGTGACGGAAATCTGATTCGCCGTTTCCACCAGGTCCACCAGCCACTCATCCTGCAGGCGGTCGGCCGGCGCGGATATCGACAGGCCGGCGATCAGCTTGCCCGAGTCGTCGCGGATGCCGGCGGCCATGCAGCGCACGCCCAGTTCCAGCTCTTCATTGTCGCGCGCATAGCCGCGTTCGCGCACCAGGCTCAACTCGCGCTCGAGCTTTTGCAGATCCGTGATGGAATTCTTGTTGTGCCCGGCCAGCCCCGTGCGCGTCGCATACGCGCGGATGGCTTTCGGTTCATCGACGGACAGGAACAGCTTGCCGGTTGACGTCAGGTGCAGCGGGCCGCGGCCGCCGATGGCGCGCACCACCTGCATGCCCGAGCGCTCGGAAAAGGCGCGGTCGATGTAGACGATCTCGTCGCCCTGGCGCACGGACAGGTTGATGGTTTGCTGGGTTTTCTTGTGCAGCTGGCGCATGAAGTCCAGCGCCGCTTCGCGCACGCTGAGGCGGCTTTTCACCACATTGCCCAGTTCCAGCAGGCGCATACCCAAGCGGTAAGTGCCCGGTTCGATGCGGTCGACGAAGCGCGTCAGTACCATGTCGTTGAGGATGCGGTGCGCCGTTGAGGGGTGCAGGCCGGACACTTTCGACAATTCCTTCAGGCTGACCGGGTCGGAATATTTGGCCAGGGCATCGAGCAGGGCGACCATGCGTTCGATCACCTGTATCGTCGTCTTTGGGGCTGCGACCGGTTCAATTTTCATGATGGATTTGGTGCAATGCAGTATTCATGCATCTTTATACCATGATGTGAAAAAATAGTGAAATGTTCCGAGATATTCAGCGAATAAATTGTCACAATTCTCATGTTGGCCGTCATAATTGGCGGCTGGATGGACTTTGAACCATGGATAACTATGCAACCTGTAAATGAATTCAAGAGCAAAAGCGGCTTGAAACGGATTTTTTCCGCCTTTTTCTACTCGCTCGACGGCTTGAAGGCGGCCTGGCGCCATGAACACGCGTTCCGCCAGGAACTCGGTTTGTTCGTCGTCGGCACCGTGATCGCCTTGTTGTTGCGCATTTCCGCCTTTGAAAAGCTGGTGCTGATCGGCGTGCTGCTGCTGGTGCTGATCGTCGAACTGATCAATTCGGCAATCGAAGCCGTGGTCGACCGCATTTCGCTCGAGCGCCATCCGCTGTCGAAAAACGCCAAGGACTTCGGCAGCGCCGCCGTGCTGCTCACGTGTATCCTGGCTTTCGCCACGTGGGCTGTGGTGCTGTTCAACCGTTTTTATTAAGCACTAAATCCCCGTTGCGCGCCGTCCATATGCGAATATCGAATATCGAACGGCGAAACGCTTCGTTCTCTTTGCGGCCGTTGCGCCGTAATCTGGTGGCTCTGAAAGTTCAACCATACGGGGATCTTAGATGCTGTCGAAAAAAATCATCATTGCCGCCGCCATCAGCGCGTTTGCCGTTCTGCAAACGGCGCAGGCTGCCGATATCACCCTGCTCAACGTGTCGTACGACCCGACGCGCGAGCTGTACCAGGATGTGAATACGGCATTTGCCAAGGAGTGGAAAGGCAAGACGGGCGACAACGTCAAGATCAAGCAATCGCACGGCGGCTCCGGCAAGCAGGCGCGCGCCGTCATCGACGGCCTGGAAGCGGACGTGGTGACGTTGGCCCTGGCCTATGACATCGACGCGCTGGCCGAGCACAAGCTGCTGGCCGCCGACTGGCAAAAGCGCCTGGCGCACAACAGCTCGCCTTACACCTCGACCATCGTCTTCCTGGTGCGCAAGGGCAACCCGAAAGGCATCAAGGACTGGAACGACCTGATCAAGCCGGGCGTCTCCGTCATCACGCCGAATCCGAAAACCTCGGGCGGCGCCCGCTGGAACCATCTGGCCGCGTGGGGTTATGCGCTGCGCCAGCCGGGCGGCAGCGAAGCGAAGGCCAAGGATTTCCTCGGCAAACTGTATAAAAACGTGCCCGTGCTCGATTCCGGCGCGCGCGGCGCCACCACCACCTTCGTCGAACGCGGTATCGGCGACGTGCTGATCGCCTGGGAAAACGAGGCGTATCTCGCCGTCAAGGAACTGGGCCCGACCAAGTTCGACATCATCACGCCGTCCGTCAGCATCCTGGCCGAGCCGCCCGTGGCCGTCGTCGACAAGTTTGCCGACAAGCATGGCACGCGCAAGGTGGCCGAGGCTTACCTGAACTACCTGTACACGGACGAGGCGCAAGACATCATCGCCAAGAATTACTACCGTCCGGCAACGGACAAGGCGGCGAAGAAATATGCGTCGCAGTTCGCCAAGGTCAACCTGTTCACCATCGAGCAGGTGGCCGGCGGCTGGACGGCGGCACAGAAGGCGCACTTTGCCGACGGCGGCATCTTCGACCAGATCTACCAGCCTAAGTAATACCGGATGGCACGATTGCCAGACCGTTACTAAAAGGATCCATCATGGCGCTGCGCAGCTTTTCCGATTACCGGGTACTGATCGTGCCGGGCCTGCATAACAGCGGTCCCGAGCACTGGCAGAGCCGCTGGCAGCGCCTGTATCCGCAATTCGAGCGGGTCGAGCAGGACGACTGGAATGAACCCGACCTGGCGACCTGGTCGGCGCGCCTGGACCAGGTGCGGCGGCAGGATGCGCGCCCGACCCTGATCGTCGCCCACAGCTTCGGCTGCCTGACGACGGCGCACAGCCTGGCGCGCGACCCGCAGGGCGTGGCCGGCGTGCTGCTGGTGGGGCCGGCCGACCCCGACAAGTTTGGCGTGGCGAAGGCATTGCCGCAAAAGCGGCTGCCTTGCCCCGGCATCCTGATCGCCAGCCAGACGGATCCGTGGATGACGGCCGAACACGCGGCGCAGTGGGCGCGGCGCTGGAATTGCAAGTATATTGATGGCGGTGCGCTGGGCCATATCAACGCCGAGTCGCGCCTTGGTGACTGGGTCTACGGCCAGGCGCAGCTGCAAACACTGTTTGATCTGGCGCAAAGCGACAAGCGCCACCGTCAGGCAGCCTGATACGACGAACATCTTCGCCACACAACTTCTGAAGGAGATCACGATGACTTTACGCCTGGGCGATGTCGCCCCTGATTTTGAACAAGACAGCTCGATCGGCCCGCTCAAGTTCCACGAGTGGGCGGGCAATTCCTGGGTGGTGCTGTTTTCCCACCCGGCAGATTTTACGCCCGTGTGCACGACGGAGCTGGGCCTGACGGCCAAGCTCAAGCCCGAATTCGACAAGCGCAACGTGAAGGCCATCGCCCTGTCCGTGGACGCGGCCGAGTCGCACAAGAGCTGGATCAAGGATATCGAAGATACGCAAAACACGGTGGTGGGCTTCCCCATCATCGCCGACGTCGACAAGAAAGTGTCGGTGCTGTACGACATGATTCACCCGGAACAGTCCGTCACGGCCACCGTGCGCTCCGTCTTCATCATCGACCCGAACAAGAAAGTACGGCTGATCCTCACGTATCCGCTCAGCACGGGCCGCAACTTCAATGAAATCCTGCGCGTCATCGATGCCCTGCAATTGACGGACGGCTACACGGTAGCCACGCCCGGCAACTGGAACGATGGCGATGACGTCATCATTCCACTGACCGTGCAAGACCCGGACGTGATCAAGCAGAAATATCCGAAGGGCTTTACGGCCGCGAAGCCATATCTCCGGTTGACGCCGCAGCCAAACAAGTAAGAGCACCGAAAAAACGTCCATGGCGTTGTTGCATTGCCTCGCCGTACATTCGTACTGTCTTCGGCAACGCGCCTAGCCCTGAACGTTTTATTCGGCACTCTTGTTTCCACAAAAAACGCACCTGTCCGGTGCGTTTTTTTTCGCCCATAGATTCTGCCGGCAAGTATGCAAAATCCATCTAAGCAAATGAGAAATGGTTAGTTCTTTTTATAACGATTGCATGTGATTATTGCGACCTATAACTCAAAAATGTAATAAGAAGGGGTTTCCATGTCTGAAGCAACACTAGCGCCGCCCAAGGCGCGCGGAGCGCCGTTTCGGGTCATGCCGGGGTTTAAGTTGTCACTGGGCTTCACGCTCTTTTACCTGGCCTTGATCGTCCTCATTCCCTTGTCGTCGGTGTTCCTGAAAACTTTCACAATGACATGGGACGCCTTCTTCAGCGCCGTCACGTCCGACCGCGTGATGGCGTCATACCGCCTGACGTTTGGCGCCTCGCTGATCGCCGCGCTGCTGAACGTGGTGTTTGGCGGCATCCTGGCCTGGGTGCTGGTGCGCTATAAATTCCCCGGCAAGCGCATCATCGACGCGCTGGTCGACTTGCCGTTCGCCTTGCCGACAGCCGTGGCCGGCATCACCCTGACGGCCTTGTATTCGTCGAACGGCTGGTTCGGCCAGTTCATCGAAGGCGTGCTCGGCATCAAGGTGGCGTTCACGCCGCTGGGCGTGGTGGTGGCGCTGACCTTCATCGGCTTGCCGTTTGTCGTGCGCACCGTGCAGCCGGTGCTGGAAGACGCGGAAAAGGAACTCGAAGAAGCGGCCGCCAGCCTGGGCGCCAATTCCCTGCAAACGTTTATCCGCGTTATCTTCCCCACGATCTTGCCATCGTTGCTGACGGGCTTTGCGCTGGCCTTTGCCCGCGCCACGGGCGAGTACGGTTCCGTGATCTTTATCGCCGGCAACATGCCGATGGTGTCGGAAATCACTCCGCTGTTCATTATTACCAAGCTGGAGCAATACGATTACGCAGGCGCCACGGCCATCGCCGTGGTGATGCTGGTGGTGTCTTTCCTGCTGTTGTTGACGATTAACCTGCTGCAAGCATGGACGCGCGGAAAGGCGAAGAAATCATGAGTACGAATACGACTGCCGCCGCTGGCGTGGACACTGCGCTGCCCAAAGTGCGCCGCTTCGAGCCGAACGTCGGCCCCGTGGTGCTGGAACCGCTGTGGGTGCGCACGGTATTGATCACCATTGCCTTGCTGTTCCTGACGACATTCCTCATCGTGCCCCTGGTGGCCGTGTTTGCGGAAGCGTTCAAGAAGGGCTGGGAAGCGTATATCGCCGCCATCATCGATCCGGACGCCATTTCCGCCATCAAGTTGACCCTGATCACGGCCGCCATCGCCGTGCCGCTGAACCTGGTATTCGGCGTGGCCGCTTCGTGGTGCATCGCCAAGTTCGAGTTCCGCGGCAAAAGCATTTTATTGACCCTGATCGACTTGCCGTTTTCCGTTTCCCCGGTGATTTCCGGCCTGATATACGTGCTGATGTTCGGCGCCCAAGGCTGGTTCGGCCCGTGGCTGCAGGCGCACGACATCAAGATACTGTTCGCCGTGCCCGGCATCGTGCTGGCCACCATCTTCATCACCTTCCCGTTCGTGGCGCGCGAACTGATCCCGCTGATGCAGTCGCAAGGCAGCGAAGAGGAAGAGGCCGCCATCGTGCTGGGCGCCTCGGGCTGGAACACTTTCCGCAGAGTCACTTTGCCGAATATCAAGTGGGGCTTGCTGTATGGCGTGATCCTGTGTAACGCCCGCGCCATGGGCGAGTTCGGCGCCGTGTCCGTCGTCTCCGGCCATATCCGCGGCGAAACCAACACCATGCCGCTGCAGGTGGAGATTCTGTACAACGAGTACAACTTCGCCGCCGCGTTTGCCGTCGCCTCGCTGCTGGCCTTGCTGGCGCTGGTGACTTTGGCCCTGAAAGCCTTCATTGAGTGGCGTTTGAACGAGAGCGACGCCGACGATTCCGCCTTACGTTCCACGGAGCACTGATATGACCATCGCAGTTAAGAACATCCACAAGCGCTTCGGCGATTTCGTCGCCCTCGACAATATCTCGCTGGACTTTCCCGCCGGCGAACTGACGGCCCTGCTGGGCCCGTCGGGTTGCGGCAAGACCACCTTGCTGCGCATCATAGCCGGTCTGGAACATCCGGACAGCGGCCAGGTGCTGCTCGATGCGGAAGACGCGTCGAACCGCCACGTGCGCGAGCGGCAGGTCGGCTTCGTGTTCCAGCATTACGCGCTGTTCAAGCACATGACGGTGTTCGAAAACGTGGCGTTCGGTTTACGCGTGAAATCGCGCAGCGAGCGCCCGTCGGAAGACCAGATCCGCCGTAAAGTGAAAGATTTGCTGGAGCTGGTGCAGCTGGACTGGCTGGCCGACCGCTATCCGCCGCAATTGTCGGGTGGGCAACGCCAGCGCATTGCCCTGGCGCGCGCCCTCGCTGTCGAACCGCGCGTGCTGCTGCTCGACGAGCCGTTCGGCGCGCTCGACGCCAAGGTGCGCAAGGAATTGCGCCGCTGGCTGCGCCGCCTGCACGACGACTTGCACGTGACCAGCATTTTTGTGACGCATGACCAGGAAGAGGCGCTGGAAGTGGCCGACCAGGTCGTGCTGATGAACAAGGGGACCGTCGAGCAACTTGGTTCCCCAGAGCAAGTCTATAACCACCCGGCGTCGCCCTTCGTGTACGGCTTCCTGGGCAACGTCAACCTGTTCCACGGCCGCGTGCATGACGGCGTGATGGCGACGGGCGACGCCAGCTTCGAGGTGCCCGATTACGCGGGCGTGAGCGACAGCAAGGGCACGGCCTATGTGCGTCCGCACGACCTGGAAATCGACCGTTACACGCAGGGCGCGGAAGGCATCGTGGTGAAACTGAGCCGCGCCCATGCGATCGGCCCGCTGGCCCAGCTGGACTTGCAGCGCGTCGATAACAGCGAGCTGATCGAAGCTGTGATGTCGAACGAGCGTTTTACTCATTTGCAGCTGAAGGAAGGCGAGACCCTGGTCGTGCGTCCGAAACGCCTCCACGTGTTCGTTGAACCAACAAGAACCTAAAGGCTGAAAATATATGAACTTTCAACAACTGCGTTCGATCCGCGAAGCGGCCCGCCGCGGCTATAACCTGACGGAAGTGGCCAACGCCCTGTTCACGTCGCAGCCGGGCGTGAGCCGGCAGATCCGCGAACTGGAAGATGAGCTGGGCGTGGTGATTTTCGAGCGCAACGGCAAGCGCTTGACGGGCTTGACGGAGCCGGGCAAGGGCATTTTGAAGATCGTCGACCGCCTCTTGATCGAGGCGGAAAACCTGCAGCAGGCCAGCCTCGAATACAGCGGCCAGACCAGCGGAACGTTATCGGTGGCGGCCACGCACACGCAGGCGCGCTATGCGTTGCCGAAAGTGGTGCAGGGCTTTCGCGCCGCCTTCCCCGACGTGCGCATCGCGCTGCAGCAAAGCGCGCCCGAGCATATCGCGGAATGGGTGCTGTCGGGCAAGACCGATATCGGCATCGCCACGGAGGGTTTGAGCCAGTTCCCCGACCTCGTGTCGTTCCCGTGCTACCGCTGGAGCCATCTGATCGTCGTGCCGGACGGCCACCCGCTGCTCGAGCACTCGCCGATCCGCCTGGAAGACCTGGCGAAATACCCGTTGATTACCTACGACAAGGGTTTCACGGGCCGCGGCCATATCGACGATGCGTTCGCCAAGGCGGGCGTGACGACCGACATCATCCTCACGGCCATGGATTCGGATGTCATCAAGCAATACGTGGCGCTGGGCCTGGGCGTGGGCATCGTCGCCTCGATGGCCTTCGACCATGGCCGCGACAAGGGGCTGCGCGCCGTGGAAGCGTCGCATCTGTTCGCCACCAACACGACGCGCCTGGCCGTGCGCCGTGGTGCCTACCTGCGCGCCTACGCCTACGAGTTCATCCTGCAGCTGGCGCCGGACCTGACGCGCGAAGACATCGACCGCGCCATGGCGGGCGAGGAAGCCCTCTAGGCGATGGCCGCCTTTTGCGCGCGCGTCAGGCTGGCCACGGCGCGCGCGTAGCTATCCTGCACCAGTTCCGCCAGGTAATCGGTGGGGAAGCGCGCCACGTCGACGATGGTGACCCAGTGAAAGCGGCCCATGTAGCGGGCCGGTTTCACGCCCGGCATGTCCGTCAGTTCGATGAATCGTTCCGCGCTGACGCGCAGGCTGAAGCGCCACTGTTCCGGTGCGCTGGTCTTGAAATAGGCAAACTTCTTGCCGCTTACCTCATACACGAGGATGTTCGACGGCGCACCGTACAGCACGGCTTGCGCGCCGGGCAGGGCCGCGCAAAATTGCTTCAGTTCATCTGTTGTCATTCGTCCACCGCCATGAATTGTTGCGTGTTGCGGTCGAAGGCGTACGCCGCGCCGGCAGGGGCGTCCAGCAGCGCAATAAAACGGTCGTCCACGCTGAGCACGGCGCCCAGCGACACGAGGGCCACGTTGGCGCTGTCGTTGATGTAGTCGTCGCTCTCGTCGTTGGCCGTGAAGCGCCAGCCGCTGTCGTCGTCGTTGTCCGGCGCTTCGCGGTACAGGTAGCCGACGGGCGCGCCGTCTTCCAGCACGCGTTTCGTGACGAAGCACAGGCCCGCGTAGCGGTTGACGAGGTTATCGTCATCGTCGTGCTGGGTATTGATGATGTGGCGCGCCGCGAAGGCGATGGGGTCTTTGGCGCGCAAATCGGCGATGTAGCCGGGCATGTTGTCGAGCTTGCCCGTAAAGTGCCCATGCGGCTCGACCGTGTCGACCAGCACCCACATGCGCTCGGCGCCCGGCGCCTGCGGATCGTCGCTGTGGAAGGCGAAGATCAGCTTGACCACCTCGCCGGGGCGCACCTGGGCGATGGCTTCGGGCGGCGATTTATAGAAGGTGTAGGGATGGCGCGCCGCCAGTTCGGCGGCGTCGGCCAGGTGCCAGCTGGGCATGGTTATCCATCATCAAGAAGAGTAAACCCCATGGTAGCCGATTGCGTGTCAGGATGACCACGCATACCTGCAGGCTTGCCATTGCCGCTTGGCATGTGCTGATCTACAACAATCCTGCTTCCCCGACCAGCGCCCGGTCATGGCAAGGAGGGCGGTACGCCCCTTCATAGCCGGACTCGGCAAGAAACTGATGAGACCGATTGAAAATACCAATGGTAAAATTTGTTTCTTTTATTGCATTTTGATTTCCTGGATGATATCTTTTGCTCAATCGCAAAAAAATATAACAAAAATATAATCAACATTGTGTTTTTTGAAATTTATCAATAGGGAAAATTATGAACACGACTAAACATGCTGTGCTGGGTCTCTGCCTTGCTGTCTCGGCTTGCCTGGCGCCATTGGCCCAGGCGGCGAACTGGGTGGAAATCACCGATCCCGCCATGAGCGGCTTCCTGGTGGGCGGCAAGACCGTCACCTACGGCAGCGTGGCAGCGGACTCGGTCTGGGTGTTTGACGGCGCCAACCCGTCCGGCCCGCAAAGCGCGGCCGCCATCCAGAGCTTGGTCAGCAGCAAGTTTGGTCTGCCATCCAGCGGCACCGGTTCCCTGGTCTTTGCCGCCCAGGGCGACCTGGAAAGCGGTAAGTCCGGTTCGTTCACCGTCAAGTCCAGCTTCGACTACCTGGCCGTGCACTATGGCCGTGGCGAACTGCTGTTCCACTGGGACGCGCCGCTGGCCGCCAATACGCTCATCACCATCAGCAATCTGCCGCGCGGCCTGAGCAATTTCCGCGCATACAGTTCCGTCTCGGCCGTGCCTGAGCCAGCGACCTACGGCATGTTGATGCTGGGCCTGGGTCTGGTCGGTTTTGCCGCGCGCCGCCGCCGCGCCTGAGCCTGCAGCGCCTGCGGGCGCAAGACATGAAAAAAAGCCCGCGCATCGGAAGATGCGCGGGCTTTTTGCATGGCGGAGCGGTATTTACCAGCTATAGCCAGCCTTGGCGTAGTAATAGCGGCCGTTGAAACCGTTCGGCGCGAAGATGCTGTAAGGCTGGGTACCGTTGACGTTCAGGTTGCCCGCGCTCGTCACTTGCGCCGGATAGCGGTTGGTGACGTTGTCGATGCCGGCCACCAGGCGCCAGTTCTTGCCCAGTTTCACGGAACCGGACACGTCCAGCACCCATTGCGGGTCATACGTCTGGTCCAGCTTGACGTCGTTCTGCGGCACGGTGAAGCTGCCGTAGCGGGTCACGACGCCGTGCGCATTCCAGATGCCGAAGCCGTAGTCGGCGGCCAGGCTGAACTTGTCCTTCGGCGAGGCCACCGTGATGCGGTCGATGCTCTGGCGGTCGATCAGTTTCAGGTTGTTGGCCGTCAGGATGGCCGGATTATCGGCGATTTTCTGTACCGTGCTCTTGTTGTGGTTGTACGCCACGGTGAGGTCCAGGCGGTCCTTGTCCTGCAGGTCGATGCGGTAGGTGCTGACGATGTCCACGCCTTCCGTGCGCGTATCGACGGCGTTGGTGAAGTAGCGCGCTGCGCCCACGGTCGAGCCTTGCGTCGCCAGCTGGGCCTTGAGCTTGTCGTTCAGCGCCAGATTGGCCGAGAACAGGATGCGGTTGTCGATGTCGATGCGGTAGGCATCGATGCTGGTGGTGAAGTTGCGGCTGGGCTGGAACTGCAGGCCCAGGCTGTAGTTGCGTGCCTTTTCCGGCTTCAGGTCTTGCGCACCGAGGGCGCGCGCCTGCGGCGTGTTGACGGCGAAGGTGCCCGTCTCGATGGCCGTATTGTTGCCGTTGATGACCTGGAAGTTGGTGGTGGTGATGGTGTAGTACTGCTGCGCCAGCGACGGCGCGCGGAAGCCGCTCGACACGGTGCCGCGCAGGGAAAGCGCGTCCGTGAACGCATAACGGGCCGAACCCTTGGCCGAGGTGGTGCTGCCGAAATCGCTGTAGCGCTCATGGCGCAGGGCCACGCCGCCCGACAGTTTCTTCGTCGCTTCCGCTTCCAGGTTCACATAGACCGACTCGTTGTGGCGCGAGTGGCTGCCCGCGTTGACAGGACGGAAGCCGGCAAAGCCTTGCGAACCACCGCCCGTGTACGATGCTTCATCGCCGGCGCCGATGCTGTATTTTTCATGGCGCGCTTCGGCGCCCACGGCCACCGTCAGCGGACCCGTAAAGAAAGAGACAGGAAATTCGCGCGCCGCATCGAGGTTGAATACGGTCTGTTCGTTTTTCAGCGAGCCCGCATAGAAATGCGTGGGGCTGTTGGCGCCCAACGACTGGTTGACCGTATTGTCCAGGTCCAGCTCGAACTTGTTGCTGCCGTAATTGAGGCTGGCATCCCAGCGCCAGCCGGCCGCTTCGCCGCGCAAGCCCGTCACCAGGGACTGGTCCGTCAGGGTGCTGTTTTGCAATGGCAAAAAGCCTTCCGGGAAGAGCGGCGTGCGCTGGACAAACTGCTTCGAATTATTCGGGTCCGTGATCAGCGCCGTGCGCCAGGTGGCGGCGGCCGACGTGTCGCGCTTGCCGTAGTTGCCGAAGGCATACCAGTCGAGGTTGTCGCTGATGTGGTATTCGCTGTTGAGGAAAATCGTTGCCGGCTTGCTTTCCGGGTCGCCATAGCGCTGGTTGACCTTGCCGTAGCGCGGTTCCAGCGGGTTGCGGAAATCGGCACCGGCGCGGTTGGTCGGGTCGCGTTCCGCCACTTCGGCCGAGACGCGCACCCAGCCGTCCTCGCCCAGGGCGAAGCCGGCCGAACCCTTGATGGATTTTTGCTTGCCGTCGCGTTCCTGCGTCTGGCCATAACCCACTTCGATATCGCCGCCGGCCGCGCCTTTTTTCAGGATGATGTTGATCACGCCGGCAATCGCGTCGGAGCCGTACTGGGCCGCCGCGCCATCGCGCAGCACTTCCACGTGGTCGATGGCGGCCAGGGGAATGGCGTTCAGGTCGACAGGCGCCGAGCCGCGGCCCAGCGAGCCGTTGACGTTGACGACGGCCGAGGTATAGCGGCGCTTGCCGTTCACCAGTACCAGGGTCTGGTCGGGCGACAGGCCGCGCAATTGCGCCGGACGCACGGCGTCGCTGGCGTCGGCGCCCGTGGCGCGGGCAAAGTTCAGCGATGGCAGCAGGCGCGCCAGCACGGTGGCCAGCTCGCCCGAACCCGTGCTTTGCAGGTCGCGCGAGGTGAGGATGTCGATCGGCGATTCGGAATCGATGGTGCGGCGGTTCTTGGCGAAGGTGCCGGTGACCACCACCGATTGCAATTCGCCTTCGGCCGGCAGCTCTTGCTGCGCCTGCGCCTGCATCGGCAGGCTGAAGCAGGCGACCAGGCTGGCGGCGATCACGGTTTTTACGGGGAGGGCGGGAAGTTGGGAGCGGGCGTTGCTTGAACTCATCGACGATATCTCTTCGGTTGTGGTTGCGCGGACCATGGCGGTCCGGTGATGCAATCAGATTAACAGTGGGCACGCGGCGTGCTTACGAATCGTTCTGTCTATCGATATGCAATAAATATCTGAAAGACGTCAACATGGTGCGCGTAGCGCATATGGCCTCGTTTCCAGCATACGACCGGGCACGGCAAGGCCGCAATGCTGCACAGCAGTAAATTGCCAGCTGTTGTATAAATACGACTATCTGCGATGAGCGTGGGGAGCCTGGCGACGGCATGCGCCGCCAGACGGCGGGCCTTACTGTCCCGGATTGGGCAGACTGGCGTGGATGGCGTCGACGGCCGCCACCAGTTCCGGCGACAAGGTGAGGTGATGCGCATCGATATTTTGCTGCAACTGCGCCACGCTGGTGGCGCCGATGATGGTCGACGCGACGAACCAGCGCGAGTAGCACCACGCGAGTGCCAGCTGCGCCGGCGTCAGGCCGTGCGCGCGGGCCAGCGCCGCATACTGGCTGGCTGCCGCGATGGTGGCGGGGCGCACGTAGCGGGGACTCCAGCCGGCCGGGAAGCGCGTCAGGCGGCCCCTGGCTTGTGGATTGTCGAGGTACTTCGCTGTCAGCTGGCCGAACGCCAGCGGGCTGTAGGCCAGCAAGCTGACGTTCTCGCGGTGGCAGGTTTCGTCGAGCAGGCTCGTCTCGAAATGGCGCGCCGTCAGGTTGTACAGGTTCTGGATCGAAACGATGCGCGGCAAGTCTTTCAGCTCGGCCTGCTTGATGTATTCGCACACGCCCCACGACGATTCATTCGACACGCCGATGTGGCCGATCTTGCCTTCCTCGACCAGCTTGCCCAGCACGGCCAGCGTCTCTTCGATGGCGACCGACGCGTGTTCCTTGCGCGGGTCGTACACGCTGGCGCCGAAGATGGGCAGGTTACGGCTGGGCCAGTGCAATTGATACAGGTCAATGTGCTCCGTCTGCAGCCGGCGCAGGCTGTCCTCGACGGCGGCGCGGATATTGACCGCGTCGTGATCCGTCTTGCCCCTGCGTATCCAGTGCATGCGCGAGTTCGGTCCCGCTACCTTGCTGGCCAGGACGATCTGGCTGCGCTTGCCGCTTTTCTTCAGCCAGCTGCCGATGTAACGCTCCGTGCTGCCCTGCGTTTGCGCGCTGGCCATCACCGGATACATCTCCGCCGTGTCGACGAAGTTGATGCCACGTTCCAGCGCGTAATCGAGCTGGCTGTGCGCTTCGGCTTCCGAATTCTGTTCGCCGAAGGTCATCGTGCCCAGGCAGATCCGGCTCACTTCCAGGCTGCTGGAACCCAGCTTGATCTTTTCCATGCGCCGTCCTTAGCGGGCCTGTTTGCCGCGCAGCGCGCGCGCGCAATCCTTGATCAGGGCGGGGCCGGCGTAAATCAGGCCGCTGTACAGCTGCACCAGCTGCGCGCCCGATTCGAACTTGGCCACGGCGTCGCTGCCCTGCATGATGCCGCCCACGCCGATGATGGGCAGGGCGTCGCCCAGTTCCGCCTTCAGCAAACGGATCACATTGTTCGACAGCTCGAACACGGGCGCGCCCGACAGGCCGCCCGCTTCGGCGCCGTGCGGCATGCCTTCGACGGCGCTGCGCGACAGGGTCGTGTTGGTGGCGATGACGCCGTCGATCTGGTGGCGCGTGAGCGACTCGGCGATGCTTTTCACCTGTTCGCCATCCATGTCCGGGGCGATCTTCAGGGCCAGCGGCACGTAGCGCTTGTGCTTGTCCGCCAGGCGCGCCTGGGCATCCTTCAGTTGCGACAGCAGGGCGTCGAGTTCCGACGCGCCCTGCAGCTGGCGCAAATTCTTGGTGTTCGGCGACGAGATGTTTACCGTCACATAGCTGGCGTAGGGGTAGACTTTTTCCAGGCACAGCAGATAGTCGTCGGCGGCCCGCTCGATGGGCGTATCGGCGTTCTTGCCGATGTTCAGGCCCAGCACGCCGGCGCGGTTCTGGTAGAACTTCGACGCCTGCACATTGGCCACGAAGGCGTCCACGCCGCCATTATTGAAACCCATGCGGTTGATGATGCCCTGCGCCTGCGGCAGGCGGAACATGCGCGGTTTCGGATTGCCCGCCTGCGCGCGCGGCGTGACGGTGCCCACTTCGATCGAGCCGAAACCCAGGTCGGCCAGCGCGTCGATGTAGGCGCCATCCTTGTCCAGGCCGGCGGCCAGGCCGACTGGGTTCGGGAAGGTGATGCCCATCACGGTGCGCGGATCAAGCGCCGGTTTGCCGGCCAGCTTCGTCAGGCCCAGCGCGCTGGCGCGTTTCAGGGCGGGCAGGGTGAAATGGTGGGCCGCTTCGGCATCCATCGAAAACAGCAGCGGGCGGGCGAGGGAGTACAGGAATTTTTCAGACATGGGGGCGCTTTGAGTAGGTATGCGGGCTGCCGGGAAGGGCTGGCGGCGCGCGAAATAAGTGCCGTATTTTACCGTGTTCCGCGCGGCGGCCGGGTGTATAGTTCTCTTTGGTCTAATGCAACATTGATTCCTTGTTAATTCGCATTTGGCCGCGGACCTTCCTGTTTTTTCTCTGTTCTGTTGACTTCATAAGCGAGACATCGATTGAAAAAGACACGCATCCTGACCGCCATCGCGGCCGCCAGCGCACTGCTGCTGAGCCACCCGGCCCTGGCCCTGCCCAATACGCAAGACACCCGCATGCTGAGCGAGCCGGCCGTCTCCAGCCGCCACATCGCCTTCATCTATGCGGGCGATCTGTGGCTGTCCAACCTCGACGGCGGCGGCGCGCGGCGCCTGACGTCGGACCTGGGCGACAAATCGAATCCCGTGTTTTCGCCCGACGGCAGCCAGATCGCGTATAGCGCGAACATCGACGGCAATGTCGATGTGTATGTGATCGCGGCGGCGGGCGGCGTGCCGCGCCGCCTGACCTTCCACCCGGGCGCGGACCTGGCGCAATCGTTCACGCCCGATGGCCAGGCCGTGATGTTCACCTCGCCCCGCGCCGCCTTCAACAACCGCTTCCAGAAGCTGTTTACGGTGCCCGTGGCGGGCGGCGTGGAAACCCAGCTGGAAATCCCGAACGCATCGCGCGCCACGTACTCGCCCGATGGCAAGCGCATCGCCTACAACCCGCTGGCGCCCGCCTTCAAGCAGTGGAAGCGCTACCGGGGCGGCACCAACTCCTGGCTGTGGCTGTTTTCGTCCAGCGACAAATCCATCGAAAAAATCCCCCAGCCGACCACGCGCTCGAACGACGTCGACCCGATGTGGCTGGGCGACACCGTGTACTTCCGCTCGGACCGCAACGGCGAATTCAACCTGTTTGCCTACGACGTGAAAACCAAGGCCGTGCGCCAGCTGACGCGGCACGCGGATTTCCCCGTGCTCAACGCGTCGGCCGCGAACGGCACCATCGTCTACGAGCAGGCGGGGTATCTGCATTCTTTCGACATCGCCAGCGGCCAGGCGCACAAGCTGACCATCGGCGTGGCCAGCGACTTGGGACAGACGCGCCCACGCTGGGTCAAGAACGCGAAATACATCCGCGACGCGTCGATTTCGCCGTCGGGGGCGCGCATCGCGTTCGAATACCGGGGCGAGATCGTCACCATCCCCGCCGACAAGGGCGACGTGCGCAACCTGACGCAGACGGCCGGCGCCCACGAGCGCACACCGATCTGGTCGCCCGATGGCCGCTCGGTCGCGTATTTTTCGGACGAGTCGGGCGAATACGAGTTGCATGTGCGGGCGCAGGATGGCAAGGGCGCCGTGCGCAAGTTCAAGCTCAATGGCAGCGGCTTCTATGACAATGCCGTCTGGTCGCCCGACAGCAGGAAGATCGCGTTTGCCGACAATGGCTGGAGCATGTATGTGATCGACGTCGGCAACGGCAAGGTGCAAAAAATAGCCACGGAGCCGATGTATGGCGTCGACAAGAGCATGCGCGCCTCATGGGCGCCCGATTCGCGCTGGCTGGCCTACACGCTCAATTCGCCCACCTACACGCGCAGCGCCTACATCTATTCCGTTGAGCGGAACAAGTCGATGCCCGTGACCGATGGCTTGTCCGACGTGGCCCAGCCCGTGTTCGACAAGAGCGGTAAATACCTGTACTTCTTCGCATCGACGAATGCGGGCCCCAGCAACAACTGGTTCTCGCAGCAGAACGAAGACAACCTGGTGACGCGCACCGTGTGGATGGCCGTGCTGCGGCGCGACTTGCCGTCGCCCTTGATCAAGGAAAGCGACGAGGAAAAGGCGGCCAGCGCGGAGAGCAAGAAAGACACGGCGAAGGCGGAAGCGGAGCCGAAGAACGAAGCGAAGATCGATCCGAAGACGGGCCGCGACGACCCGAAAGTGGTGGTGGCGCCCGTGGCGCCGATCAGCATCGATTTCGACGGTATCGCCACGCGCATCGTCGACCTGCCGCTGCCGGCCGCGCAGTTTTCCAGCCTGACCGCCGGCGCCGCGGGGCAGATCTTTTTGCTGCGCGAAAGCGACGGCAAGAAGGCCGTGCAGCGCTTCGGCCTGAAGGAGCGCAAGGCGGAAACCGTGGTGGCGGAAGCCGATGATTTCGACGTCTCGGCCGACGGCAAGAAGCTGCTGTACCGCCAGAAGGACAACTGGGCCATGGGTTCAGCCACGGGCAAGCTGCTGGCGCCGGGCGAAGGCAAGATCAAGGTCGACGCCATCGAAGTCAAGGCCGATCCGCGCGCCGAGTGGACGCAGATTTTCAATGAAGTGTGGCGCATCAACCGCGATTATTTCTATGACCCGGGCATGCATGGCGTGGACTGGAAGGCCATGCGCGACAAGTACGCCGTCTTCCTGCCCGAGCTGTCCAGCCGCGCGGACCTGAACCGCCTGATCCAGTGGATGTGCAGCGAACTGGCCGTGGGTCACCACCGCGGCGGCGGCGGTGACGACTTTATCGAGGCGAAGAAGGTGCCGGGGGGACTCTTGGGCGCCGACTATGAAGTGAGCGACGGCCATTACCGCTTCAAGAAGGTGTATGGCGGCTTGAACTGGAATCCGGCCCTGCGCGCGCCGCTGACGGAGCCGGGCCTGAACGTCAAGGCGGGCGAATACCTGCTGGCCGTCGACAGCCGCCCGCTGGCGCCGCCGACGAATATCTACAGCGCCTTCGAGAACACGGCCGGCAAGGCCATCGACCTGACCGTGGGACCCTCGGCCGACGGCAAGGGCGCGCGCACGATCACCGTGGTACCGGTGCCGGCCGAGGATGCCTTGCGCAACCGCGACTGGATCGAGGGCAATATGCGCAAGGTCAATGCGGCCACCAACGGCAAGGTGGCCTACGTGTACGTGCCCAATACGGCGGGGCTGGGCCACACCTACTTCAAGCGCTATTTCTTCCCGCAGGCGGACAGGCAGGCCATCATCGTCGACGAGCGCTTTAACGGTGGCGGCAGCGTGGCCGATTACTACATCGAGATCCTGCAGAAGAAGGAAATCGCTTGGTGGACCATGCGTTACGGCGCCGACATGAAGACGCCGTCCGCTTCGATCCAGGGGCCGCGCGCCATGCTGATCGACGAGACGGCCGGCTCGGGCGGCGACCTGCTGCCGTGGATGTTCCGCAAGAACAACATGGGTCCGCTGATCGGCAAGGCGACGTGGGGTGGCCTGGTGGGCATCCTCGGCTTCCCCGTGCTGATGGATGGCGGCACGATCACGGCGCCGAACCTGGCGTTCTGGACGCGCGAAAACGGCTGGGGCGTGGAAAACGAAGGCGTGGCGCCCGATATCGAAGTCGAGCAAACGCCGGCCGACGTCATCGCCGGCCGCGATCCGCAGCTGGAAAAGGCGATCGAGGTGATCCAGGCCGAACTGGCGAAGAACCCGCCCGTGCGGCCTGCGCGTCCGGCGTTTCCGGATAAAAGCAAGTAAGCTGAAGTGCAGGGGGCAGACCCTCGCGATTGTTCGCTGGTAGGTCGGATTAGCGCAGCGTAATCCGACACCATTGTTGGCTTTGCAGCGTCGGATTACGCGCTTGCGCGCTAATCCGACCTACCTTACATGATCACCCACTGTCCCTTGATCCGCGCTTCCAGCGGCTTGAAGTTGATTTTATACGCCATCTTCGGGCTTTGTTCTATCCAGTAGCCCAGGTAGATGTAAGGCAGGTTCAGTTCGCGCGCCTGGGCGATTTGCCACAGCACGTTGTAGGTGCCGTACGAGGCGCCCGGCACATCGGGATCGAAAAACGTGTAGACGGACGACAGGCCGTCGGCCAGCACGTCGATGATGCTGACCATGCGCAGGGTGCCGTCAGGCTCGCGGAACTCCACCAGACGCGTGTTGACCCGGCTTTGCAGCAAAAATTGCGCGTACTGGTCGCGGCTGTCCTGGTCCATGCCGCCGCCCGCGTGGCGCGTGCTCTGGTAGCGCAGATACAGTTCGTAGTGCTCGTCGAGGAAGGACAAAGTGGCCACGCCCGCCTGCAGGTTGGCGTGGCGGTTCCAGGCGCGGCGCTGGTTGCGGTTGGGCGCGAATTCGCCGGCCACCACGCGCACGGGGATGCAGGCCTGGCAGCCGTCGCAATACGGGCGGTAGGTGAAAATGCCGCTGCGGCGAAAGCCGTTGCGCACCAGTTCCGAATACACGTCGCTGTTGATCAGGTGCGAAGGCGTGGCCACCTGCGAGCGGGCCTGGCGGTCGTCCAGGTAGCTGCACGGATACGGTGCCGTCGTGTAGAACTGCAGGGTGGCAAACGGTAGTTCGTTCAGGTGCGTCATGCTGATCCTGTCTGGTCTGTCCGCAGCGGTATGCCTGGCGGTGTGCCTGGAGATATCATAGCTTTTTTACGCCGGTGGCGCAGCATGCCAATCGGTGATTTGCGCTGCTTCAATGGCGCTCCTCACATGGGCCAGGAAGCGGGCGCGCGAAATGGGCGCCGCGCCCAGCGAGGCCAGGTGTTTCGTTTCTTGCTGGCAGTCAATCATCGTCACGCCGCGCGCCTGCAAAAAGCGCACGAGGTGGGCCAGCGCGATCTTCGAGCCATCCGAGACGCGGGCGAACATCGATTCGCCATAGAACATGCGCCCGATCGACACGCCATATGCGCCGCCCACCAGTTCGCCGTCCAGCCACAGTTCCGACGAGTGCGCGTAGCCCAGCTTGTGCAAGCCCGTGTAGCCGGCGATGATGTCGTCGGAAATCCAGGTGCCCGGGCCATCCTTGCGCGGCGCCGCGCAGGCGCGCATGACGGCGTCGAAATCGCCGTCGAAGCGCAGCTGCCAGCGCCCGTCCGTGGCGGCGCTGCGCTCGACCTTGCGGATGGCCTTGGCCAGGCTGTCGGAGACCTTGAAGTCCGCCGTCATCAGCACCATGCGCGGATCGGTGCTCCACCACAGAATGGGCTGGCCCTCGGAAAACCAGGGGAAGATGCCGTGCTTGTAGGCGTCGAGCAGGCGCGCGGGCGACAGGTCGGCGCCGGCCGCCAGCAGGCCGGGCGCCTCGTCGGTCAGGGCGCGCGAGACGTCGGGGAACGGGGTGTGGATGTCGAGCCAGGGAATCATGCGGCGTCAAAGATGGCGGGTGGTGGGGACTTACTCGGCATCCGCGCGCGCCATCGGGCGCGTGATGTCGCCCGTATGCACACCATAGCTGCCGCCTTCGCGGATTTTCACGCGGTCGGCAAAGAACAGTTCCAAGGTGGCGCGGATGGTGGGGAAGGCCAGGTCGTCCCACGGAATCTGCGCTTCCGTAAACAGCTGCACGTCCAGGCTTTCGATGCCGGGCGCGAAATCGAGGTCGCGCAGGCGCGCCAGGTAGAACAGGTGCACCTGGTGCACGCGCTGCACGTTGAGCAGCGAAAACAGGGGCCCCAGTTCGATATTCGCGCCCGCTTCCTCCACCGTTTCGCGCTCGGCCGCATCGGACGTCGTCTCGTCGTTTTCCATGAAGCCGGCCGGCAGGGTCCAGTAGCCCAGGCGCGGTTCGATGGCCCGCTTGCACAGCAACACCTGCAACTGGCCATCTTCTTCCCAGACGGGAATCGAGCCGACCACCATTTTCGGGTTCTGGTAATGGATGGCGTCGCAGTTGGCGCACACATAGCGGGGACGGTTGTCGCCTTCCGGAATGGACAGGCTGACAGGGTGGGCGCATTCGGAGCAGAATTTCATGGGCTGGCTTCGGAAAATGGGTGACTAGTGTAACGCTTACTGTACACCGATTGCGCGCTCTGTGGCGTGACGGGCGGACACAATGCTCCCCGGTAATTGGCTGACCTTTTTTAATGTATTTTAATTTAATAGCTCTATTGCAGTCGAAGTTGAGATAGCTATTGCCTAAGCCACCCGTTTGCCCTTATAATTCGAGTGCGGGGTGGAGCAGTCTGGCAGCTCGTCGGGCTCATAACCCGAAGGTCACAGGTTCAAATCCTGTCCCCGCAACCAATACCGGAAAGCCGCTGATTCTTGCAAAAGATCAGCGGCTTTTTCCATTGCTGGTCACGGACACGCTCCGGTGGACGGGGCAGGAATGACATTGTCAATTCACGCCTTTACGCCGCGCAACAATCTGGTATATAATTCGAGTGCGGGGTGGAGCAGTCTGGCAGCTCGTCGGGCTCATAACCCGAAGGTCACAGGTTCAAATCCTGTCCCCGCAACCAATTCGAAGCCGCTGGTTCCTCGCAAGAGGGCCAGCGGTTTTTTCGTTTACGGCGCGAGGTCTTCTGCCTGCTGGCGCGCATACACGATCAGCCGCAAGTGGCGGTCCGCATCGATGGTCAGCGAGGTGTGCTCGTAGGCGACCTGCTCGCCGCCGACGTCCAGGCGGCGCACGCCGGCGCACGGCGCATGCACGTCATGGCGGCGCCACCACTGCTTGAACTCGGGCGAGACCTTTTCCAGTTCCTCCACCAGCGCGTGGATATCCGCTTCCTGCGTGGCGCGCGCGTAGTCGCGGCGAAAGCTCGACAGCATCAGCGCCGCCTGCTCTTCCCAGGCCGTGAAGCGCGAGCGCAGCAGCGGGTCGGTAAACAGCAACCATAGCAGGTTGCGGCGCGCCGGCACATGCGCGCCGAAGCCGAACAGGGCGTCCGCGTCCGCATTGAACGCCAGCACGTCCCAGCGCAGGTTGAGGACATAGGCCGGATGCGCCAGCTCGTGCATCAATCGGCGCACCGGCGGCGGCACCACGCAAAAGGTCTTGCCCTCTTCGGCAGGCGGACGCGCATGCGCCAGCAGGAACAGGTGGCGCCGCTCGCCCGCGTCCAGTCTCAGTACTTCGGCCAGCTTGTCGAGAAAGGCGCTCGAGACGCCGATGTCGCGCCCCTGCTCCAGCCAGGTGTACCAGGTCAGCCCCACGCCGGCCAGCGCCGCCACTTCTTCGCGGCGCAAGCCCGGCGTTCTGCGCCGCCCGCCGCCAGGCAAGCCTACGTCCTCGGGCGACAGCCGCGTGCGGCGCGCCTGCAGGTAGGCGGCCAGTTCGTGGCGGGTGCGGGCCAAAGTGCGCATGGTGGGGGTTTTCCGGTGAGCCTGTTGCTGCCAGTAATAGCATAAACAGTTAAATTGTAATTGTTTATATTGTATTCCAAAATGCCTGCTTTCTTCCAGAAAGCGTGCCCATGTCTGACTATTTTTCCTCCCGTGCCGCAGTGCCTGCCGACTCCGCGCTGCCTGTCACCGTCTACCTGATCGCCGTGGGCGCGTTCGCGCTGGGCATGGCGTCGTATGTGACGGCAGGCCTGATGCCGATGATCGCCCGCGCCTTTTCCGTGTCCCTGGCGATGGCCGCGCAGCTGGTGACGGCGTTTACGCTGGCCTATGGCCTCGGTTCGCCCCTGGCCGTGGCCTTGCTGCCGGCGCGCGCGCAACGCTCCGGCCTGTTACTCGCCCTGGGCGTGTTCGTGCTGGCGAACGGGGCCAGCGCGCTGGCGCCCGAATTCAGCAGTTTGCTGGCATGGCGGGCCGTTGCGGGCATCGGGGCGGGCGTTTACCTGGCCCTGGGCATCGCGGCGGCGGCGGGCGTGTCGGCGCCGCGGCAGCGGGGCAAGGCCATCGGCGCGATCATGGGCGGCATGGCGGGCGGCACGGTACTGGGCGTGCCATTGAGCTTGCTGCTGGCGCAGCAGCTGGGCTGGACGGCGGCCCTGTGGCTGGTCGCCGTCCTCGGTGCGCTGGCGCTGGCGGGCTTGCTGTGGAAACTGCCCGCGCTGCCGGAAGTACCGGCGACCTCGCTGCGCCGCAAGCTGGCCTTGCTGGCCGATGGGCAGGTGCTGGCCATCCTGCTCGTGTCGCTGCTGGCGGCCATCGCCAGCCTGGGCATGTACACGTTTATCGCGCCGCTGCTGGCGTGGTCCGCGCACGGCGCGGAAATTTCCACCACGCCCTTCCTGTGGGCGTGGGGCGTGGGGGGCATCGCGGGCAGCGTATTGGTGGGACCATGGGCAGACAAGGTGGCGGCGCCGAGGCTGACTAGGCTCATCTTGCTGCTGCTGGCGCTGGCCTTGTGCGCGCTGCCGCTGGCGGCCGGCTGGTCGGCCTGGCTGATGCTGGCGCCTATCGTGCTGTGGGGCGCGGCCGGCTGGGCCCTGCAAGTGCCGCAGAACCAGCAGTTGCTGGCCGTGCGCGCGCGGCAGGGCGATGGCAACCTGGCCATCGCCCTCAACGAATCGGCGCTGTACCTGGGCAGCGCCATCGGCGCCGCAGCAGGCGGGGTACTGCTCCTGCTGGACTGGCCCGTGTGGCTGCTGGCGGCCTGCGCCGCCCTGGTCGCCGCCGCAGCGTTGCTGCTGCAATGGTGCGGCGTGAAATGGATTGCAGAATTCCGGAAAATGGAAGAGTCTGTTTAGTGACTTTCCAGCTGCGCGTACACGGCGTCGGCGATCTTGCCCAGTTCCTGTTTGGGCAGGCTCGCCGAGAGGGCATAACCGAGCTGGCCGTCGATCCAGTAAAACACGCTCAAGTCCTTTTCCTGCGTGTAGCGGAAGGCCGTTTCCTGCTTGCCGGCCCGTTCTTTCGCCACGTACAGGGTCAGGCGCTGACCTTTGCCATCTTCATACATGAATTGCGCCACGGGGCCGTCGCCATCGCCGGGCAGCAAACGCCCGCCGATCAGGTGATAGCCGAGCGGCGACAGCGCAGGCGGCTGCAATTTGCTGCCCAGGCGTTTCGACAGCCATTGCACCAGGTGGGCCTCCTGTTCCGCCCCCACCTCGACGGGGTGGCGCACTTCCGGCGTGTAGACGGCATGGGCGATGGCGGCGCTGCGCGCCAGGGAGATGGGGCTGGCGCTGGCGCTCCGCATGTCACCGCCATCGCCGCGCAGCAGCCAGCCGCCCGCGCCGCCAGCGAGCACCAGCACGACGGCAGCTGCCGCCTGCATGGCGGGGCGGCGCCAGGCGCCGTTCGCCGCCGGCGGGGCCGCCGCCTGCAGCAGGGCAGGCGGCACGGCTTCGTCCAGCACGGGATCGAACAGGGCGCGCAATTGCCGGTTCTGCTCGCGCCACGCATCGACCCTGGCGGTGTCCCCGGGATGTGCGCGCAGGTGGGCGTCGACGGCCGCGCGCTGGTCTTCGGGCAGGACGCCGTCGGCCAGGGCGTGCAATTGCGCTTCGCTGATGGCTTGCGTTGTCATTTCACGACTTTCAGGGTGGGTGGGCCGCTGCCCTGGCTGCCGGCAGGGCGGCCGTCGAGCAGGGTGCGCAGCTTGTCGCGCCCACGTGACAGGCGCGACATCACGGTGCCGACGGGAATGTCCAGGGTGGCCGCCACCTGCTCGTACGGCATCTGTTCGAGCGCGACGAGCAGGATCACTTCGCGCTGCCCCAGCGGCAAACGGGCCAGCGCCGCATCCATCTCGCCGATGGCGATGGCTTGCCCGGGCGCGTGTTCCGGCGCGGGCAGCACGGTATCGTCGTCGAGCTCCTGCAGCGCCAGGCCGGGGCGGCGCAACTGGTCCACGTGCAGGTTATGCATGATGGAAAACAGCCAGGGCCGCATCTCGCCACCGCGCTGGTCCAGCTTGCGCCACGCCCGTTCCACGGTGTCCTGCACCAGGTCGTCCGCGTGCAGGGCGCCCGCCAGCGCGCGCGCATAGCGGCGCAGGCCGGGCAGGCACGCTTGCAGCTGGCGGCTATCCTCTTGCGTGGTCATCGTGGCGGCGGGCAGGGGGGCTTACGGCTTGACGACGTGCCACACGTTCTTGAAATTGTCGCCGGCCACGTCGCCAGGCTTCTTGTCTTCCTTGTACAGGTACAGGGGCTTGCCCTTGTAGGTCAGCTGCATGGCGCCGTTGTCTTCGCGCTTGATGCTGCCATACGGGGCGGCGGGCGCCGCGTCGGTGGCGATGACGGCGGGCCAGGCCACCAGGCAGCCGCCGCTGCAGGCGCTCTTGCCGCTGTCGGCGACATCCTTGTCGAACACATACACGGTCATGCCGCTGGTATTGACCAGCATGCCGTTGGCGGGCATGACGTCGGCGGCGAAGGCCAGGGGGGCGGACAAGGCGGTGAAAAGGGCAGTGGCGGCGAAAGTGGTAAAGCGCATGATGATCTCCTTGATGTTTGGTGGGCTTGCAAGGGATAGACGCGCGGCGCGGCCCGTTTATTCCACCGCTGACGGATTATTTTTCGGGTGCAGGCTGGCCCACAGGTGGGCGGCGGCCATGGTGCGGTGCGGCGCATACTGGCGCAGCCACTGTTCCGTGCGCGCCATGTCAGGCTTCGTTTCTTCGCCGAGCAGCTTTTGCAGGGCGGCGCGGATCGCCACGTCGCCATGCAGCGAACAGTCGGCATAGCCATAGCCGCGCAGCAGCGCGTAATTGACGGTCCACGGGCCGATGCCCTTCACGGCCAGCAGCGCCTGCGAAATGGCCGCCACGTCGCCGGAAGGGGGCAGTTCCAGCGACAGCGCTTCCTCGTCGACGAGACGCGCCAGGCGCAGCACGGTTTCCGCCTTGGCGCGCGAGAATTTGCGGCTGGTCAAATCCTCGATCTCCAGCCGCGCCACGTCGCGCGCCTCCGGGTAGCACCACAAGCCGCTGCCATGCCGGCGCCCCGCCTGCAGAATGAAGGTGCGGCGCAGGGAAATGGCGAACGGCAGATTGATCTGCTGGCCGATGATGGCCCAGGTCAGCGCCTCGAACGGGCTGGCCGATTGCACGATGCGCAAGCCCGGGTTGATGCGGATCAACGGCGCCAGCAGCGGGTCGCCGGCGGCCAACTGCGCGAACGGCTGCGGGTCGATGCGCAGGCCGAGGATGTTGAGCAGCGCGCCGTGCAGCGCCGTTTGCAGAGCGTCACTGGCGCTGCCGTCGATCTCGGCGCGGCAGACGGCCGTATCGTCCGCGAAGGCCACGTCCAGCACGACGGGCACGCCGGCAAGCAGGATGCCCTTGCGCAGCCCTGCAGCGGTGACCTGTTCCGCCACGCCTTCCGCGTCGCGGCTGTGAAAGGCGATGACGTCGTCGCGGCGGTAGCCGGCGGGCAGGGGGAGGGTCCAGTGCAGCAGGGTCATGGTGGCCAAATTCAGTGAAGGTAGCAGGGGCGCGCCGCCGGCGCACCGCGTTTCTTGCTGCGGTCCTTAGCGGGCGCAGATGTCGGTGGTGGGCGGGCTCAAGGCCGCCGCATGCTGGATCTGCAGCGCGTCGGGCACGCCATTTTTCACGGCCGTCAGTTCGGCCAGGATGGAAATGGCGATTTCCGCCGGCGTCTTGCTGCCGATGTACAGGCCGATGGGGCCGTGCAGGCGCGCCAGCTGTTCCGCGCTGACGTCGAACTGCAGCAGCCGCTCGCGGCGCTTGGCGTTATTCGCGCGCGAGCCGATGGCGCCCACGTAAAACGCAGGGGATTTCAATGCTTCCATCAGGGCCAGGTCGTCGAGCTTGGGGTCGTGCGTGAGGGCGACGACGGCGCTGCGGCTGTCGAGCTTTAATTCCAGCACGAGGTCGTCCGGCATGGCGTGCAGCAGGGGCACGCCCGGTACGTTCCAGCCGCCCCGGTATTCCTCGCGCGGGTCGCAGACGATGACGTGGTAATCCATGGCCGTGGCGATCTGCGCCACGAAGCGCGACAGCTGGCTGGCGCCGATGATCAGCAATCGCCAGCGCGGGCCGTGCTGCGTGGTGAGCACCGCGCCTTCCAGGGCCAGTACGGCGCCCGGCGCGGCGCGCTGCAGGGTGACGGCGCCGCTGCGCAGGTCGAGGCGGCGCTCGACCAATTCATGCGCTTCCAGGCGTGCCAGCAGTTCGGCCACCTTGCTGTCCGCGTGCAGCGGCTCGATGGCCAGTTCGATGGTGCCGCCGCAGGGCAGGCCGAAGCGGTGCGCCTCGTCGGCGCTGATGCCGTAGCTGACGATTTCCGGCAAGGTGCGCACGATGCCGTGCACGCGCACGGTGTCGATCAAGTCATCCTCGATACAGCCGCCGGAGACGGAGCCGACCACCGTACCGTCGTCGCAGATGGCCAGGGTGGCGCCCACGGGGCGGGGGCTGGAGCCCCAGGTCTTGATGACGGTGACGAGTTCGCAGCGGTGCCCGGCGGCGAGCCAGGCGGCGCTGGTTTTCAGAACTTCGAGGTCGATGCTGTCCATGGCGCGCGCGATTTACATGCCGTAGTTTGCGGCAAAGTATGGAAAAGTATTCAAGATTGTGGATATACTACCTGTTCCACCACCCTGCGGAGAATTTTCATGTCAAATGAAGTCAAGACGCAAGAAGAGGGTATTCCCAAGTTCGGCAAGCTGCTCATCGTCCTGTTTCTGGCCGTGGTGTTTTGCGGCGCCCTGACCTGGATCATGGGCACCTACTTCCCCAACTTCCCCGGCGCCTGACCAAACCCTGTTTGATCAGGATGAAGAACGTCTAACAGAACCGTAGCGAGCGGCAGCGATTTGTGGCCGAGAAGCGCAACTGTGCTTGGCACGGGGCCGCCGAGGCAGTGAGCATCGCAGACCGCAAAGCGCGACGCGCAGTAGGTTATGGTAGGCGTTCTAAGGCTTGAGCGGCTTCTTCGCCGCCTGCTTGGCGCGCACGTCCGTCACTGCGCGGTTGATCGCCGCCATGCGCGAGTTAGTGCCCGGGTGCAGGGCCGTGTAGCCGTTGGCGACCGTGGCCGGCACTTGCGTGGCCAGGCGCTGCCAGAAGCGGGCCGCGTTGTCGACATTGTAGCCGGCGCGCGCCAGCAGATAGATGGCCAGGGTGTCGGCTTGCACGTCGAGTTCCTGCGGCATGGCCTTGATGCCGGCAGCGCCCGTCAGCATCGACACGTCGGGCTGCACGGCGCCCAGGCTTTCGATGATGCTGCCGGCCGTACCCGCCGTGCGCTGGCTGCGCGCGTGGTCGAGGATGTTGTGCGCCATTTCTCGGGCGATGACGAAGGCGATGCCTTCATCGTTTTGCGCCGCATTGACCATGCCGCGCGTGAGCATGATGCGCGAACCGTCCGAATACGCGTTGATATTGTCCGCATTGCCCAGGGCGACGCGGAAGGCGCAGGCGCGCGTGACGGGAATTTTCAGGTCTTGCTGCTGGCCGTCGCGGGCGATGGTCATGTTCAGGCTCGCGCTTTTCGAGGCCAGCGGGCCGACGATGGCGCCGAACGGGCCTTCCGCTTTCGGGCCTGCCGGCAGCGGCTTGCCTTCGGCGGCCAGCAAGCCGTCGCCCTTGCGCAAGCCGGCGCGCGCGGCGCCGCTGCCCGGCAAGACGCTGGACACCTGCATCTGCTCGCCGTAGCCGAGGGCCGCCTGCGCCGCGTCGGCATAGATGCCGGGGTAGGAATACTTGTTCTGCGCCGTGAAGCCCAGCAGGTTGCGCGCATACGTCTTGCACAGGTCCGCATTATTGATCAGCAGGGGCGCCGACACTTTCGACAGGCGGTCCTGCAGCGCCACCATCTTCACCAGTTCTTCCTGCGCCGCCCTTTGCTGCGCCGTCGGCGCGGGCGCATCGGGCGCCGGCACGACGTTGAACGGGCCGCTGACATTCGTCGCCGGCGTGGTGCAGCCGGCCAGAATGGCCGCGCCGGCCAACAGGAGGGGAGTGGCCAGTCGGCGCAGCGAGGTTGGGGCTGGGATCAGATGGCGGAAACCTGGCATAAGTGTCAATCCTTAATGTTTGCCGGTGCTGCCAAAACCGCCAACACCGCGTTCGCTGTCGCCGAATTCCTCGACGACGTTAAAGCCCACTTGCAGCACCGGCACGATAATCAGTTGCGCCAGGCGTTCCATGGGATTGAGCGTGAAAGCGCTCTGGCCCCGGTTCCAGGTCGATACCATCAGCTGGCCCTGGTAATCGGAGTCGATCAAGCCTACCAGATTCCCCAATACGATGCCGTTTTTGTGGCCCATGCCGCTGCGCGGCAAAATCATGGCCGCATACGAGGGGTCGCCGATGTGGATGGCCAGGCCGGTCGGAATGAGCACCGTCTGACCCGCTTCGATGGTGATGGATTCGGCTATGCAGGCGCGCAGGTCGAGTCCGGCGCTGCCCGGGGTGGCGTAGGCCGGCAGCAGTTCTTGCATGCGGGCGTCGAGGATCTTGATGTCGATATTTTTCATGAATCTAAATGAGCTAAAGCGTATAAAAAAGATTATTTGAGCAGCGAATTCCTGGCGAGCCGCTTCGAGATTTCCGAAATCAGCTGGCGCGCCAGGTTCAGTTTCGGGGCGCGCGGCAGCACGGTATGGCCTTCCTCGTCGAACAGGATGATGGTGTTGTCGTCCTGGCCAAACGTGTTCTGCCCGATATTGCCGACCAGCAGTGGAATACCTTTTTTCTCGCGCTTGACCGAACCGAATTCCACCAGGTTTTCCGATTCGGCGGCAAAGCCGACGCAGTACGGATAGCCGGCCAGGTTGGTGCGTGCCGCCACGGTGGCGAGGATGTCGGGATTTTGCGCGAACTGCAGTTCGGGCACGGAGCCGTCGGCCTGCTTTTTCATCTTCTGGTCGCTGGCGTTGGCCACGCGCCAGTCTGCCACGGCGGCCACGGCGACGAAGACATGCTGGCCGTCGACGTGGGCCAGTACCGCATCATGCATCTGCTGCGCGCTTTGCACGTCGATGCGGCGCACGCCGAATGGCGCGTCCAGGGCCGTCGGGCCGGAAATGAGCAGCACCTCGGCGCCCGCTTCGCGCGCCGCGCGCGCCACCGCATAGCCCATCTTGCCCGAGGACAGATTGGTGATGCCGCGCACGGGATCGATGGCTTCAAACGTGGGGCCGGCCGTGACCAGCACGCGTTTGCCCGCCAGGACTTTCGGCTGGAAGGCGGCGATCAGCTCCGTCAAGAGCTGTTCCGGCTCCAGCATGCGGCCCAGGCCAGTTTCGCCGCAGGCCTGTTCGCCGGCGGCCGGGCCGAACAGGGTGATGCCGTCGTCGCACAGCTGCTGCACATTGCGCTGCGTGGCGGGGTTCTGCCACATTTCCACGTTCATGGCCGGCGCCACGAGCAAGGGCAGGTGGGCGGGACGGGCCAGGCACAGGGTCGACAGCAGGTCGTCGCAGACGCCATGGGCGAGTTTGCGCAGAAAATCGGCCGAGCACGGCGCGATCAGGATGGCGTCCGCATGGCGCGTCAAATCGATATGCGCCATGTTGTTGTCTATGCGCGCATCCCACTGGCTCGTGTGCACGGGGTGGCCGGACAGCGCCTGCATGGTCACGGCCGTGATGAAGTGGCTGGCGGCATCCGTCATGACCACCTGCACCGAGGCGCCGGCCTTCGTCAGCGCGCGGCACAGTTCCGCCGCCTTGTAGCAGGCGACGCCGCCCGAAAGTCCCAGGACGATTTTTTTGCCGGACAATTCCATGCCGTTCTCCCGCGTGTTTATTTGTTTACCCGGCGCAGTTCATCGATGATGAACAGGGCCGCACCGATGCAGATGGCGCTGTCGGCGATATTGAAAGCGGGGAAATGGCCCCAGCTTTTCCAGTGGAAGTCGAGGAAATCGACCACGTGACCGTACACCAGGCGGTCGATGGCGTTGCCCAGCGCGCCGCCGAGGATCAGCGCCAGGGCCCAGCAGAACATGCGCTGGCCGGCGTGCTTTTTCAGCAGATAGATGATGTAGATGGCGGCCGCCAGGGCGATGCCGGTGAAGAAATAGCGCTGCCAGCCGCCCTGGTCGGACAGGAAGCTGAACGCGGCGCCCTTGTTATACGCGAGCACCAGGTTGAAATACGAGGTGATGACCATCTCTTGCGCGTAGCGGAAGGTCTTCAGGATCGTGATCTTGGTGATCTGGTCGAACAGGATGACGATGGCGGCGATGCCCAGCCAGGGCACGAGCGACGCCGAGGAGGACGATTTCGATGAAAAACGGTTTTTAGTGGCCATATTTTTCCAGGGAAGATAAAGCCGCCGCCTGGTAGCAGGCGGCGGTTGGACTCATAGCATACAACGACGGGCAAAATCGTAGCGAGCGGCAGCGAGTTGTGGCCGAGACGCGCAGCTGTACTTTAGTACAGCGAGCATCGCAGGCCGCAAATCGCGACGCGCAGTAGATTTTGACGACGTTGTTAGGCGAAGCGGCGTTTCTCGCCCGCGCCAAACAGGTTGCTGACGCAGCGGCCGCACAGGGTAGCATGCGCGGCGTCCGTGCCTACGTCCGCACGGTAGTGCCAGCAGCGCTCGCATTTCGGCGCCGTCGACGCTGCCACGACCACTTCCTCGGCCGCTTCGTCTGCTACTTCGGCCACGGTGGCCTGCGAGGTGATGAAGACGAATTTCAAGTCGTCGCCCAGGGTGGTCAACAGCTTGTACTTCATCGGCGCGGCCTTGATCGTCAGTTCCGCCTGCAGCGAGGAACCGATGGCGCCCGAGGTGCGCAAGTCTTCCAGCTGTTTGGTGACGTCCGTGCGCACGGCGCGCAGGGCCGTGTATTTCTCCAGCAGGGCGGCCGCGTCCGACACTTCCGGCAGCTGCCACCAGGTTTGCGTGAAGATGGTTTCATCGCTGGCGGCATATGCATCCGCGCCGGCGAAGACTGCCCATGCTTCTTCGGCCGTGAACGACAGGGCCGGGGCCATCAGGCGCAGCAGGCTTTGCGTGATGTGCCACAGGGCCGTCTGCGCCGAACGGCGCGCGTGCGACGTTAAACCGGAGGTGTACAGACGGTCCTTCAGGATGTCCAGGTAGAAGCCGCCCAGGTCTTCCGAGCAGTACGTCTGCAGTTTCGACACGACGGGGTGGAACTCGTAGCGCGCGTAGTTGTTCTCGATCTGCTGCTGCAGCGATGCCATGTTGGCCAGCGCATAGCGGTCGATTTCGAACATCTCCGCCACCGGCACGGCGTCCGTGGCCGGATTGAAGTCCGACGTATTCGCCAGCAGGAAGCGCAGGGTGTTGCGGATGCGGCGGTACGATTCCGTCACGCGCTTGAGGATTTCATCGGAGATCGACAGCTCGCCCGTGTAGTCGGTCGAAGCGATCCACAGGCGCAGGATGTCCGCGCCCAGGGTGTCCGAGATCTTTTGCGGCGCCAGCGTGTTGCCCAGCGACTTCGACATCTTCTTGCCTTCGCCATCAACCGTGAAGCCGTGCGTCAGCAGCGCCTTGTACGGCGGGCGGCCGTTCAGCATCGACGACACGAGCAGCGACGAGTGGAACCAGCCGCGATGCTGGTCCGAGCCTTCCAGGTACAGGTCGGCCGGGAACTGCAGCTGCGTCGAGTGCGAACCGTGCGCCTGCGGGCCGCCCAGCACCGTCTGGTGCGTGGCGCCGGAATCGAACCACACGTCCAGGGTATCCTTGTTCTTGGCGTAGATGGCCGCTTCGTCGCCGATCAGGTCTTTCAGGTCCAGCGCCTGCCATGCCTCGATGCCGTCTTTTTCGATCAGCTTGGCCACTTGCTCCAGCAGTTCCGGCGTGCGCGGATGCAGGTCGCCCGTTTCCTTGTGCACGATGAAGGCCATCGGCACGCCCCACTGGCGCTGGCGCGACAGGGTCCAGTCGGGACGGTTGGCGATCATGCCGTGCAGGCGCGCCTGGCCCCAGTCCGGGAAGAACTCGGTGTCGGCGATGCCTTGCAAGGCCGTCTCGCGCAGGGTCGCGCCGCCGTCCTTCGGCGTCACGTCCATGCCGGCGAACCACTGCGACGTGGCGCGGTAGATGATCGGCGTCTTATGACGCCAGCAGTGCATGTAGCTGTGGTCGAACATCTTGACTTCGAACAGCGCGCCCGCTTCGCGCAAGGCGTTGCAGATCGGCTTCGATGCTTCCCAGATGGTCATGCCGCCGAACAGGGGCAGGGTCGAGGCGAACTTGCCGTCGCCCATGACAGGCTTGATGATGTCGTCATCCTTCATGCCGTGTGCCTTGCACGAGATAAAGTCGTCCAGGCCGTAGGCTGGCGCCGAGTGCACCACGCCCGTGCCGCTTTCCGTGGTCACGTATTCGGCCAGGTACAAGGGCGACAGGCGGTCGTAGAACGCGTCGCTCGCATGCAGCGGGTGGCGGAAGCTGATGCCGGCCAGGGCCGCGCCGTCACAGGTGGCAATCGTCGTGCCTTCGAGCTTGAAGCGCGCCAGGCTGGCGACGACCAGGTCTTGCGCCAGGATCAGCAGCAATGGCTGGCCATCGCGCTCGGCCTTCACCAGCGAATATTTGACTTCCGGGTGCACGTTCAGCGCCTGGTTCGACGGGATGGTCCACGGCGTGGTGGTCCAGATGACGATGAAACCGTTATCGGTCGGCAGGGACGGCAGGCCAAAGGCGGCCGCCAGTTTTTCCGGCTCGGCGAACTTGAACCCGACGTCGATGGCGGGATCGCGTTTTTCCGCGTATTCCACTTCCGCCTCGGCCAGCGCCGACTGGCAGTCGAAGCACCAGTTGACCGGTTTCAGACCGCGGTAGACATAGCCTTTTTCCAGCAGCTTGCCCAGCGCGCGCAGCTCGTCGGCTTCATTGCCGTGCGCCATGGTCAGGTAGGGGTTGTCCCACTCGCCCAGCACGCCCAGTCGGATGAAATCCTTCTTCTGGCGCTCGACCTGCACGTTGGCGTAGGCGCGTGCCTTTTCCAGCACTTCGGCCGTCGGCAGGTTCTTGCCGTGCAGTTTTTCGATCTGGATCTCGATCGGCATGCCGTGGCAATCCCAGCCCGGCACGTATGGCGCGTCGAAGCCGGCCAGCGAGCGCGATTTGACGACCATGTCTTTCAGGATCTTGTTGACGGCGTGGCCCAGGTGGATGTCGCCATTCGCGTACGGCGGGCCGTCATGCAGGATGAATTTCGGACGGCCGGCGGCAGCCTTGCGCACGCGCTCATAAATTTTCTTGTCTTGCCATTGCTGCACCCATTGCGGCTCGCGCTTGGCCATGTCGCCGCGCATCGGGAATGGGGTTTCCGTCATGTTGACCGGGTATTTGCTTTCAGGCTTCTTGTTCTGCTTGGGCGTGGCTGGCTTGTTTTGATCGGACATAATCTTCTTTAATGATATTGAATGGTTTGCGGCGGCAGGTGCCGCCAGGCGGCGGAGTTGGCCGGCGTCAAATTCGGTCGGTGGCGGTAATGGCGCCGCTGCGCTGTTCAAAATAGGCGCGCGCCTGGTTCGAGTCGCGCTCGATGGCGGCCGTCAGGGTGGGCAAGTCGTCATACTTTTCTTCGTCGCGCAGCTTTTCCAGGAATTCCACGCGGACCAGCTTGCCGTAGCAGGACTGGGCGAAATCGAACAGATGCACTTCCAGCAAGACGCGGCCGCTGTCGTCGACGGTGGGACGCACGCCCAGGCTGGCCACGGCCGGCAGCGGTACTGGTCCCAGGCCGTGCACCTGCACGATGAAGATGCCGGACAGGGCGGGGCGGTGCGCCACGCGCAGGTTCAGGGTGGGGAAACCGAGGGTGCGGCCCAGCTTCTGGCCGTGGATCACGTGGCCGGATATGGCGTACGGATGGCCCAGCAGCTGCGTGGCCAGAGGGAAATCGCCGGCGGCCAGGGCCAGGCGCACGGCCGACGAAGAGATGCGCGTGCTGCCGTTCATCACCGTCGGCAAAGTTTCTACGTGGAAACCGTATTCGCGGCCCGCTTCCTGCAGCATGGCGACGTCGCCGGCGCGCCGGGCGCCATAGCAGAAGTCGTCGCCGACCATCAGCCATTTCACGTGCAAGCCGTCGACGAGGACTTTTTCCGTGAATTCCTGCGGCGTCAGGGCGGCGAACTGGGCGCTGAAGTGCTCGACGACCACCCGGTCGATGCCGGCGTCATCCAGCGACTGCAGCTTGTCGCGCAGGTTGGCGATGCGCTGCGGCGCCTTCGACAGGTCGCCCGCGCGCTGCGCGAAGAATTCGCGCGGGTGCGGTTCGAACGTCATCACGGCCGCTTCGATGCCGAGTTCAGTGGCAGCTTCGCGCACGCGCGCCAGCAAGGCCTGATGGCCGATGTGGACACCGTCAAAATTGCCGATGGTCAGAGCGCAAGGCGCTCGTGCCTGGGCATTGGGAAGTCCGCGGAATACCTTCATAGGAATCTGATGAAAAACTGTGCCAAAAGGGGGATTATACGGACTGTTTCAGGGATGCACACCCGGCAGGGCAGCCGCAGGGGTAATTTCCCTGCTGAAATGATAAAAAGCGTTGCCGGCAAGGGTGCCGGCAACGCTTTTGGTGGTGGGCACTCGACTAGCTGCCCGACAATATCCTGGGGATATTATCTTATTTATTCATCAATGCCCAGTAGCGGGCCAGGTCAGCCGCGCCATCCGTGCCCTTGACGGCTTTGAGTGCCGTCGATGCGTTGGCTTTCTTGCCGGCGTGGATGTAGGCGATGCCCAGGTGCAGCTTGGCTTCTTCCGGATACTTGGCGGTGCCCAGTTTCACGGCGTCATTCATCAAGCCCAGGCCTTTTTCTGCCTGGCCATCGTAGACCAGGGCGAAGCCCAGCTTGCTCAAGCTGTCGGCGTCCTTGTTCTTGACGTATTCCGCTTCCGACTTGGCTGCGTTGGCCTTCAGGTCAGCCTGGGTCTTCAGGGCCAGGTCTTTCAGGCGCTGGTGACGGGCGGCATCGGCGCCGGTGCCCAGCACGCCTTTTTTGTAGCCCTGTTCGATGATGCTCAGCGCTTCGCCAGGATTGCCTGCTTGCAAGGCCAACTGGCTGATTTCCATGTATTCGGACGGCTTGGTGAACAGGCCGTTGGCCAGGCGCAGACGCTGGACGTCCAGGCCCAGGCGTTGCGAGAAGCCAGGCTTGCCGGAAACGCGGTTCAGCAGGTCGGCCCAGTAGCTGGTCTTCGGATAGCTGCCGGCCAGTTTTTCCAGGGTGGCCACGTAGCCGGCCTTGTCGTTCTGCTTCAACTGGATGTTGGCCAGCATTTGCAGGCTCGATTCCGAGTTGCCGCCGCGCGCTTGCAGCTCTTTCGCCGCTTCGGCGTAGTTGCCGCTGACGTAGTAGGTCTGGATCAGCAGTTCGCGCATCTGTGGATCTTCGCGGTCTTTCAGCGAGCGTTTGATCCAGGTGATGGTGTTCGGCCAATCCTTGGCGCGGTAGTACATGCCTGCCAGCGCTTGCGTGAATTTGGGGGCTTCGGCGGCGCTCAGGCGGCCGGAATTGATGACGGCTTCGAAAGCCTTGATGGCGGTGCCGTTGTCGCCGGCGGCGGCAGCGGCCGAGGCGCGCACGCGCTCGATCTGGTAGCTTTCAAAGGCGGTCTTGCCGCCGACGCTGTCAGCTTCGCGCAGCTTGGCCAGCGCTTCCTTGTTTTTGCCGCTGCTAGCGAGTTTTTGCGCTTCTTGCAGTGGCTTGCCCACTTCGGCACGCACGGTGTCCGCGGCGTATGCCAGCGAGCCCAGGCCGATTACGGGAGTTGCTGCGGTAAAACCGATAGCGGCCATGACGAGGCCGAGATGAGCGAGACGAAACTTGGACATAAGAAAGTCTTTCAGTAAAAAGCGAATAGGCAGGAAGTCCTGCCTATTCGGATGTAAAGAGAACCTGATTGCTGCAGCTTACTGGAATTGCTCGTTGCCGACCAGACCGATTTTGGTCACGCCCAGACGCTGCGCCGACGCCATCACACCGGCGACGACTTTGTATTCCACCAGCTTGTTCGGACGCAGATGCACTTCCGGCTGGTCTGCTTGCGCAGCAACGTTGCTCAGCTTGGCTTCCAGCGAAGCGCGGTCAGGAACGACCTGATTGTCCCACAAGATCGTACCGTCAAAATCGACATCGATCGTGACGACCACTGGTTCGGTTGTCGGTGGCGGCGGGGTGCCGACCGGCATGTTCAAGTTCACCGAGTGGTTTTGCTTAGGAATCGTGATGATCAACATGATAATCAGCACCAGCATCACGTCGATGAGGGGCGTCATGTTCAGTTCCATCATTGGTTCCGGATCCGCGCCTGGAGCGCTTCCCGAACCGACATTCATACTCATAGTGTTTCCTTTAAGAAGTCCAACGAAGCACCGGGCGAAACTGCCGCCCGGTCAGCTTCCGGCAGTGGCGTTCCCGTGTTGCCGGGACGCCGCCGCCAGTCGCTATCAGCCCTTGTCAGGTGGTTCGGTGATGAAGCCGACCTTCTGGATCCCGGCACGTTGGGTCGTGTAAATAACCCGGCCGATCGATTCGTAGCGTGTTTCTTGGTCGCCACGAACGTGTACTTCCGGCTGCGGTACTTTCACTGCTTCAACTTTCAGATAATCGAACAGTTCGCTCGTATCTTTCAGTTTCTTCTGGCCCAGATAAATCTCGCCATCCTTGTTGACAACGATGTTGACGTTTTCTGGCTTGCTTTGAAGGGCTTGGTTGGCCTCGATCGGCAGATCGATTTTCTGCAATTTGAGGACAACCGGACTGGTGATCAAGAAAATGATCAGCAAAACCAACATGATGTCGACGAGCGGCGTCGTGTTGATTTCTGACATTACTTGATCTTCATCTCCGCTGTCGGAGCCGACGGACATCGACATGATTCTTATCCGATCTTTTTAGCGCCGGCAGCACGGCCAGCTTCGCTGGTCGACATTGCGCCGGAGATCAGTACCGAGTGAACGTCGGCGCTGAACGAGCGTACGTCTTCCATTGCGGTTTTGTTACGACGCACCAGCCAGTTGTAACCCAGAACGGCAGGAACGGCGACCAGCAGACCGAAAGCGGTCATGATCAGTGCTTCACCAACTGGACCTGCAACTTTATCGATCGACGCGTTACCGGTCATGCCGATGTTGGTCAGCGCGCCATAAATACCCCAAACGGTACCGAACAGACCGATAAACGGTGCGGTCGAACCAACGGTTGCCAGGAACGACAGGCCATCTTGCAGACGCGACTGGACTTTGTCCGAAGCGCGCTGGATCGACATCGTCACCCAGGTCGACAGATCGATTTGTTCCAGCAGGGCGCCGTCATGGTGAGCCGTTGCCTTGGTGCCCGATTCAGCGATGAAGCGGAATGGCGAGCCTTCGGTCAGGGTTGCCGAACCAGCAGCGATCGAAGGAGCTTTCCAGAATTTGGCAGCGGTTTCTTTCGCTTGCTTGAAGATCTTCATTTGATCCATCAGCTTGGTGATGATGATGTACCAGCTGCCGATCGACATGATGGCCAGGATGATCAGGGTGGCGCGTGGCACGAAGCCGCCGTCCCACACTGCTTGCAGGCCGAACGGGTTGTGGACTTCTTCGGTTTTGGCTGGAGCTGCTGCGTCAGCGGCTGGAGCTGCTGCGTCAGCAGCTGGTGCTGGTGCTGCTGCAGCGTCTGCCGCTGGAGCCGAAGCGGCAGCCGATGCTGGCGCGTCAGCGAATGCCGGAGCTGCTACCAGAGCGGTAGTAGCGGTAACGGACAACAGAACCGCGGCAAAAAATGCGGACAAACGGGTATTCTTAAACATGCTTCCTCCAAAATTAAAAATAACAGATCGCTGAACGTAATGACAACGAAATCATAGTGTGAGACAGGGGATAACTGCCTCGGGTTTTAATCCAGCGACCAAACGTATTGCATTTGCTGCCAGCCTTGTTCCGGCTTGCCGTCAACTGTTGCCGGCTTAAATGTACAGCGGCTAATACCTTGCACTGCGGCTTTGTCCAGGTCTCTGAAGCCGCTGGACTTCACGATCTTCGAATCAGCGACCTTGCCGTCTACACCGATCAGGAACGACAGTGTCACCACACCGGTTTCCTCATTGCGCTGCGACGACTTTGGATAAGCCGGCTTTTCGCAGACACTGAAGTCAACCACGGCCGGCGTACGCACCGATTTGGCTGGTCCAGGAGTTGGCGCAGGCTGTGCAGGCGGTGCTGGCGGTGCCAATACATTCGTGGCTGGCTTCACGGCAGTCGTATTTGCAATCACGTTCTGCTGTGGTGGCGGCTGCTGCACGTTCACCTCGACTGGCGGAATGAATGGCGGCGGTGGCGCTTTCATTTCTGGCGGCGGTGGTGGCGGTGGAAGATCCTTCGGTGGAGGCGGTTTGACTTCCTCGATAATCTTGGTTTCAACCGGTTCCATCATTTTGGTGACCAACCGCTTGCCCAAGCCCGTCACGATCCCGTAAGCCGCGAGAACGTGCAGCAGGACAACGATAGTGATGCCTGTGTAGTTCTTGGGACTTTTCTCGTTCGAAAAATTCATGCCTGCTTTCTCCAAATACCATCTCTTGTCTTGCAACTGAACCCCAAAATGACGACACAAAGCTCCAGCCGTATCCGGGACGTCGCCGAATTATACATACGAATTCTTTATTTTACACAGATTTTTAACGCCTAAAACCGGTTAAATTTTTGGCGCTTTTGCGCCCTGAAAACGTACTTGCTTATGTCATCTTTGCACGCTTTCGGACATAAAAAAAGGCGGTCTTATCGGTTTTTTACAGCCGTTTTGGGCTACCACTGCTAAGTTCTCCGATGTGCCCATCTGGCGGAATTATATTTCGTGATATTCAATATGGAAACCGCTAAATTTGGAGGAAAATCTTTCTTTTGGGAAATGTTTTAGCTCGGAACCAGACCACTTAGCGGCGCGCGCGCACCAAACGGGTGCGGAAGGGACTTTATCCAGGTCAAAAAAGGCGGTCCCGGCGGCCCTTTTGACGCCGCCAGGCCATACGGAATTCCTATGTAGGCATAGGAAACGCTTATATTCTTGCCATTGATTATTATCAATAAATCATTTCATGGCCGGACGGCAGGGTCGTCGCGCCGGTTGCGTTTTTCCCGCCGGCAATTCAGAGTACCCAGGACGACGCCCTGCGGGTCGACCGTATCGAGGTGGACATCGAAGCCCCACAGCCGCGCCACGTGCTTGAGCACCTCGGCCGCCTGCTGGTTCAGCGGGCGGCGCTGGAACTGCGTGTGGCGCAAGGTCAATGCGCGGTCGTCGCGCGTATTGACGGACCACACCTGGATGTTCGGCTCGCGGTTGCCCAGGTTGTACTGTTCGGCCAGCTGCTGGCGCACGTAGCGGTAGCCGGCATCGTCGTGGATGGCGGAAATGGCCAGCTTTTCATTCTTGTCGTCGTCGAGGACGGCAAAGAAATGGAATTCGCGGATCAGCCGCGGCGATAAATACTGGGCGATGAAGCTTTCATCCTTGAAATTGCGCATGGCAAAGTCCAGGCTCTTGCGCCAGTCGCTGCCGGCCATGTCGGGGAACCAGGCGCGGTCTTCGTCCGTCGGGTGCTCGCAGATGCGGCGGATGTCGCTCATCATGGCAAAACCCAGCGCATACGGGTTGATGCCGCTGTAATACGGGCTGTCGATGGGCGGCTGGTAGACCACGTTGGTATGGCTTTTCAGAAATTCCATCATGAAGCCATCGCCCACCACGCCTTCGTCGTAGAGCTGGTTCAATATCGTGTAATGCCAGAAGGTGGCCCAGCCTTCGTTCATGACCTGGGTTTGCCGCTGCGGATAGAAATACTGGGAAATCTTGCGCACGATGCGCACCATCTCGCGCTGCCACGGTTCCAGCAGCGGCGCGTACTTCTCGATAAAGTACAGCAGGTTTTCCTCGGGTTCGGGCGGAAAGCGTGGGGCGGCCTTGCGCTGGTCATCCTCGTCTTCGTCTTCGTCGCGCCGGGGCAGGGTGCGCCACAGCTGGTTGATCTGCGACTGCACATAGGCTTCGCGCTCTTTCTGGCGCGCATATTCCTTCGCCATCGACAGTTTCGCCGGGCGCTTGTAGCGGTCCACGCCATAGTTCTGGATGGCGTGGCACGAGTCGAGCAGCAATTCCACGGCATCGACGCCATGGCGCTGCTCGCATTCGGCGATGTAATTCTTGGCAAACACCATATAGTCGATGATGGCATCCGCATCCGTCCAGGCGCGGAACAGGTAATTGCCCTTGAAGAAGGAGTTATGGCCGTAGGCCGCATGCGCGATCACCAGCGACTGCATGGTCAGGCTGTTTTCCTCCATTAAATAGGCGATGCACGGGTTCGAGTTGATGACGATCTCGTAGGCCAGGCCCATCTGGCCCCGCTTGTAGCTTTTCTCGGTAGATAAAAAATGCTTGCCGAACGACCAATGGTTGTAGGAGACGGGCATGCCGACCGAGGTGTAGGCATCCATCATCTGTTCGGCCGTAATGATTTCCAGCTGGTTCGGATAGGTGTCGAGGCCAAACTGTTTCGCTACGCGGCGGATTTCCTCGTGGATTTGCTCGATCAGCTCGAACGTCCATTCCGACTGCTCGGGCAGGGCGTTCGGGTGGCGCAGGCGCACGAACGGTTCGCCCGGAGTATTGCTGGCGCGGTCAAAGGCTGCACTCATCATTTCACCTGTTTCTTGAACAGTTCGCGGAAGACCGGGTAGATATCGGCCGGCGTGACGATCTTTTGCATGGCGAAATGGGCGTGATGGTCGAGCACGCCCGCATACTGCTCCCACAGGTTTTGCTGCGGGCCGTCGGTGATCTCGACATAGGTGTAGTACTGCACCTTGGGCATGATGGTATTGATCAGCAACTGGCGGCACAGCATGGAATCGTTGTCCCAATTGTCGCCATCGGACGCCTGCGCGACATAGCTGTTCCATTGCCCGGCGCCATAGCGTTCGTCGATGATGGTGTTGAGCAAGTGCAGCGCGGACGACACGACGGTGCCGCCGGACTCGCGCGAATTGAAGAATTCATGCTCGTTGACTTCCGACGCGGCCGTATGGTGGCGGATGAAGACCACCTCGATCTTGTCGTAGACGCGCTTGAGGAACAGATATAACAGGATGAAGAAGCGCTTGGCCGTGTCCTTGCGCGATTCGTCCATGGAGCCGGAGACGTCCATGATGCAGAACATCACGGCTTGCGTCATCGGCTTGGGTACCTTGATGCGGTTGCTGTAGCGCAAGTCGAACGGGTCGATGAAGGGAATCGCCAGCAGGCGCGTGTGCAGGTGGTGGATCAGGCGGCGCAGTTCCGTGACGAGCGGGTCGCTGTCGGGCGCCCCTTCGTGCAGCAGGACGGCCAGGTCTTCCTCGGCCTGCGCCAGTTGCTTGCGGGCGCCGCCGCCGACGGCGATGCGCCGGCCCAGCGCGCCGCGCAGGGAGCGCAGCACGTGGATGTTCGATGGGGTGCCCGACATATTGTAGCCGGCGCGCTGGTTCTTGAATTCCGTGGTGGCCGTCAGCTGGGTTTTCACCATGTGCGGCAATTCCAAGTCTTCGAAGAAATAATTCATGAATTCTTCGCGCGACAATTCGAAGATGAAATCGTCTTCCGTCGTCTCGTCGCTATTGCCCGCTTTGCCCCGCCCGCCGCCACCGCCGCCTTTCGGCCGGGCGATCTGGTCGCCTTTCAGGTATTCCTTGTTGCCGGGATTGACCACTTCCCACACGCCGCCATGCGCGTGGCCAAACGACGGTTCGCCCACGTCCTTGACGGGGATGCTGACCTTCTCGCCATTCTCGACGTCCGTGATCGAGCGCCCCTTGATGGCGCGCCCCACGGCATCCTTGATCTGGCCCTTGTAACGCCGCAGGAAACGCTCGCGGTTGACGGCGGATTTATTCTTGCTTTGCAAGCGCCTGTCGATAAGGTATGTCAAAGGGTGCCTCCTTGCTTCTCGTCTTGCGCGCCCCGCCGGTCGTCAGGCCGGAGCGCGCCTCCGCTGTCCGCGCTAGGATGACTTGCGTACTCGCAAGTACCATTCGCATAACAGGCGTACCTGCTTGGCCGTATAGCCTTTTTCCACCATGCGGGCCACGAAGTCGGCGTGCTTGTTGGCATCGTCGGCGCTGGCCTTGGCATTGAAGGAAATCACGGGCAGCAATTCCTCCGTATTCGAAAACATTTTCTTTTCGATCACCGTGCGGAACTTTTCATAACTGGTCCAGGCGGGATTCTTGCCGCCGTTCGAGGCCCGCGCACGCAGCCCGAAGTTGACGATTTCGTTGCGGAAATCCTTCGGATTGGAAATGCCCGCCGGCTTCTCGATCTTTTCCAGCTCATTGTTCAGCGATTCGCGATCAAAACTTTCGCCCGTGTCCGGATCGCGGTATTCCTGGTCCTGTATCCAGAAATCGGCGAACGTCACATAGCGGTCGAAAATATTCTGCCCGTATTCCGAATAGCTTTCCAGGTACGCCGTCTGGATCTCCTTGCCGATGAATTCCACGTAGCGCTGCGCCAGGTGCTCTTTAATATAGGAGAAGTAGCGCTGCTCGAGTTCCGGCGCGAACTGCTCGCGCTCGACCTGCTGTTCCAGTACATATAATAAGTGCACGGGATTGGCGGCTACTTCGGAATTGTCAAAGTTGAACACTTTCGACAGGATCTTGAAGGCAAAGCGCGTCGACAGCCCGTTCATGCCCTCGTCCACGCCCGCGTAATCGACGTATTCGTGCATGGACTTGGCTTTCGGGTCCGTATCCTTGAGGTTTTCGCCATCGTAGACGAGCATCTTCGAGAAAATGCTCGAGTTTTCCGGGTCTTTCAGGCGCGACAGGATGGCGAACTGCGCCATCATGCGCAGGGTGCCGGGCGCGCACGGGGCTTTCACCAGCGAGGAATTGGCCACCAGCTTGTCGTAGATCTTGATTTCATCGGACACGCGCAGGCAGTACGGCACCTTGACGATATAGATACGGTCAAGAAACGCCTCGTTGTTGCGGTTGTTTTTAAAGGTCTTCCATTCCGACTCGTTCGAGTGGGCGAGGATGATGCCGTCGAACGGTATCGCGCCGAAGCCTTCCGTGCCCTTGTAGTTGCCTTCCTGCGTGGCCGTCAGCAGCGGATGCAGCACTTTGATCGGCGCCTTGAACATTTCCACGAATTCCATCAAGCCCTGGTTGGCCAGGCACAGGCCGCCCGAATAGCTGTAGGCATCGGGGTCGTCCTGCGCATAGTCTTCCAGCTTGCGGATGTCGACCTTGCCCACCAGCGAGGAAATATCCTGGTTGTTTTCGTCGCCCGGCTCCGTTTTCGAGATGGCGATCTGCTTCAGCACGGACGGGTAGCGCTTGACGACGCGGAACTGGTTGATATCGCCATTGTATTCATGCAAGCGTTTCACGGCCCACGGGCTGGGGATGTTGCGCAGGTAGCGGCGCGGGATGCCGTAATCCTCTTCCAGGATGGTGCCGTCCTCTTCCTCGTTGAACAGGCCCAGCGGCGATTCGTTGACGGGCGAGCCTTTCAGGCAATAGAAGGGCACATGTTCCATCAGCGACTTGAGTTTTTCCGCGATCGACGACTTGCCGCCGCCGACGGGCCCCAGCAAGTACAGGATCTGCTTGCGTTCTTCCAGGCCTTGCGCCGCGTGGCGGAAATACGAGACGACCTGCTCGATGACTTCCTCGGTGCCGTAGAACTCGCGGAAGGCGGGATAGATCTTGATCACCTTGTTGGCGAAGATGCGCGACAAGCGCGTGTCGTTGCGCGTGTCGACCAGCTGCGGCTCGCCGATGGCGGCCAGCATGCGTTCGGGCGCGCTGGCATACGTCAGCTTGTCCTTCTTGCACAGGGCCAGGTACTCGGTGAGCGACATTTCCTCTTCGCGGGTACGCTCGTAGCGTGCTGCATAGTTATCAAAAATGGTCATGTCAATGTCCTTTAATGTAAACCTGAACTGCCAGTCACCATGGCCGCCCGCCTGGCACTCGCCTGGGCTTGCCGTCTGAACTTTTCCTGTACCCCGTACCGATTTTTATTGTTGTTTCAAGCCCGGCTGTCTTTGCGAGTCCGGATTGCCCGGACCAAAAAACTGGCGCTTGATGCCGTGCGCTGACGTGGCCAGCCGGCTTTTTTTTCACTGTTGATAGCGCTTGTTGCACCTACCATTACCCCATGAAATTTATTATTGCTCTAAAGGATCAGGAAGTCAAAAGATATGTCAGCATATCCTTAATACTTGTTTGTAAATTGTTGATTTAATTGGATAAACCATCAAATTTTTCATCCATTTCAATGAACCTTTTTGTCCCTTTTAAATCATCATACGACAATTCGCCAGCGCGTGCCGGTGCGTGCCGTGGCGCTGCCGTTGCCGGCGCCACGGCGGTCGGGCGCCGGTGAGGCCGGCCATCTTGCGCTAAGATGCCTGCATGTCTGATGGCCCTGCGCGCCGCGCGCGCGTGCCAGCATTTTTATCGCCACCCTATAAGGAACACCCATGATGAACCCCCAATTGCGCGCGATCGTCCGCGGCATGCCGAAAGCCGAATTGCATATCCATATCGAAGGCTCGCTGGAGCCAGAACTGATTTTCGCACTGGCCGAGCGCAATGGCGTGCCGCTGGGCTATGAATCTGTGGAACACTTGCGCAGCGCCTATGCTTTTACGGATTTACAGTCTTTTCTCGACATTTATTACGCTGGCGCAAGCGTGCTCTTGAAAGAGCAGGATTTCTATGACATGACGCAAGCCTACCTGCGCCGCGCCGAAGCCGATAACGTGTTGCACACGGAAATCTTCTTCGACCCGCAAACGCATACGGCGCGCGGCGTGCCGATGGCCGACGTGATCAACGGCATCCACCGTGCCTGCCAGGACAGCCCCGTCAGCGCAGCCCTGATCCTGTGCTTCCTGCGCCACCTGAGCGAGGCAGAGGCGTTCGAGACCCTGGAAGATGCGCTGCCGCACCGCGACAAGTTCATCGGCATCGGCCTCGACTCGTCGGAAGTGGGCAACCCGCCCGAGAAGTTCACGCGCGTATTTGCCCGTTGCCGCGAGCTGGGCCTGCATCTGGTGGCCCACGCGGGCGAGGAAGGCCCGCCGGCCTACATCCGCACGGCGCTTGACGACTTGAAAGTCGAACGCATCGACCATGGCGTACGCTGCCTGGAAGACGCGGAACTGACGGCCCGCCTGGCGCGCGAACAGATCGCGCTCACCGTCTGCCCCCTGTCGAACACCAAGCTGCGCGTGTTCGACCAGATGCATGACCATAACCTGGTGCAACTGCTCGACGCGGGTCTGCTGGTGACGGTGAACTCGGACGATCCCGCCTATTTCGGCGGCTACATGAACGACAATTTCGACGCCATCTTCGACGCGCTGCCGCTGGGCCTGTCGCACGCGCAGCGCCTGGCGCGCAACGGTTTCATCGCCGCCTTCCTGCCGCAGGCGCAAAAAGATGCGTTTCTTGCCACCGTCGATGCGTATTTCGCCCAGCACGTGGCCGCCCACGGCATCGCGCAATAACGCATCACAACCAACTCGCATAAAGACCCGCCGCCCATGTTCCGCCTCTCCCTGAAAATGACCGGCCGCGACTGGCGCGCCGGGCAACTGCGTTTCCTGCTCGTCGCGCTGATCGTCGCCGTGGCGGCCCTGTCGGCCGTCGGCTTCTTCGTCGACCGCCTGCGCGCGGGCCTGAACCGCGACGCGCACCAGCTGCTGGGGGCCGACCTCGTCATCAGCGCCGACCAGCCCGTCAATGCGGCCTGGCGCGCCGAAGCGCAGAAGCGCGGTTTTATCCTGGCCGACACGGTGACGTTCCCCAGCATGGCGCAGGCGGGCGAGGGCGAGCGATCGCTGTCGCAACTGGCGTCCATCAAGGCCGTCTCGCCCGGCTACCCGCAGCGGGGCAAGCTGAAAATCACGACCAAAGCGAGCGAAGCGCAGGATGCCGTGGGCCAGCCGACGGACCAAGTGCCCGCACCGGGTACCCTGTGGGTCGATGCGGCGATCCTGTCCAGCCTGAACGCGAAGCTGGGCGACACCCTGACCTTGGGCGACAAGGCCTTTACCGTCACGCAACTGATCGCCAGCGAACCGGACCGCGGCGCATCGTTCCTCAATTTCGCCCCGAGGGTGATGCTGCCCTTGAGCGACCTGGCCGCCACGGCGCTGGTGCAGAACGGCTCGCGCGTGTCGTACCGGCTGCTGCTGTCGGCGCCGCCCGCCAAGGCGGCCGAGCTTGCGCAATATCAAACCTCGCTGGAAAGCCAGATCAAGGCGCAGTCAATAAAAGGCGTGCGCATCGAATCGCTGGAATCGGGCAGCCCGCAGATGCAATCGACCCTGGACCGCGCCGACCGTTTTCTGTCCCTCGTCGGCCTGCTGTCGGCCATGCTGGCGGCCGTCGCCGTGGCCATGGCGGCGCGCCGCTTCATGCTGCGGCACCTCGACGCCTGCGCCATGCTGCGCTGCCTGGGCTTGACGCAAAACCAGGTCACGGCCATGTACGTGATCGAATTTTTATTGGTGGGCCTGGTGGGCAGCGTGATCGGCGTGCTGGTGGGCTTCGGCGGCCACCTGGTGCTGCTGGAGTTGCTGGGCAAGCTCGTGCAGAGCGACTTGCCGCCCGTCTCCATGCTGCCCGCGCTGCAGGGCGTGGCAACCGGCATGCTGCTGTTGCTGGGCTTTGCCCTGCCGCCGATTTTGCAGTTGCGCAATGTCCCGCACAACCGCGTGATCCGCCGCGAACAGGAGCCGCCGCAGGCGCTGGCCCTGGCCACCTACGGCCTCGGCATTGCCGCCTTCGTCGTGCTGCTGTTGTGGCAGGCGGGCGACGTGAAACTGGCCTTGCTGACGGCGGCCGGCTTCCTCGGCGGCTTCGCGCTGTTCGGCCTGGCCGGCTGGCTGGGCATCAAGTCGCTGAAAAGCCTGCGCGGCGCCTTCAAGCATCAGGGCTGGCGCTTTGCCGTCACGTCATTGCAGCGCCGCCCGGGCGCCACCGTCATCCAGGTGGTGTCGCTGGCCTTGGGCCTGATGGCCTTGCTGCTGCTGACGGTGGTGCGCGGCGACCTGATGGTGGCCTGGCGCAACGCCACGCCGCCCGATGCGCCGAACCGCTTCATGATCAATATCCTGCCCGAGCAGAAGGACCCGATCGCCGCGCGCCTGGCGCAGGCGGGCGTGGCCAATGCGCCTTTGTATCCGATGATACGCGGGCGCCTGGTGGCCGTGAACGGCAACGCCATCACGGAAAGCACGTACGAGGATGACCGCGCCAAGGGCCTGGCCGACCGCGAATTCAATCTGTCGACGATGGCCACGATGCAGGAAGAAAACAAGCTCGTGGCCGGCAAGTGGTTCAGCGACAAGCCCGGCGCGCCGGCGGAAGCGTCGGTGGAGGAGGGCATCGCCAAGACATTGAAGCTGAAGCTGGGCGACAAGCTGCGCTTCGACATCGCCGGCCAGAGCGTCGAAGCGGCGATCACGAGTCTGCGCAAGCTGGAATGGGGTTCGATGCGCGTCAATTTCTTTGTCATCATCAATCCGGCCGCCATGGCGGACACGCCGCAGACGTGGATCACGGCCTTCCACCTGCCGCCTGCGCAGGCGGACCTGGGCAACGCCCTGCTGCGCGACTATCCGAATTTGACGGTGGTCGATGTGGGCGGCGTGCTCAAACAAATCCAGGGCGTGCTGGACCAGGTGGTGACGGCCGTCGAATTCCTGTTTGCCTTTACCTTGGCCTCGGGCTTGCTGGTGCTGTATGCGGCCTTGATGGGCTCGCAGGACGAGCGCACGCGCGAAGCGGGACTGCTGCGCGCCCTGGGCGCCACGCGGCGCCAGCTGGCGCAGGCGCAGCTGATCGAGTTTTCCCTCGTCGGCGCGCTGGCCGGCTTGCTGGCGGCATCGGGCGCGGCGGCCATGGGCTGGGCGCTGGCGACGTACCAGTTCAAGTTCGCCTGGAGCTTCGCGCCGGGCGTGTGGGCCTTTGGCCTGCTGGCCGGCGCCCTGTGCGCGATCGCCGGCGGCTGGCTGGGCTTGCGCAATGTCCTGAAACATCCGCCGCTACAGACCTTAAGGGAAGGCTAAACACTGACGCCGTCGCCCGCGCCCGCGCGTAGAAATTGCGCGTAGGACATCACCGGTTGTCCCAGCTGGTGCGCCGGCACGTCGAACAGGGCCCAGAAATAGGTCACGCCGCCCAGGCAGATGGTGGGCGCGGCGCAGTAGCGAAACCAGTTCTCGCCTATCTGCGCTGCGTACATGCCGTCGCTGTCGGCGTCGGAAAAGTAGGGAATCACGCGCATTTCCAGCAGGGCCAGCAGCAATGACTCGGGCGCGTCGCTGTCGCGCGCCATTTCATACTGCGTGTGCAGGCTGCGTTCCGTCTCGATGATCATCAGCTTGGCGTGGCCGTCGCGCGTGAAGAACAGGATGCCGCTGGGATTGGGGAAAATATAAAACTCGACGAAGCCGTGGCGCTGGCACAGCTCGTGCACGACGGCGGCCAGCGCCTCGTCTTGCAGGAAACTGTAGTCGTGCAGCATCAGCAGATCGCGCACGGTTTCCGATTGCTGCAGGAAGAATTCGCGCTGCAGGGCAACGATTTCCTGTTCCAGGATGTCGAGCGCATCGTCGTCGCTCTTCTTGATGTAGCGGTCGATCAAGCCCCGGTTGAAGGCCGTCACGGCCACCTTTTCATCGGCCGCGCCCGTAAATAGAATCTTCTTGCACGGCAAGTCGCGCACGGCCTGGCAGAATTCCAGGCCATTCATCTGCGGCATCGAATAATCGACCACCAGCACGGAAGGCACGGCAAAGCGCTGCGCCTGGCCGCTGATGCGCCAGATGCGTTCGATGTCGAGCGCCACGTTGCACTGGTCGGGCGGCAGGTTTTGCGTGTCGAAATTGACGTGCAGCGGCGTCTCGCCCGGCTGCGTACTCTGGCGCAGCCAGTGCAGCGCGCTGCTCGTGTCGTGGAAAGTCTTGCGCGCCAGGCCGGGATCGAGCTGGAACGCCAGGCTTTTCAGGAAGGAATCGCTGTCGTCGATCAATACGGTCAGGGTCGGATGGGTGTAGACGGGCAGTTGCATGCGTCACCTCGCGCGGTGGATGGATGGAAAACGGTTGTGCGTGGGCACGGGCAGGGGCTGGGGAAATTCCAGCACGAAGATGGCGTAGGCGCCTTCGCGCGCGACGCAGCGGATGCGTGCCTGCCAGGCTTGCATGATTTGCCGGCACAGGGCCAGGCCGATGCCGCTGCCGTTATGCGAGGGATACGAATAGAAGCGGTCGAAGATCAGCGGCAAGCGGCTGGTGGCGATGCCGCAGCCCGTGTCGATGAACAGCAGGCGCGGCACGGGATGGGCGCCATCGATGATGATGCGCACTCTTCCCTTGCCGGCGCGGTGGATGCTTTTCAAGGCATTGCGCAGCAGGTTCAGCAGGATGACCACGCACAGTTCCGACTGGCCGGGAAACGTGAAATCGGCGCGCACGTCGACCTTGACGATGTCGCGCTGGGCCGTGCTGGTAAATGGGTAGCGGCGCAGCACGGCCGTCACGCTGTCGTGCATGGCCACCGCCTCGTTGGCTTCGAGCTTGCGGTTGACGGCGCTGGCGCTGAGCAGGAACAGATCGATCATGTGGTGCATATGGCGCACTTCGAACTGGATGCGCGCCAGCGCTTCCCGGCTGGCCTCGTCCGGCGGCTGCCCTTGCAGGTTTTGCTGCAGGCCGCGCTGCAGGCCGCGCACGTTTGCCTCGACGCTGACGAGGGGCGTGCGCAATTCGTGCGCCACGCTGCCCAGGCCGGCCGCCAGCCCGGCCAGTTTCTCCTGCGCGCCCACGTTGCGGCCCACCTTGACGACGGACAGCACGGCAATCGTGAACCAGTGCACGGGCAATTGCTGCAAGACGTCGCGGCTGAGCAGGAAGGCGGGATCGCCGGCCACGGCAAACGCCAGGCAAGCCAGCAGGGTGCCGCCCAGGTAGGCCAGCACGGCGATGCGCGTATCGAAGTGAAACAGCACGACCAGCGCCACCAGCAGTGAATGCATCCACAGCGTCGAGGCGTGGTTCATCAGGAACATATATGTAAAGAAAAACGGCAGTTCGAAGGTCAGCCCCAGGAACAGGTAGACGCTGAACCAGGTATTGCTGAAGCGGCCGGGCCACAGCGCGGGCAGGAACAGCAGCGCCGCCACCGTGCGCAGCAGCGGCGATTCGTATTCTTGCGGAAAGAAGTAATGCCACAGCGCGTAGTACAGGGGCATGCCCAGTGCACCGATGAGCGCCAGGGTGCGCACCTGCGCACGCCGCACGGGCGTGTGTTCGATGGCGTCGTGGAAATGCAGGAAAGGCTGGAGCAGCTTGCCTTGCCACCGTTTTCCGGAAGGGGACTGCGCATGCATCATGATCAGGGGGGCGTGTTCGTTGAGGCTTATCAATGCAACATGATCGGCGGGTTCCCTCTGTATCAGCACAATATCGGCACAACTGTTGAGCTGTATCAAACTCTTGCCGGATGACTCGCGCATGTTGGACGCGGTAGTTCCCACCGCAACCAATCAGGAGTCCCTATGTCACACGCCCTTTCCCCTCTGTCGTCCCGCGCCATCCATGCCGAGCAACGGATGCCCGCCTTCGTGCGCGCGCGCATGGATGAGCACTATGTCGAGCGCATCGAGAAGCTGCTCGGCGGCGAACACCTGCATGAATGGCAAGCCGTGCCGGCCGGTGCGGTCATGCTGGCAGGTAATGATTACCTGAACATCGCCGGCGAGGCGGCGCTGCTGGCGGCCCAGGCGCGCGTCTTGCAGGGCGGCGGCGCCATGCTGATGTCGTCCGTGTTCCTGCAGGAAGGCAGCCGCCAGCACCGGCTGGAACACAAGCTGGCGGATTTTCTCGGCAGCGAGGCGTGCGTGCTGGCGCAGTCGGGCTGGGCCGCCAACGTGGGCTTGCTGCAAAGCCTGGCCGGCCCCGGCATTCCCGTGTATCTGGACATGCAGGCGCATGCGTCGTTGTGGGAAGGCGTGCAATCGGCGCAAGCCGTGCCCGTCGCTTTCCTGCACAACGATGGCGCCCACCTGCAGCGCCAGCTCGACAAGCATGGCCCCGGCATCATCATCGTCGATGCGCTGTACAGCACCAACGGCAGCGTGGCGCCGCTGCTGGACATGGTGGAAATTGCCGAACGCAGCGGCAGCATGCTGATCGTCGACGAGTCGCACTCACTGGGCACGCACGGCCCGCAGGGCGCGGGGCTGGTGGCGGAGCTGGGCCTGGCCGAGCGCGTGCATTTCCGCACGGCGTCGCTGGCCAAGGCGTTCGCGGGGCGGGCGGGGCTGATTACCTGTTCGGCCCGTTTCAAGGGATATTTTTTGTCCGCTTCGCGGCCCGCCATCTTCAGTTCCTGCCTGCTCGAACACGAGCTGGCGTGGTTCGATGCGGCGCTCGACTTCATCCGCGCCGCCGATGGCCGCCGCGCCGCGCTGCACCGCCACAGCGTGCAGCTGCGCCAGGGGTTGACGGATCTCGGCTACAACGTCAGCGACGGCACCGAGCAGATCATCGCGCTGGAAGCGGGCAGCGAACCCGATACCTTGATCCTGCGCAAGGCGCTGGAACGGCACGGCATCTACGGCGCCGTCTTTTGCGCGCCGGCCACACCGAAGAACCGTTCGCTGGTGCGCCTGACCCTGAATGCGGGCTTGCGCGAGGACGAGTGCGCAAGGGTGCTGGCCGCCTGCGCCGCCATCCGCGACGAGACGGGCATGGCGCGCTGGCCATCGACGCGGCGCCTGCGCAAGCTGGCGCTGGTGTAGCGCGCGTCAGCCGTTCGCGGGCTGGTTGCCGGCGATCGTGCCCAGCAGCATGGACAGGGGCGCCAGCTGGTCCGCGCTGGCATTGCCCAGCAATTCCTGGCCCAGCGCCTGTGCCGTCGTATGCGCGTGCGCCAGCAATGCCAGTCCCGCTTCGGTGATGGCGGCGTAGCCGACGCGCGCATCGCGTGCATCGGCCTGGCGCGCCACCAGGCCAATTTTTTCCAGCGGCATCAGCGAGCGCGTGATGCCGGATGCCGTCAGCGCCAGGCGCTCGGCCAGGTCGATGCGGCGCAGGCGTCCGCCGGGCGCGCGCTGCAAGTGGTACAGCAATTGGTAATCGCTGAAGCTCAGGCCGTGCAGATTGCCCAGGATGCTGTCGAAGCGGCGCACGATGAGCGCCTGGGCGCGCGCCAGGCGCAGGCAAAAGTCCAGCGCGCCGCCGCCGTCCGGCGTCGGGAGAGTGTGTTCGGTCATGACATCCTTTTCATTTGCTGCGCAGTGCGTGAGTGCGCAAGTATAAAGCATGGCCGCTCAATAGCGTGCTTGTCCCTGTTCCAGCAGCTGCGCCTGGTGCAGCGCCAGCAGGGCGTCCAGCTCGGCGTCCGCATCGAAGGCGGGATCGGCGGATTGATCGACGGTGTCGATGATGTCGAAGCGGAAAGCCGCGGCGCCATCGCGCCGCCAGTCGGCCTGCAGCGCGGCATTGCGGTGCTTGCCCAGGTTCAGTTCGAAGCGGTGGCGGTTCAGCGTGCCGGGCGCGTTGCGGCTGCGTTCGAGCAAGGTGCATCCGCTGGGCAGGTGGCGCAGCGCGATGATGCCCAGCGCGGGCGCTTGTTGCCGGTAAGCTGCTTTCAAGGCTGCTTGCTGTGTTTTATCCATGTTGTGATTTCCTTAAGCTTGGGTGACGTAATCGGTGCTTGCGATGTGAGCAATATCCGTGAACAGGGCGGCGGCGATGGCGGCGGCCAGCAGCAAGGCGCCGCCGGCGCAGAACAGCTCGCCAACGCTCACGTGGCGCAGCAGCGCACCCGTGGCCGCCGCCGACAGGGGCGCCAGTCCCAGGAAGATGCCCATGAACACAGCCATCGCCCGGCCCAGCATAGCGGGCGCCACGCGCCGCTGTATCCAGGTAAAAATGGCCACCTGCACATAGCCGCCCAGTACTCCCGTGACGGCCAGCAGGGCCGCGCCGTGCCAGGCGCTGCTGATCTGTCCCAGCGCCATCAACAGGCAAGCCACGATGGCGTCGGCGGCCAGCAGGGTGGCGCCGAAATGGCGGCGCAGCCAGGCGCCGCCCAAGCTGGACGCCAGCATCCCGGCCAGGGTGCCGGCGCCGTGCGCGCCCATCAGCATGCCCAGCGCCGCGGCGCCGTGCAGGCGCTCGTTGGCCAGCACGGGCAAGGCGACTTGCAGCGGACCCATGACGAAGAAGGCCACCACGGCCCAGTAGGCATAGCAGCTGCGCAGGGGCAAGTCGCGCCACACCATGGCCAGGCCCGCCGCCATGTCGCGCCACATGCCTTGCGGCGCCGCAGCCGCAGCCAGGGGCCGCAGCCTGACTTGGCGCAAGGTCCACGCGGAAAACACAAACGTCAGCGCATCGATGGCGAAGGCGGCGGCCAGCGCCGCCATGGAGGTGTGCTGCCCGTTACCGTGGGCACCCAGCACGAGCGCCGCCAGCAACGGACCGGCCAGCAAGGACAACTGGCGCACACCCATCTGCAAGCCATTGGCTTTCTGCAATGATGCTGCAGGCACGGCTTGCGGCAGGATGGCCGTGCCGGCCGGAATGCCGAAGGCGGACGCGACGCCGAGCGCCAGCGCGGCCGCATACGCGAGCGCCAGGCTGCCCAGGTCCAGCACCAGCAGCCCCGACAGTGCCAGCAGGATGGCGGCGTTCGCATATTTGCTCAGCAGCAGCACGCGCCGGGGCGAATAACGGTCGGCGATGGTGCCGCCCAGCAAGATGAGCACGGCGCGCGGTGCGCCCATCAGGGCCACGGCGATACCGAGGCTGAGGCTATCGCCCGTCAGGCTCAGCACGAGCCAGGGCAGGGCCAGCAGGCTGAACTGATCGCCCAGCATGGAGACGAGTCCGCCGCCGAGCAGCCAGCGGAAGTTGGTATTGCGCAGCAAATCAGTGTCTGTGGCGGTTGGCATATTCGTCTTGTCCCTGTTTTTAAAATTGCATAGTAGTTGATAAAAGCTTGATTAGTCAAGTATATTGCCATTTATTGCGGCAGGGAGCGCTGGCGCTGCATGGAGCGCCGATGCTTGCGCTATCATGGCGGCCATGACTGATACCACTGCCCCCACCCTGTACGAGACCATCGGCGGCGCCCCCGTGCTGCGTGAAATGGTCGACCGTTTTTATGACTTGATGGAACTCGAACCCGAGTTCGCCGGCATCCGCGTCATGCATCCGCCCTCGACCGACGGCTCGCGCGACAAGCTGTATTTCTTCCTCACGGGCTGGATGGGCGGCCCGGATTTGTATATCGAGAAATTCGGCCACCCGCGCCTGCGCGCCCGTCACTTGCCCTACGCCATTGGCACCAGCGAGCGCGACCAGTGGCTGCGCGCCATGGCCTGGGCCATGGAAGACACGGGCATCGAAGAATCCTTGCGCGTGCGCCTGATGGAATCGTTCTATCAGACGGCCGACTGGATGCGCAACAAAGCTGACTGATCCCATGAGCCCAATCGAGTTCTACAGCCTGCTGGGCGCCGCCATCGCCGCCATCGTCCTGTTGTTCTTGCTGCTGCTGCGCCCCCGTGGCGCGGCCGGCGATGGCGCCACCACCCTGGCGCTGGTGCAGCAGCACCAGCAGCAAAGCCTGGAACGCATCGACCGGGTCGAGCGCGAAGTGCGGCTGCAATTGCAGGCATCGGCGCAAGCCACGCGGCAAGACCTGGCCGCCGGCCTGGCGCAATTCCAGGCGGCGACCCTGCAACAGCTCGACAGCCTGCGCACGCAGATGCAGGCGCAGGGGAAAGTCGGGCGCGAAGAACAGGCGCAAAGCCTGGCGCGCTTTGCCGAGAGCACGAATCAAACCCTGTCCCAGCTGACGGAATCGAATGCGCAGCGCATGCTGGAAGTGCGCGCCACCCTGGAGAACAAGATCCGCGACTTGCAGGCCGACAATGGCGCGCGGCTGGAAGAGATGCGCAAGACGGTCGACGAGAAACTGCACGCCACCCTGGAAACGCGGCTTTCCGCCTCGTTCCAGCAAGTGTCGGAGCGGCTGGAAAAAGTCCACCAGGGACTCGGCGAGATGCAGCAGCTGGCGCTGGGCGTGGGCGATTTGAAGCGGGTGCTCACCAACGTCAAGACGCGCGGCACCTGGGGCGAAGTGCAGCTGGAAATGCTGCTGGAGCAGGTACTTACTGTCGACCAGTACGCGAAGAACGTGGAAACGTTGCCGGGCAGCGGCGCGCGCGTGGAATTCGCCCTGAAGTTGCCGGGCATGGTCGATGGCGGTCCGCCCGTGTGGATGCCCATCGATGCGAAATTTCCCAAGGAACAGTACGAGCGCCTGGTCGAGGCGGCCGAGCGGGCCGATGCGGACGCCGTGGCCCTGGCCGGCCGCGAACTGGAGCGGGCCGTGCGGGGCGAAGCGAAAACCATCGCCGAGAAATACCTGGCGCCGCCGCTGACGACGGATTTCGCCATCCTCTTCCTGCCCACGGAAGGCCTGTATGCGGAAGTGCTGCGCCGCCCGGGCCTGGCCGACGAATTGCAGCGCGTGCACCGGGTCAGCATTGCCGGGCCATCCACCCTGACGGCCTTGCTCAACAGTCTGCAGATGGGTTTCCGCACCCTGGCGCTGGAAAAGCGCTCGTCCGAAGTGTGGCAAGTGCTGGGCGCCGTCAAGACGGAGTTCGGCAAGTTCGGCGACGTGCTGTCGCAAACCCGGCTGACCCTGGAAAAGGCGGCGAAGAATATCGAAAGCGCGGAAGTGCGCAGCCGGCAGATGGCGCGCAAATTGAAATCCGTGGAAGCCTTGCCGGGCGAGGCGGCCGCCTTGCTGCTGGGTAAGGCGGACGGCGGCGCCGGCGACGGCGAGTAGCGCGCCGCCTCAGGCCGCCCGCGCAGTGCGGCGGCGCAGCGCGCTGTAGCCGATCAGCGCCAGTCCCGCCAGCAGCATGCCCCAGGTTTGCGGTTCCGGCACGGCCGGCAAGACGGTCGGCACCGTCGGTGGCAAGCTAGGGATGATCACGGTGGGCGGCACGATGATGCTGCTGCCCCGGTCCGGCGGCACGCTTCCGCCACCACCACCACCACCGCCCATGCCGGCCGGCGGGCCGATATCGCTGACGGTACGCACGTAATCGAAGGGCAGGAAAGGAATGCTGGCCACCTCGGGCGGCATGGCGCCGCCCGTGAACGAGCCGCCGCGCAAGGCGTCGGGATTGTCGATCAGGGGCACGCCTGCCGTTTCCGGGGCGGCGGGCGCGGCGGCAGCGGGTGCTGCACCGCCGGGAGCGGCACCACCGGCCGCCGGCGGCGCCGACGCGGGCGCCTGCGTGATGCGGCTGACGTTGCGGCAAATCGTCGGCACCAGGATGCACTGGCCCTGCACGCAATACACGAGGCCCCGTTCCTGCATCTGCTCGTTCCAGCCCGCACGCGTGACGTTGCGGCAGACGCGGCCGGGGCCGAAATGCATGTCGCTGATGCGCGCGTTGTAATTGCCCTTGCCGCGGATGGCGTCGCGGCTGATCACCACGATCTCATCGTACTGGCGCGCGCGCATGCGCGCCTTCAATTGTTCGCGCACTGGCGGCGCGATATCCGTATAGCGGTCCACGGCCGCCACCACGTCACCCATGAACGGGTCGACGCCGGGACGGTTCCAGTTGCAGTTGTCCAGCACGTCGGCGCGAGCCACGCCTTTCGCATACGCGGGCAGGGGAGCCAGAGACAACATGCCGAATAGGACTGCCGCACCCAGCATGCAGGTGCTCGCCAACCATGGGCCGTGTTTCATTGTTAGTTTCCTCGTGAAAACAATATCAAAATTGAACTTTTGCGTGAGTTCGAATGTTATCACCGAAGAAACTTCAATATCAACTAATAAATGAAATTATTACAATTAGTGTTGTGTTTATTGATTTATTTTGACAAGAAATGATTAATATTTTTATCTCGGCAGGCGCAGGTGTGCCACGCAGGAGAAAATTGATTGCGAAGGGGAAATGCAAACGGCCCGCGCAGGGCGGGCCGTCAAGGAGAGGGGGAGGGCAGTTGCTTTACATCAGGCCATGGAACAGCACAACGTCGACGAGGTCGCCGGCCGCCACGTGGCCTTGCGCTTCATGCAGCACGATCATGCAATTGGCTTGCGTCATCGAGCGCAGGATGCCCGAGCCTTGTGCGCCCGTCACGCGCACGTGCTGGCGCCCGTCCGCGCCGCGCTCGACGATGCCGCGCTGGTATTCCGTGCGGCCCCGTTTCTTGCGGATCGGCGCTTGCGCCGCCACCTGCAGCAGGGGCAGGCTGGCCGTGTCCGTGTCCGCGTCGGCGCCCATCAGGCGCAGCAGGGTGGGGCGGGCGAGGAAATAAAACGCCGCCATCACGGCCACGGGGTTGCCGGGCAGGCCCAGCAGCAAGGCCGTGTCGCCCTCGCTGGCAATCCGGCCAAAGGCCATGGGGCGGCCCGGGCGCATGTTGATCTGCCAGAAGGCCACGTCGCCGAGGCGGGCCAGGATGTCGCGCGTAAAATCGGCCGCGCCGCTGGACACGCCGCCCGAGGTGATGATGACGTCGGCCTTGGCGCAGGCGCCGCGCAGGGCCGCTTCCAGCGCCTGCGGATTGTCCTTGACGATGCCCATGTCGAGCACCTCGCAGCCGAGGCGGGTCAGCATGCCCAGCAGGGTGTAGCGGTTGCTGTCGTAGATGCAGCCCGCATCGAGCGGCTCGCCGATCGAGCGCAATTCGTCGCCCGTGGAAAAGAAGGCCACGCGCAGGCGGCGGCGCACGGGGACGGCGGCGATGCCCAGCGAGGCCAGCAAGCCCAGTTCGGCCGGCCCGAGTATCTTGCCTTGCAGCAAGGCCGGCTGGCCCTGCATCAAGTCTTCGCCCTTGAAGCGGCGGTTGTCGCCGGGGCGGATGCTGTCCGGCGCCAGCGTGATGCTGGTTTCATTGACTTGCAGCACCAGTTCCTGCGGCACCACGCTGTCGCAGCCGTCGGGCATGACGGCGCCCGTCATGATGCGCGCGCATTGGCCGCGCTCCACTTTGACCGTGCCGGGACGGCCCGCCAGGATGGTGTCGACCACGACCAAAGTCACTGGCGTGCCGCCGCCCAGGTCGGCACCGTGCAGCGCATAGCCATCCATGGCGGAATTGTCGTGCGCGGGCACGCTGATGGGCGAGATGATGTCGGCCGCCAGCATGCGCCCGAACGCCTGCGGCAGCGGCAATTCCTCGATCCCGGTCACGGGCGCGACGGTGTCGGCCAGGATGGCTTGCGCCATCGGCACGCTCAATCCCCGCGCCTGCAAGGCGGCCAGCTCGTCCGGGGTATTGATGTTGCCGAACGCGGCGCCATCCTCGAACAGCACTTCGGCCAGCTTCAAGGGGCCGTGCCAGGTGCGCATGCGGCGTTCGCCGCCGCGCAGGTAGGCATCGAGCTGGGGCAGGGCGGCAGTCTTGACGAGACAGAAGACGGGGTGCGGCCGGCGCACGGCCGATCCCGTCGCCGGATCGGTTTCCTCGGTGACGGCGATGGCGAGGTCGGCATCGTTTTCGACCAGGCCGGCGGCCAGGCGCGCGGCCAAGTCGGGCGGCAGCAGGGGCGAATCGCACGGCACGGTGAGCAGGTAGGGCGTGCCGGCGTGCCGCATGCCGCTGTGTAAACCTGCCAGCGGACCCAGCTGGCCCGGCAGCACGTCCGGCCAGACTGGCAGGCCGAAGCGCGCGTAATCGCCTGCATCGGCGTGGACGCTGATGGCCAGCTGGCCCACTTGCGGCGCCAGGCGCTGCAGCACGTGGCGCGCCAGGGGCTGGCCATGCAGGGGCAGCATGCCCTTGTCGCGCTGGCCCATGCGCGTGCCCAGGCCGCCGGCCAGGATCAGGCCGGTAATGTCGTGTTTGTTGATCATGTCAGGTAGGAAAATGGGTGCATGCGCCATGGTAGCAGCGGCGGGCGTGCGCCGCGCCCGATTCAGCCGCCGATGTACGACATTTCCACTTTCTTTTTACCGTGCTCAAGCGCGCCGCCCGTCAAATCCGTCTGGCTGGTGCGCAATTGCGAATAGCGGTCGCCGCGGCCGCGCCACAGCTGCGCCACGGCCGAGGAAATTTCCGCGTCGCTGTGGCCGCCGCGCAGCAGGCTGCGCAAGTCGTGGCCGCTGCTGGCGAACAGACACGTGTACAGCTTGCCTTCGGTCGAGAGGCGGGCGCGGCTGCAGTCGGCGCAGAACGCTTGCGTGACGCTGGAAATGAGGCCGATTTCGCCGCCGCCATCGGCGTAGCGCCAGCGCGCCGCCGTCTCGCCCGTGTAGTTCGGGTCGATGGGCAGCAAGGGCATGTGTTCGCCGATACGACGCACCACCTCGGCCGACGGGATGACTTCCTGCAAGTTCCAGCCGTTCGAGGCGCCCACGTCCATGTATTCGATGAAGCGCAAGATGTAGGGCGTGCCCTTGAAGTGGCGCGCCATGGGCACGATTTCCTGCTCGTTCATGCCGGCCTTGACGACCATGTTGATCTTGATCGGTCCCAGACCCGCCGCATGCGCGGCATCGATGCCTTGCAGCACGTCGGCCACGGCGAAATCGACGTCGTTCATGCGCTTGAAGGTGGCGTCGTCGAGCGAATCGAGCGACACGGTGACGCGGTTCAGGCCCGCATCCTTCAAGGCTTGCGCCTTTCTGGCCAGCAAGGAACCGTTGGTCGTCAGGGTCAGGTCCAGCGGCTGGCCCGACGGCGTGCGCAGTGCGGCCAGCATGGCGATGAGCTTTTCGATATTCTTGCGCAGCAGCGGCTCGCCGCCCGTCAGGCGGATCTTTTCCACGCCATGCGCGACGAACAGGCGCGCGATGCGCGTGATTTCCTCGAACGACAGCAAATCCGTGTGCGGCAGATACACGTGGTTCTTGTCGAACACGTCCTTGGGCATGCAGTACACGCAACGGAAATTGCAGCGGTCGGTGATCGAGATGCGCAAGTCGTGCAGGGGCCGGCCCAGTTGATCGTTCAGCAGGCCTGTTGGCGCTTCCAGGGCGGCCGGGATGGCCGGAGCGGCCCGTCGCCGTTCCGTCATCATGATGATTTTTTCTGACATGAGCCTAATAATCTTGCTGTTTTTCTAATTCCGGCGCCGCATAAGGGCCGCCGGATTCGCTAACCATACCACGATCGGGGCGCGGTCGTCGGCGGCCGGCTAGAAACCCGCTTCGCGGCGCGCCACGCCCGCGGCCGCGCGCAGGAAACGCCATGCCGGCGCTTCCCATTCCCCGGCGATGGCGACCCTGCCGCGCCAGGCAGGGCTGCTGGCCGGCAGTTCGGCGTCCGCATCGAGCAGCACCCGGTACACGGCCTGTTCGGGATACAGCACGCCGTTCTTTTCGCGCACCAGCACGTCGCCGCCGAACAGCGCCGCCAGTTCCGGCTCGTTCAGGGTGCGGCTGGCATCGCGGTCGATGCTGGCCACGGTCAGGCGCAGGGCGGGGCCGGCCAGGCCGTCGGCGAGGAACAGGGCACGGTCGCCGCGCGCGATGCGCCGCACGGCATCCTGGTCGACGTAGGTCACCACCTGCCAGCGCCCGGCGCCCACCAGCGAACCCAGATATTCCTGCCCTTTGAGCCATTCGCCGGGCCGCAGGTCGGGATCGACGTCGACCAGCACGCCCGCGAACGGCGCCAGCGGCCGGTAGCGCTGCAAGTCCGCGCCCACCGTCGCATGCTCGGCGCTGGCGTAGGCCAGCTGGTCGTTCAGCACTTGCCAGTCCTTGCGGCTGGCGACGTCCAGGCCCGCCGCTGCCGATTGCCATGCCAGCAAGTCCTGGCGCGCGCCCGTCTCGCCTTCGCGCAGCGCCAGTTCGGGCGATGACAGGCGCAGCAGGGACTGGCCGGCGGCGACGCGCTGGCCATTGGCCACCGGCAGCGCTTCGAGCGCCGCGTGCGCGGGCGCGTAGAGCGCCAGGCGCGTCTGCGGCTGCAGCACGCCGGAGGTCAGCACCCGGTCCGGCCATGGCAGCATCAGCAGCAGCGCAAGCAGCGCGGCCAGGCCGGCGCTGCGCCAGGCGCGGCGGCTGTGCCGCAGGGCGTCGCGACGCGAGCGCCACACCTGCAGTTCGCGCCACAGCGGCAGCGCGACAAACCAGCAGATCTCGACGAGGAACAGCAGGATGCCGACGGCCTTGATGAAGAAGTGGTACACGAGTGCGGCGATGCCCAGAAACAGCACCAGCCGGTAGATCCATACGGCCCAGGCGAACAGGATCAGGCCGGCGCGCCGGCGCGGCGGAAACGATTCCGGCGCCGGCTCGTTCAGCGCGAACAGGCGTTCGCGCAAGTCCCAGCGGGCCAGCGCGAATGCGCGGCTGTGCAGGTTGGGCAGGCCCAGGTAATCGGACAGCAGGAAGTAGCCGTCAAAGCGCATGAAGGGACTGGCATTGATGGCCACGGTGGTGATCCAGGTGGTGGTCGAAAGCAGGAAGGCGACCTGCTTGGGGCCGCCATCGGGCAGCCAGGTCCAGGCCAGCGTGGCCCAGGCGGCGATCATCAGTTCCGTCATGATGCCGGCGCCCGCCACGGCCAGGCGCTGCTCGCGGCGCGCCAGCTTCCACACTTCGTTGGTGTCCGTGTACGCCACGGGCCACATCACCAGGAAGGCCAGGCCCATGGTCGGCACGCGGCAGCCGTAGCGCTTGGCCGTCAGCGCGTGGCCCATCTCATGGCAGACCTTGGCGAAGGTGATGGCGGCGCCGTACAGCAGGGCACCATGCCAGCTCAGCGTGTCGAGCAGGGTGGCGGAAAAGCGTTCCCAGTCGCGGTAGGCGCCGGCCACTCCCAGCAGGCCGGCGGCCAGCGTCAGCCAGCGGAAGGCGGGCGAAAACAGCCACCCGAGGCGCGGCGCGAGCCAGTCCAGCCAGCGGTCCGGACGCACCAGCGGGATGCGGAAAAACAGGTAGTTATGCAGCAGCCATTGCTGCCAGCTGCCGCGCTGGCGCTGGCGCGTGGCCGCCATCGCCGCCGCGGTGCCCTGGCGCGGCTGCAGCAGCTGCTGCTCGCGCAGGAAGTCGAGCAGGCGCTCGATGGCGCCGCCATCGAGTTGCAGGGTGGTGCTTTGGTTGATGTCGTCGATGAGGGCCTGGGCGTCGTTGTTCTCCCAGCGGCGCAGCATCTCGAAGCTGGGCCAGTCGAGCTGGAAGAACAGGTTGCGCACGGGGTCGTGCAAGGTCCAGCTGGGCTGGCCGTCGGGCAGGCGTGGGCCGGCATGGATGGACAGCTCCTGGCGCAGCAAGGGTAAGGCGTGCATGCGGTTCCGTTCTACAGGGCGATGAACTGGCGGATGCTGGCCAGCGGCCGTCGCAGTATCCAGTAGAGCAGCGGCACCCGTTCGCCGCCCAGCTTGGCCGTGCCCTTCAGGCCGATGCGCTGGCCGGTGGCGCCGTCCAGCCTGGCGCGCACGCGGTAGGCATAGCTGCCGTCGGGGCGCGCGGTGGCGCGGTGGCTCATGTAGCGCACATATGCTTCGAGCGGCGTCAGCGGCGCGGCGGCCAGGTACAGCTTGAGCGGGGCCCGCTCGGCCAGCGGAATGGCGTCGCCGATCGGCACCCACGCTTCGATCTCCACGTCGTCGGCGGCCGCCACCTGCATGATGCGTTCGCCCGTCTGCACGGGCCGGCCTATCCATTCCGACGGGTCGTCGAACAGGGCGATGCCGGCATGCGGCGCCAGCACGCGCGAGCGCTGCGCCTGGCCCTCCAGGAACGCTGCCTGCGCCTGCTTCTCGGCGATCTTGCCCAGCAGCGCGGCCAGCTGCGTCTTGGCGCGCGGGTCGCTGAGTATCATCTGCGCCGTCTGCCGGTACTCGGCCTGCGCCGTGGCCAGCCCTTCGCGCGCGACGTCGAGGCGGCTGCCGATGGGGGCCTGGTCGAACGAGAACAGGGGCTGGCCGGCGCGCACGACCTGATTCGGGCGCACGGAAAATTCGGCGATCACGCCATCGAGGGGCGCGCGGATGGTGGCCGGATTGGCCGCCACCAGCTCGCCCGGCGCCAGTACCGTCAGGCGCACGGGAAACAGCAGCACCGCCAGCACTGCCAGCGCGGCGCCCAGCCGGCGGCGCCAGCGCTGGCCTTGTCCATCGCCCTGCCACCACAGGCGCAGCCGCGCCGGCAGCGCCGCCGGCGACCAGCGCGCGGGACCTTGCCTGGCGCGCCACGCATGCTGCCAGATATCGGCCCATTCGGTGAGCAGGGCCAGCTGCCCTGGCTGCAACGGCGCGTCGCCGGCTAGCAGCAGGCCCGCCTGCTCGCCGGCGCGGCCCGTGGCGCGCAGCGGCACCCAGGTGACGGCCACCGGCAGCCATTCGTCCCAGGCGGCGGCGATGGCGGGCGGCAGTTGCGCGGCCTCGACGGCCAGCGGCGCGGCGTCCGCATGGCGCTCTGCCAGCGCCCGGCACAGCTGCCCGAGCCACTGGGCATACGGGGCGTTGGCTTCCACTTCCACCACGCCGGACAGGGTGTGCACGCCGCCGGCGTCGAACCACAGCGCCGCCTGGCGGTACGGCGCCAGCGCGCGGCTGTCGTTCACCAGCAGGAAAGCCAGTTCATTGGCGCTGGCCGCGGCGCGTGCGCGCTGGGCCAGTTCGAGCAAGGTCAGCAGGGGATCAAATGCCACCGCGTCGTTCATGCATGCGCTTTCGCCGCCGCCGCGCTACGCGACAACGCCGCCAGTCGCTCGGCGCCCGCGCCGCGCACGGCGCCCAGTTGCGCACTCAGGCCGGGACGTCCCACGGGGTCGGCCGGGCCGGCGTCGCGCGCCGAGGTCTTGATGACCTGGCCATCCCTGGTGATGACGATCTTGAAGGTCTGCACGGCGACGCGTCCCTGGGCGTCGCGCGCCGTGACCGTGAAGTGCAGCGTGCCTTCGAAGCCCGGCGGCGCCGTTCCCTCGAAGCGCGCCGCGCGGCTGTCGAACCTGATCCAGGCAGGCAGGGGCCTGCCGTCGGTCTGCTGCGCGCTGAGCTGGAACGGCGTGCCGCCGCCGGACTGCACGAAGGTGTCGGGCGCCAGTTGCACCGCGATACGTTCGCCGCTGCCGAACGCCTTGTCGCCGATCGGCACCTGCGAGAACAGCGCATCGCTGCGCGACGGCAGTTCCGGCAAGCCGGTCGGCGTGAAGGCCGTCAGCAGCATGGCGGGATTGGTCAGTGCGGCGATGCTGACGGGGGCCAGCGGGCTCCTGGCCACGTCGGCCCCGCGCCCACCGCTGGCGCCGCTGCTCGGGCTGAACAGCGCCAGCGTGTCCGTCGCCAGCACGCCGGGAAGGGCTCCGGCGGCAGCGCTGGCGGGGGCCTTTTCGGCAACCTTGTCCGCCGGCGCGGGGGCTTCCGGCAGCACGCGCACGGGCGGTACCACCACGGGCGGCACCACGACGGGCGGCTTCACCGGTACGCTCACTTGCGCCGCCAGGATGGCGCCGTTGTTGCCGGCCGTATCGCGCACCACCACTTGCACCTGGCCGGCGGCGACGCCGGCCAGCGACCAGCTGTTGCCGGCCACGCCAGCCACCTGCCAGCTGGCGCCGCCATCGCGCGAGACGAGTACCGATTCGCCCGCCGCCAGCGGCGCCGAGAGGTTGCCGCCAAGCACATTCTCGCCCGATAGCGTGGCCGAGGTGGCCGTGGCGACGGGGGCGACGGTGTCGAGCACATACGCTTGCGCGAAGGCGGGACCGTTGCCGGCGTCGTTGCTGACGCGCGCCATGAGGGTGCCGCTGCCGCCCAGCGTGACATTGATCGACCACGCCGTCGCGCCGCCGGTAGCCGCCGCGCTGCGCCAGCTGGCGCCGCCGTCGAGCGAGACTTCGACGCGCTGGCCGGCGGCCAGCGGCGCGGACAGCGTGCCGCTGATCGTTTGCGCGGCCACGTTGGTGATGAAGTCGCTGTCGCTGGCGCCCGTGTCGGCCGACAGCGTGGTGCCGGTGATGCCGGTCGTGGGCGGGGTCAGGAGCGTGCCGATGGTGAGTTCGCCATTGCTGCTGTCGCTGGCGACGTTGCCGGCCAGGTCAGTGACGCTCGCCACCACCTCGTAGCGCTGGTTCAGGGCCAGCGTCAGCGTGCCGCTGAGCGGTACGGCGGTGGCCAGGTCCAGGCTCCAGGCGCCCGCTGCGGGAACGACGGCATAGGTGGCGCCGCCGACGGAGACGGTCATGGTTTCGCCCGCCGACAGCGTCGCCGAGCCGCTCAGCACTGGCGTGGTGCTCATCGTCGCCAAGGTGGCCACGGTGGGCACGCCGGCTGCCGTGTCATAGATATACGCCTGGCTCGCCGCGACGCCGTCGTTGCCGGCCGTATCGGCCACCTTGACCAGCAGGGTGTTGCTGGAGGTCAGGGTCTGGCCGGCCAGCGACCAGGTGTTCTGGCCGACGCTGGCGGCGGCGGTGGCCCAGGTGGCGCCGTTGTCGAGCGAGACGAGCACGCGCTCGCCGCTGGCCAGGTTGGCCGACAGGGTGCCGCTGACGGTTTGCGCCGCCTCGTTGGTGATGAAATCGGTGGACGAGGCGCCGCTGTCGGCGGACAAGGCGATGCCAGCCACGCTGGTGGCGGGGGCGATCGTGTCGAGCACGTAGGCCGTGCCGGTGGCGGCGCCGTCGTTGCCGGCCGCGTCGGTGACGCGCAGCTTCAAGGTGTCGCTGGCGGCCAGGGTGACGCCGGTCCAGGTCAGCGTGGTGCCGGATACCTTGCTGGTGATGTCGGTCCAGGTGGCGCCGTTGTCGAGCGAGCCGTAGACGATGTCGCCGGCGGCCGGCGCGCCGCTGAGGGTGGCGCTGATGGTCTGCGCCGCGGTGTTGGTGATCAGGTCGGTGCTGCTGGCGCCGGTGTCGGCCGACAGCGCGATGCCGCTGAAGCTGGTGGTCGGCGCCGTGGTGTCGAGCACATAGGCTTGCGCGTAGGCGGTGCCGTTGTTGCCGGCGGCATCGGTGACGCGCACCTTCAGGGTACCGCTGCCCGACAGCGTCTGGCCGGCCAGCGACCAGGTGTTGGCGCCGGTGCTGGCCGTGGCCAGGTTCCAGCTGCCGCCGTTGTCGAGCGAGACGTAGACGTTCTCGCCGGCCGCCAGGTTGGCCGCCAGCGTGCCGCTGATGGTCTGGGCCGCGGTCTTGGTGATGAAGTCGGTGCCGGAAGTGCCGGTGTCGGCCGAGAAGGTGGCGTTGGCCACGGTGTTGGTCGGCGCGGCGGAGTCGATGACGAGGTCCTTGTTGGCGCCCAGCGAGCCGGCCGTGCCCGGCGTGGCCAGCGTGACGTCGGCCGGCTGGTTGGCGCCGCCGGCATCGACGATGGTGGCGCCGTTGAGCACCAGCGCGGCGCTCGAGCTGTAGTCGAGATCGGCGCTGTTCTGGCCGGCGCCGACCGTGTAGCTGAACGTCAGGGTGCTGGTGCCCGAGCCGCCGGCATAGGTGGCTTGGCCGCCGCCGTCGAGCGTCAGGGTCGGCGTGCCGCCCGTGGTATCGACGTTGACCGCGGTGGAGAAATCGACCGTGATGGTGATGGTCTGGCCGGCGCCGTAGGCGCCGTCGGCGGTGCTGGCGCCGACGCCGGTGACGCTGGGGTTGCTGCCGTCGACATTGACGCCGGCCGTGCTGCCGACGCTGTTGAGCGTGACCACGGCGTCGTTGCCGGCCGTATCGCGCAGCGTGCCGCCGTGGGTCGACAGTGCGCCGACCGTGATGCCGTTGGCGTCGATGTCGCCGCTGGGCACGGTGTAGCGGAACAGCAGCGCGCTGGTGCCGGAGCCGGACACGTAGTCGGCGTAGCGGGTAGTGGCGCCGACCACGAGGGCGATGCGCGGCGTGCCGCCGGTGGTGTCGACAAGGACGGCCTCGTTGAAGTTGACCGTGAAGTCCAGCGCGCCGCCGCTGTAGTAGGTGCCGTTGGCCGGCACCGCCACCGTGGCGACGGCCGGGGCGGTGGTGTCGACCTCGATCGTCAGCGCGGCCGAGGCGGCCGAGGCGTTGCCGGCGGTGTCGGTGGACACGACCGTGATGGTGTGGGAGCCTTCGGCCAGCGCGCCGGTGGTCAGCGTCCAGCCGCCAGCGCCGGCGGTGACGGTGCCCAGCAGCGTGGCGCCGTCGAACACGGTGACGGTGCTGCCGTTCTCGGCCGTGCCGCTCAGCGTCGGCGTGGTGTCGCTGGTGATGCGGTCGTTGTTCTGCACGCCGGTGTCGCTGGCCGTGGCCAGCACCGGTGTGCCGGGCGTGGCCGGCGTGCTGGTATCGAACACGTAGGCCTGGGTCTTGACGCTGCCGGTGTTGCCGGCGGCGTCGACGACCTTCAGCTGCAGCGTGTCGCTGCCGGCCAAGATGACGCCGTCCCAGCTCAGGCTCGTGCCGCTGATCTTGCTGGTGATGTCGGTCCAGGTGGCGCCATTGTCGAGCGAGCCGTAGACGATGTCGCCGGCGGCCAAGGTGGTGCTCAGGGTGGCGCCGATGGTCTGCGCCGCCGTCTTGGTGATGAAGTCGCTGGCGCTGGCGCCCGTGTCGGCCGACAGCGCCAGGCCGCTGAAGGTGATGGTCGGCGAACCGGTGTCGAAGGTATAGGCTTGCGACAGCACGGCGCCGTCGTTGCCGGCCGTGTCGCTGACCTTGACCTTCAGCGTGCTGCTGGCGCTGAGCGTGCGGGCCAGCGACCAGGTGTTCTGGCCGACGGTGGCGGTGGCGGCGGCCCAGGTGGTGCCATTGTCGAGCGAGACGAGCACGCTCTCGCCGCTGGCCAGGTTGGCCGACAGGGTGCCGCTGATGGTCTGCGCCGCCGTTTTGGTGATGAAGTCGGTCGGCGACGTGCCGGTATCGGCCGAGAAGCTGGCCGTGGCCACGCTGGTGGTGGGCGCGGTGGTGTCGAGCGTGTAGTTCTGGAAGCTCAGCGAACTGTCGTTGCCCGCCGCGTCGGTCACCTTGAGCATGATGGCGTTGCTGCCAACGCCCAGGGTGGCGCCATTCCAGGTCAGCGTGGTGCCTGCAACCTTGCTGGTGACGTCGGTCCAGCTGGCGCCGCCGTTGACCGAACCCCAGACGATGTCGGTGCCGGCCGGTGCGCCGCTGAGCGTGGCGGTGATGGTCTGGCCTGGCGTCTTGGTGATGAAGTCGGTGCTGTTGACGCCGGTGTCGTCCGACAAGGAGATGCCGGTGAAGGACGTGGTCGGCGCCGTGGTGTCGAGCGTGTAGCTGTGCGTGTAGGCGGTGCTGGAGCCGTCGGCGTTGGTGACGCGGGCCTGGAAGGTGCTGCTGCCGGCCAGCGTGGTGACGGTGCTCCAGCTGCTGGAGCCGACCGTGTAGGTGGTGGCGTCGCTCCAGCTGCTGCCGTTGTCATACGACACCTGGACCTTTTCGCCCGTGCTCAGCGTGGTCGACAGCGTGCCGCTGATGATTTGCGCGGCGGTCTTGGTGATGAAGTCGCTGCCGCTGGTGCCGGTGTCGGCCAACAGGCTGGCGCTGCTGACCGTGACCGTGGGCGGGTGCGAAATAGCCTTGACGTCGGTGATGTCGAAATTCTGGAACAGACCGAAATCGCCGGAACTGAACACCACCTGCTTGACGTCGTTGATCGGTTTGTTCAGGCCGGCATTGGACAAGGTCTGCCAGCCGTCGGCAAGCGAGTTGACTATCAACGTGTCTGCTGTATTGTCGGCATATATCAAGTCTATCCTAAGCGTGCTGGTCAGGACGCCGACATCGAACGAGCTGATGTCGAAGCTGTAGCCGGATGCGATGCTTACCGTCAGCTTGATTTCATTGGTGGGGCCCTCATAAGCGTACAGCCCTTCCGTGCCGTAGGTGCCGTCCATGCCCAGGCCGCCGGCGGCGGCGCCGCCGGAAAACGTGACGTTTTGGCCGTTGACCTGTTTGACGACGGTGGGCGAGCTGTAGTTGGCGTCGCTGCCGGAGAAGCTGACCTGTGTGAGCAGGCCCTGGTAGTCGGCGATGTCCAGCGCTTTGGCGTCGATCTTGCCGGCATGCGTTTCAAGCGTCCAGTTGCCGCCGATGGCTGCCGCGCCGGTGGCGTCGCGCGACGCCGCGACATCGGCGCCCGTGACGCGCGCCAGGTCGGCGATCAGCGCGTTATGGCTGCCGGCGGCGACATCGCAGCCGTAGAACAGCAAGTCGCCATCGGCGCTCAGGGCCTGGCCCAGCTGCGCCAGTTCCGATTGGACGGCAGCCGACGACAGGGAGGCATCGGTCAGGCGCGCGGTGCCGAGATTGATGGTGCCTTCGGATCCATGCGACAGGATGTGGATCGCGTCGATTCCGCTCTGGCTGGCCGCCCATTGCGCGATCTGCGCCAGGCCGTCGCGGCTGCCGTCGAATTCGACGATGCCGACGCCGGCGCGCACGCCCGCCTCCAGGGTCTTGTAGTTGGCCACCGAGGTGTCGACCAGCACCACTTCCTTCTTGCCCTGGTCCTTGGCCGGCTCGGCCGCGCGCACCGTCACGGCTGGCGGCGGCGCGCTTTCGTGCGCCTGCGCCGCGTGGGCGGCGTCGGCCACGGCGCCGTCGAACATGAAGCGCTGCTCCAGCGGCAGCAGTTGCGAGGCGCGGCGCAGCGGACGGCGCACGGAAGTCGTTGCCGCGGCAGGGACGAGGGGATGGTTCATGTCAGGCTCCTGGTGATACGTGACTGGCGCGCTTGGGCGGCGTGCCCGGGGCGGCGAATTGGGCGAGGTGGGCGTCGATCTTGCGGTCGAGCGCCGGCCGCCATGCGGGCGGCATGATGGCCAGCACCTGGTCTTGCAGCTGCCGCGCCTGGTCTTGCAGGGCGGGGTCGCTCAGGCGGCTGCGGGCGGCGCTGGCCCACAGATAGGTCTTGGCCAGGTTGGCGGCGCCGGGCGCGCCCGTATCGGCGTCGGGCGGCAGATGGGCGTACAGCGTCGCCGTGGGCAGGTAGGCGGGGACGTAGCCCTTGCTCGCCAGTTCTTCCAGTGCAAGCAGCGCCGCCTCGCCCTCGGCTTCGCCGCCTTCTCCCTGCGCTTGCATGATGGCCAGCTGGTAGCGCGCCTCGTCGACCTGGCGTTCCGCCGCCATGCGGTACCAGTGGCGCGCCATGGCCGCATCGTGCGGCACGTCGCGGTCGTTGCGCAGGTAATTGGCCAGTTTCAGCATGGCCGGCGGCGAACCGGCCTGCGCCGCCTGGGCGCACAGCGCCAGGCCGTGCGGCACGTCCCGGGCGACGTAGCGGCCGCGGACATAGAATTCGCTGGCCGAGCACAGTGAAATGAGGTGGCCGTTCGCGGCGGCGGCCAGGTAGCTGGCCAGCGCGGCGGCGGCATTGCCTGGCGTGTCCGGAGTGCGCATCAGGCAGTCGCCGGCGAAATGCAGGGCCGTCGGTATCTTGCCCTGGGCGGCCTTGCCGAACCACGCGCAGGCGGTGTCGGGGTCGGCTGGCCGGCCCCAGCCATTCTGGTGGAATTGGGCCAGGGTGAACTGGGCGAGGGGATTGTTCTCCGCGTGGCGCAGGAAGGCCGGGTAGGCGTTGGCATAGTCGCCCTTGGCCAGCAAGGCATATGCGGCTTGCAGCGGCAGGGCATGGTCGGCCGGCCGCGCGGCGCGCGCGCCCGGCGCCGCCAGCAGCGTCAGGGACAGCAAGACTTGAAAGAGGCGGTGTGGCTGCATGATGATTTCGGCGGCCGCTCCGCTCGGAGGCGGCCGCGCAACACAAGGTTAGGTGGCGAGGTCCGTCAGTTCGACTGCGGGTAGATGCCGACGGAGGCGATGTAGTAATACATGGCCATGGACGGCTGCATGATGCTGAACGCGGTGCCCGTGCCTGCAGGGCCGCTGACGGCAGCCGGCAGGGAGCCGTTCAGCGTCACCGGGGCGGTACCGGCCAGCGTAATGGCAGGCGAGCCGGCGGAGGTGACGGTGATGCTGCCGCCCAGGGAGCCGCCGCCCATGACCACGTCGGGTGCGCTGGTGTTATACAGCTTCGCCACCGGGCCGTTTACCGCTCCCGGCACGCCGCCGGCAAGCGGCGTGGCCGACGCACCCGCGGCGCTGCTGGCTTTCAGCGTCAGTGTCAGCGCACTGGTATTGGCGGTGTAGGTGACGGGCGCCATCGAAATGGTGGTGGGCGTGCCGGTCGTCTGGGCCAGGTTGACCGAGCCGCTGACTTTGCTCAAGTCGACCGCCGGCAAGGTGTGCGCATGGGCCGGCAGATTGGCCATGGTCAGGGTGGCGTTGACGGCCCCTACCTTCTGGCCCACCGTGTAGCTGGTGTTGGCGTCGACGGTGCCGGCACCGATCACGGTGCGGCCGCGCAGGTCCGGCAGGTTGAAGGTGGTGTTGCCGCTGCCGCCATAGGTCATGCCCAGCAGCGAGTACAGCGCGGCATTCTGGTTGACGTTGAGGGACTGGCCGTTGGCCGGCAAGTAGCCGTACAGGTCATTGCGGGTCCAGGCCATCACGCAGATGCTGGAAACATAGGGTTCGGCGGGGCAGGCGTAGCTGGCCGTGCTCCAGCTGGCTGCGGCCACGGCGACGGCAGCGAGCGTCAGGCAGCGGGCGACGCGGTGCGGACGAGATTTCATGTGCTCTCCTTTTGGTCTAAGCAGGGTGAAAAAATCATTTTGCCGGCGGCTGCATCAACACCTTGCCGCTCATGCCGGCCACCAGTTCGCCGAAGCGCCCGTCGATGACGGCGCTCAGCTTGACGGACTGGCTGACGGGGTCGACGCGGGCGCCGATGCGCTGCACCTTGGCCGGATAGCTCTTGCCCGTTTCGTCGATGCTGACCTGGAAGGGCGTGCCGTTGCGCACCCAGCTCATCCACCGAGATGGAATGATGAATTCCAGCACCAGGGTGCTGTCGTCCAGAATTTCCAGCAGGGCCTGGCCCGGCTGCACGTACTGCTGTTCGCGCGCCTTCTGCTCGGCGATGCGGCCGGCGAACGGCGCGACAATCTGGCATTTGCCCAGCAATGCCCGGTTGGCGGCCACTTCGGCCTGCGCCTTGAGCGCTTCGGCCCTGGAAATGTCGAGTTCGACCTTGCCCACGGAATTGAGGTCGGCGAGTTTCTGGTTGCCCTGCCAGTTGGTCTCGGCCGCCATCCGCGCCGCTTCCGCCTTGGCCAGCTGCGCCTGCTGCAGCACGCAGTCGAACTGCGCCAGCAACTGTCCCTGCTTGAAGGCCGCGCCTTCCGGCAGCGGCAGGCGGTTGATCTTGGCGCCGATCTCGGCGGCCAGGGTGGTGTAGCGGCGCGGCGCCAGCTGGGCGCGGATTTCCCGCGTTTCCAGCGTGGCGCCGGCGCTGGCCGGCTGCGGCGCGGCGGCCAGCGCGGTGTGCTGCAAGGTCAGGGCCAGCGCGCCGGCCAGGGTCATGCGTATTGCGGGTGCGACCAACTTCATGGACGGTCCTCAGGCGATGGCAGCTGTGCCTGGTTCCAGGTCTGCAGCGATTGCGCGACGGCCGCCGTCAGTTCGGCCAGCGGCATGTCGGACGAGCCGTTGACCACCGGTTCCATGCCCAGGGTCGCTTGCAGGCGCGATGCGGCGGCCTGCGCGTTCGACAGTGCCTGGTAGCGGCGCAGCTGCGACAGGACGGCCGTGCTTTGCTGCGAAATGCGGTCCAGCGCCGACTGTTTCTGCGCCTCGGCCTGGTTGGCGATGTGCTGGGCGATACGCCCGTCCACTTCGGCGATGGCGTCGGCGCGCTCATACTGGCGGGCCGTGTTGGCGTATTGCTGACGAGCAATATGAAGCTGGCTCAGCACAGCCATCTGCATGGCCATGCGGCGCTGGTTGGCCAGGCTCACGCCCGCGTCGGCCAGGCGCATCTGCGCCGGCGCCGATAACAGGCCCAGCAGGTTGAACGAGATCTGCGCGCCGGCCTCGTTCCAGTTCTGGTGGATCAGGTAATCGTCGTTGCTGTGCTTGACGCCATAGTTGAATGACAGGCCGGGGAACAGCTTGAGCATGGTGCGCCGGGTTTCCTGCTGGGCGATGCGGGCGTTGTAGATGCCTTCGCGCAGGTCGGGATTGCGCAGCAGCGCCACTTCTTCCATTTTTTCGATCGGCTGGTTCAGCCAGGCCGTATTGACGTCGCCGCCCGCTTCGACCACGCTATAGCCGCTGCTCAGCGGCAGGGCGGTCAGGGCCGCCAGTTCCACGCGTGCCGTCGATAGTTCCTGCTCGATGGTTTCCAGCAGGCGCAGGTTTTCCAGCAGCTGGCGCTGGTAGCGCAACGGTTCCAGTGGCGAACGGATGCGGTCGCTCTCCGCCGTGCGCGCATCCTTCAGGGCCGCCTCCGATTCGGCGATGGTGCTGCGCAGCAGGGGCACCAGCTTCTGCGCCGCCACCACGCGCCAGTAGGCGGTGCGCACGTCGAGTATCAGGTTGTGCAGGGCTTTGCGGCGGCGCTCGCCGGCGATCATCACGCGGTCCGCATTCTGCCGCGCCGCGTAGTAGCTCTGGCCGAAATCGAGCAGGCTCCAGGAAATGCCCAGTTCCGTGCTCAGCACCTGGCGGCTGGACGAGATGTAGGGATTGGCCAGCGACGGCGCGCCCGTGACGGAATCGACGCTGCGCGTGATCAGGTCATTGTTGCGGTCGCGGTAGCCGGCCGAGGCGATCAGCTTGGGCAGCATGTCGAACTGCCCTGCCTCGAAGGTGCCCATGGCCACGGCTTCCTCCATGGCCTTGTAGCGGCGTTCGGCGTTGTATTTGATGGCGCGGGCGATGGCGCCATCGAGGGTCAGGGGGCCGTTCAGCGCCTCCACGTCGCGCGCCAGGGCCGCCTTGTCGTCCTGCAGCGTGGCGCGGACCTCGGCCGTGGAAAGCTTGGCCGTGCCGACGTCGAGTGTCGAGCAAGCGCTCAGCAGCCATAAGCTGGCGCAGCCGAGCATGAGTGTCCTGATCGCGGAAGTGGGCATGGGATGATGTAATTGTTGAGCGCGCATTAATGGATATTTTCGAGGAAACTGCCGGGTTAATGACGGTGAAACAGTTATTTGCTTTGCGGTAAGTATACGTCCTTACCCTCATTCAAATAATCAAATTTTAATTTGTTGCATATATGCCACATTTATTTATTTGAGAATTATATGTCGGGGGTATGACAAATCGATCACGGCGCGGCTGCGCTCGCAGGCCGGGCGCAGCCGCGCAGAGCGTGGCGCCATGCCTGCCGGGTCCAGGCCTGGCTGCTGGCGTGAGAATGGGGAGATACTCAATTGCTGAAATAAATATTCTATTTATTAATGGTATATATAAGCCGCCATTTAAATTGACCTGCATCAAATCCTTATTATTAATAATAATGAAATAATATCCTCCGCGCTTGTTGGCGGAGATTCTGGTGATGCCGGCGGGATGCGATGATTGTCTGGCGCGACGTTTCCGTGTTCAAGCCAGCCAGGCACGCGCCAGGCCGATGGCGGCGCAGACCAGCAGCAATTTGATGGTTCCCACTTGAAACCTGATCAGCGCCACGCCGGCCGCCAGCGCGATGATCATCGCCAGCCAGTCCCAGTGGGGCAGCGGATTTGCTTGCCAGAACACATGGCGGCCAAAGAACAGGGCCAGACTGGCGATGACACCCACCACGGCCGCCGAGATGGCAGTCAACGGCGCGCTCAGGCGCAAATTGCCGCGCGACGCCTCCACCAGCGGCGCACCGGCCAGGATGAAGATAAACGAGGGCAGGAAAGTAAACCAGCTGGCGACGAACGCGCCGCATACGCCCGCCAGCCACAGCTGTTCTCCCGTCACGGCATGGCTCCAGCCGCCGACGAAACCGATGAAGGCGACGATCATGATCAGGGGGCCGGGCGTCGTCTCGCCCAGCGCCAGGCCATCCATCATCTGCGCGCTCGTGATCCAGTGGTAGTGGTCGGCGGTGCCCTGCACCAGGTAGGGCAGCACGGCGTACGCGCCGCCGAACGTGAGCAAGGCGGCCTTGCTGAAAAACACGCCCATCTGCGCCAGCGGCTGGTCCGCCCCGCCCGCCAGCGCCAGGCCCAGCCAGGCGAAGAAGGCCAGCGCCAGGCCCATGGCGGCCGTGCCAAGCAGGCGCGGCCAGCGGAAGCGCGCGTGGTCCGGCGTGGGCGTGTCGTCATCGATCAGGGCGGCGCCGTAGCGGGCCGCACCGCCATGCGAGGTACCGCTGGCATGAAAATGGCCCGGCAGCCAGCGGCCGCCCGCCATGCCCAGCAGGGCGGCGGCGAGCACGATCAGCGGAAATGGCAGCCGTAGCGCGGCGATGGCGACAAATGCCGCCGCCGCGATGGCGATCAGGCTGGGGCTGCGCAAGGTGCGCCGGCCCAGTCGCCAGGCGGCCGCCAGCACGATGGCAACGACGGCCGGCTTGATGCCGTACAGGATGCCGGCGATGGCGCCCACGTTGCCATACGCCATGTAGAGCCATGACAGGGCGATCAGCACCAGCAGCGAGGGCAGCAAAAACAGCAGGCCCGCCACCAGGGCGCCGCGCGTGCGGTGCATCAGCCAGCCGATGTAGATGGCCAGCTGGGTCGCTTCCGGCCCCGGCAGCAGCATGCAGTAATTGAGGGCGTGCAGGAAACGCTGCTCCGAAATCCAGCGCCGCTTTTCCACCAGTTCCGCATGCATCATGGCGATCTGGCCGGCCGGGCCGCCAAAGCTGACGCAGCCCAGCTTGAGCCAGTACCAGAAGGCGCTGCGCAGGCTGACGGGGGCGGGAGAGGGAAGGTTGGCGTTCTCGTGCATGGCGGCTGGCTGGCAAAGGTGGGGACGTAAAAAAGGGGAAGCCTGAGCTACCCCCTTTCATCATTTGCGGCTGGGCGAACCCGGCGCGCTTATGGACGTTGCGTGTTGACCTGGATCAACGGCTCATCCGATTGCGGCGGCAATGGCTTGCGTTCGCGCGGCTTGCGCACGGGAGCGACTGCCTTGGCGGCCGCTTCCTGCGCCAGGCGCAGTTTTTCCGGATCGGTGGCAGCCAGGGTCAGGCCGGCCGAACCGAGCACTGCGTCCAGGTCCAGCGGCGCAGGCACCGGCGATGGAGCTGGTGCGGAAGCTGGAGCAGCGACAGGTGCCGGAGCAGGAGCAGCTTCGGCAACTACCGGTGCAGCTTGCGCCACGGCCGGCGCCGCTTCGGCGACTGGCGCTTCCTCAGCCACGACGACGGTTTCCACGACAGCAACCGTTTCCACGACCGGTGCCGCTTCGACGATGACTTCCGCTGGCGCCGGTGCCGGGGCGGCTTCCGCTTTCTCGGCAAAGCTGTACTCGGCAGCTGGCGCTGGTTCGGCAGCGGCTGGTTCAGCTTTCGCTGCAGCAACGACGGCCTCAACAGGGGCTTGCGGCACGATCACTTCAGCAGTTGGCGCGGCTTCAGCGGCAGGAGCGGCTTCCTCGACCTTGGCGATGTCGACCACCTTGGCCACTTCCACCACTTCGACCACTTCCACGACGGCAGCTTCCACCGGCGCAGCGACGGCGACGACCGCGGCGGCAGCCACGACGGCGACCGGAGTGGCATCAGCGGCGGCTTCCGGCGCCGGAGCGACCGTAAAGCTGATCACTGGCGTGTCCTGGCCTTCGTTTTCGCCGTTTGCCGATTCGATCAGCTCGCCCGTTTCGCGGTCGCGGCGGTTGCGGTTGCGGCCGCCACGGCGGCGGCGGCGGCGCGGTTCTTCGCCTTCCACGTCGGTTTCCGTCTCTTCGCCTTCAGGGCCGGCATTTGCCGGCGCTTTCAGCAAGCTCGTTGGTGCTGCATCAGCGTCCGGGCCATTTGACGCCACGACGACATTCACTGCGCTGGCGCTGGCGCCAACCAGGGCCAGCTCTTCAGCTTTCACTTCAGCAACAACAGCCTTGTCGGCGCGTGGTTCGCGGCCTTCGCGTGGCTGGCGTGGCGGACGCTCGGCACGTTCCGGACGCTCTGCGCGTTCCGGACGTTCCGCGCGCTCAGGACGCTCGCCCCGTTCGCGTGGTGCCGCTGCCGTATCGCCGTTCTCGCGCGCTTCACGCGGTTCGCGTGGCGGACGCGGTGGGCGTGGCGGACGGGCCGCCTTTTCCAGTGCTTCCGCTTCTTTCGCCGCGTCGTCCTGGGCTGGGCGGCCCTGGCCAGGTTCGCGCTCTTCGCGGCCAGGCTTGCCGTTACGGCCACGGCCACGCGGGCCACGGCTGTTGCGGTCGCCACGGTCCGTGCCGGCCGGCTTGGCCGGTGCGACAGGGGCGGGCGCTGGCGCCACCGGTGCCGGGGCGCCGGTGAAGAAGCTGATGATCTTGGCGATCAGGCCTTGCGGCGCGGCAGGCGCGGCCACCGGAGCTGGTTTTGCTTCGACGGGCTTGCGCTCGACCAGCGGTGCTGGCTGGTCAGGGGTGATCGTCTTGACGACGGCTTCCTGGCGCGGCTTCGCTTCTTCCTTCTGGCGCTTGCTGTACGCCATGTCGGTTTCAGCGCTTTCGGCCAGGTTGTAGCTGGCCTGGCTGTCTTCCAGACGCGGATCGTCGTGCTTGATGCGTTCGAGCTTGTAGTGCGGCGTTTCCAGATGCTTGTTCGGGATCAGGATCACGGCGATGCGGTGACGGTTCTCGATCTTCAGCACTTCGCCGCGCTTTTCGTTGAGCAGGAAGGCGCCCACGTCCACGGGCACCTGCACGTGGATGGTGGCCGAGTTTTCCTTCATCGCCTCTTCCTGGATGATGCGCAGCACCTGCAGGGCGGACGATTCCGTATCGCGGATGTGGCCGGTGCCGGAGCAGCGCGGGCACGTCACGTGCGAGCCTTCGGACAGCGAAGGGCGCAGGCGCTGGCGCGACAGTTCCATCAGGCCGAAGCGGGAAATCTTGCCCATTTGTACACGGGCACGGTCATGGTGCAGCGCATCCTTGAGGCGCTGTTCCACTTCGCGTTGATTTTTCGCCACTTCCATGTCGATGAAGTCGATGACGATCAAGCCGCCCAAGTCGCGCAAACGCAGCTGGCGGGCCACTTCTTCGGCCGCTTCGCAGTTGGTGTTGAAGGCGGTCGTCTCGATGTCCGAGCCGCGCGTGGCGCGGGCCGAGTTGACGTCGACGGAGACCAGTGCTTCCGTGTGGTCGATGACGATGGCGCCGCCCGATGGCAGCGGCACGGTGCGGCTGTAGGCCGTTTCAATTTGGTGCTCGATCTGGAAGCGCGAGAACAGCGGCACGTCGTCGCTGTAGCGTTTTACGCGGTGCACCATGTCGGGCATCACGTGGCTCATGAACTGGTGCGCCTGGTCGTAGATCTCGTCGGTGTCGATCAGGATCTCGCCGATGTCGGGCTGGAAGTAGTCGCGGATGGCGCGGATGACGAGCGACGATTCCTGGTAGATCAGGAAGGCGCCGTTGGCCGACTTGCCGGCGCCTTCGATGGCACGCCACAGTTGCATCAGGTAATTCAAGTCCCACTGCAGTTCATCGACGTTGCGGCCGATGCCGGCGGTGCGGGCAATGACGGACATGCCAGCAGGCAAGTCCAGTTTATCCATGGTTTCGCGCAATTCCTGGCGCTCTTCCCCTTCCACGCGGCGCGATACGCCACCGCCACGCGGGTTGTTCGGCATCAAGACCAGGTAACGGCCGGCCAGCGAGACGAACGAGGTCAGGGCGGCGCCCTTGTTGCCGCGCTCTTCCTTTTCCACTTGCACCATGATTTCCTGGCCTTCGCGCAGCGCTTCCTTGACGGAGGCGTTACGAACGTCGACGCCTTCGCGGAAATACGTGCGGGCAACTTCCTTGAAAGGCAGGAAGCCGTGGCGGTCTTCGCCATAGCTGACGAAGCACGCTTCGAGCGATGGCTCGATGCGCGTGATCACGCCCTTGTAGATGTTGGATTTGCGCTGTTCGCGCCCGGCTGTCTCGATATCGATGTCGATCAGTTTTTGTCCGTCGACAATCGCTACGCGCAGTTCTTCTTGCTGCGTGGCATTAAACAACATGCGTTTCATTTTTATAACTCCGCGACCCGTAGGCCATCTCAAAGCCGCTTCCGGGGAAGCGGCGAAGTACAGGGATATATGCGAGAACGGGAGTGCTGGCGGGGGAAATGCCCAGGCGTGCGGAGCAACAACGCGTACGAGGTATACGTTACGGCCGCAACAGGCGCGGTGAGGTCAATCGTCATGCCGAGTGCACGGGACACTTGCAACTCATCTGTAACAGCCCGGATGAGAATGAACTGCATCGGGGGCAGAGAATGCAAGTGGTCAGCAAATTCAGAGCCAAATCGTAAGCCGGCTCATTACAGGGATCGCGATGGCGAGGCTTGGCCTCAGCCTATTCATCGACAACCTCAGGTGGCCGCATACGGGTTTGGCGAAAACGGCAAGCGTTATCAACTTCATCAACCCGCGAGCCCGACTCGATAAGTCGCGCTAACGGGTACTTATCCTTATAATCCCACACTCACTTCAGCATCTCCACGCGTTATCCGATTACAACTACGGTGCAACCTTGATTCGCGCAGGGATGGTGCATATACATTTTTTTCCACCGAATTTGCAATTTGGCGAGGCCGGTGGAGACGCCCCTGTGTAAAATGTGCTTTTATTCTTACACTCGCAGCAGCCAGGGCCGCAGCAAAAACAATTATATATTCAAAATGAAGGACTTAGAGAGATTTCTGGGAAGACATAGTAAATGAAGAGTCAAAATGATGTTGTTCCCCCTTCAACACCCCCGGTTCAGCCGCAAGCCCAATTCGTAACGATCGCCGAGGAAGAAGCAGGCCAGCGCATCGACAACTACTTATTAAGAGTGTGCAAGGGAGTGCCTAAAAGCCACATCTACCGGATCTTGCGATCGGGAGAGGTGCGCGTGAATAAAGGCCGTATCGATCAGCTGTACCGCCTCGCCGCCGGCGACGTGGTGCGCATTCCGCCCGTGCGCGTGGCCGAAAAGGCGCCCACGGGCGCGCCGGCCGCCGAATTCAAGATCATCTTCGAAGATGCGCAGCTGCTCGTCATCGACAAGCCGGCCGGCGTGGCCGTGCATGGCGGCTCGGGCGTGTCGTTCGGCGTGATCGAGCAATTGCGCGCCTCGCGCCCCGACGCCAAGTTCCTGGAACTGGTGCACCGCCTGGACCGCGACACGTCCGGCTTGCTGTTGCTGGCAAAGAAACGCACGGCGCTGACCAACCTGCACGAGCAGATGCGCGACGGCCTTACCGACAAGCGCTACCTGGTGCTGGTGGCCGGCGACTGGAAGAATGCGCGCCAGCATATCAAGTTGCCGCTGCATAAATATACGACGGCCGAAGGCGAGCGCCGGGTGGCCGTGCAGGCCGATGGCCTGGCGTCACACACGGTGTTTTCACTGTTGCATAAATATCACAACTTCGCCTTGCTGGAAGCGGAATTGAAGACGGGACGCACGCACCAGATCCGCGTGCACCTGTCGTCGTCCGGTTTCCCCATCGCCGGCGACGATAAATATGGCGACTTTGCCCTCAACCGTGCCCTGTTGAAAGCCGACAGCACGCGCGGCGCCCTGAAGCGCATGTTCCTGCACGCGCACCAGATCACGTTTACGCACCCTGAAACGGGCAAGACGATGACCCTGAACGCGCCGCTGGCTGCCGAATGCGAGCGTTTCTTGGTAAGCTTGGGCAAACCATTGGCCGTTGCCGCACGATAATTGGGAGTTACTTAACGATCCACCGCGTGCGCGCGACACTACTCACAAGGTAGTCAGTCGCCATCATTCATTCTCAAGGAGCCGGCGGCTATGCCGTCGGGAAACATGGCAAGAAAGCAATTTGATCTGATCGTCTTCGATTGGGACGGTACCCTGATAGACAGTACCTCGACCATCGTCAAGTGCATCCAGGCATCGGCCAAAGACCTGGGCTTGCCCATTCCCACCGAGTTGCTGGCCTCGCATGTGATCGGCCTGGGTTTGCAGGAAGCGATGCAACTGGTGATGCCCGACGTGGAGCCGAAATACCATGCGCGCATGGCCGAGCGCTACCGCTATCACTATCTGTCGCGCGACCATGAGCTGACCCTGTTTCCCGGCGTACACGAGATGCTGCTGGAACTCTCGCAGCAGGCGTACTTTCTCGCCGTCGCCACGGGCAAGAGCCGTGTCGGCCTGAACCGCTCCTTGAATGCCGTCAAGCTGCTGTCCCTGTTCGATGCGACGCGCTGCGCCGATGAAACGTTTTCCAAGCCCCATCCGGCCATGCTGCAGGAACTGACGCGCGAACTGGGGCAGGATATGCGCCGTACCGTGATGATCGGCGACACCAGCCATGATTTGTTGATGGCAAGCAATGCGGGTGCGGCCGGTATTGCCGTAGAGTATGGTGCGCATCCGGTGGCGCAGTTGCAAGCTTGCCATCCCCTGTATTCGGCCGCCACGGTGGCCGACCTGCACCAATGGCTGAGCGAGCACGCATGATGACTGATGTTACGGAAGTGTTGATTTGTGCTGCCGACGCCGTGGCCGATGGCGGCAAGGGCGTGCGCTTTCCCGTCTCGGCCGGTGGCGAAACGACCACGGGCTTTGTCGTGCGCCACGGCGGCAAGGCGTATGGCTACCTGAACCGCTGTGCCCACGTACCGATCGAACTGGACTGGGCCGAAGGCGAGTTTTTCGAGTCCAGCGGCTTGTACCTGATGTGTTCGACGCATGGCGCCATCTATGTGCCGGAGAGCGGCTATTGCGCGGGCGGCCCCTGCAAGGGCGGCCGCTTGCGTCCGATTCCCGTGACCGAGCGCGACGGCCAGCTGTACTGGCAGCCCGACGAGTATGTCCAGCCGCTGCCGGCCTGAAGCCCCGTGCAAGCATTATTGTAATTTAAACAAAGTGAACCATGAGCGAAAACACGAATGACAAGCTGGACAGCAGCGCGCCAGCCGCCGGCCACGGCGCCTCTGCGGGCAACTGGGAGCGCGACGTGCTGGAAAAGCTGGTATTTGCCACGTTGCAAGAGCAGCGCGCGCACCGCCGCTGGAGCATCTTTTTCAAGGTGTTCGGGCTGCTGATCGTGCTGTTTGCGCTGTGGGTGTTTTATGACTACAACACGGCCGACGACAGCGAAACCCTGGGCCGCCACACGGCCCTGATCGACATCAGCGGCGCCATCGAGTCCGAAGGCAGCGGTTCGGCCGCCGTCGTCATTCCCGCGCTGGACAAGGCGTTTTCCGATAGCGGCTCCGTGGCCGTGGTGCTGCATATTAATAGTCCGGGCGGCAGTCCCGTGCAGGCCGGCATGATCGTCGACGAGATGCAGCGCCTGCGCAAGGGCTATCCGGACAAGCCCTTGTATGTGGTGGTCGATGAAATGTGCGCCTCGGGCGGCTATTACATCGCCGCCGCCGCCGACCGCATCTACGTCAACAAGGCCAGCGTGGTCGGCTCGATCGGCGTGCTGATGGATGGCTTCGGCTTTACGGGCGTGATGGAAAAGGTGGGCGTCGAGCGGCGTTTGCTGACGGCGGGCGAGAACAAGGGCTTCATGGACCCGTTCAGCCCGCTGACGGAAAAACACAAGGCGTATGCGCAAGGCATGCTCAATGAAATCCATCAGCAATTCATCGAGGTGGTGCGCGCGGGACGGGGCAAGCGCCTGAAGGAAACGGCCGATACCTTCTCGGGCCTGTACTGGACGGGGGCGAAAGCCGTGGAAATGGGTCTGGCCGACGATTTCGGCACGGTCGACAGCGTGGCGCGCGACGTCGTCAAGGCGGAAGACATCGTCGACTACACGCAACATGAAGGTTTGCCGGAACGGGTGCTGAAGAAATTCGGCGCGGCCATGGGCGCGGGCGCCATGAAGGCGGCCGTGCAGCAGTCACAACCGGCGTTGCGCTGATGACATCACTCTTGGCTGGCAGGCAAGCCAGTCGAGAATGATTTTCAATAAGGGGGTAAATTGGCTTGAAAAAGGGGCTGCTTGGGCTATAGTGAAAGCGTAGTTCTTTTCAAGGAGGGGCGATATATCAACTATGTTGTCAGTACTAACTTGATTGGTAGGTCTTGGAACTACTCGCCGCATCGTAGATGTGGTTTTGAGTGAATTTACATTCCTCACTGAAGTCCCGATGGGGCTTGGGAACGGCGGCGCAATGCCGCCGTTCCCTTTTGTGCGTCGTCCGTGCCGGATGGACCGGTGTTGCCGGATCCTGTATCTGGGCGTGCTGGCAAGGCAGGCATGCGAGGGCTGGGCATGGCTGGTTGGATGGGCCGGTTTCAGACGGCGCAGCCGTTGCAGTGCGCGGGCACGCTGCTTGCCTGCCGGGTCGGCGTCGCGATGGTGCTGGCGTTGGTGCCGGAACTGATGTCAGGCGGCGTGTCCGCCATGGCGGGGGCGGTGTCGATTTCCGCGTTCGTGTTTTCGTCCGCATCCGCGTGCGCAAAACCTCCCAGTTCCAGCCAGCACATGAAATGGCATTGGGCCGCGGCATGCCAGTGCGTCTGGCTTGCTGGCGACGGCGTTGCGTCCCCGTCCTGCTGCGCAGGGGTGTTGCTCCAGCGCGCCACGCCGAGTCTGACCTTGTGCATGGCCGCCTGTTCCGCGGCGATGCGCGTGCGCATGTCGGCGATGCTGCCTTGTAAGGCGATGGTATCGGTATGCTTCATACAATGTCCTTGTGAGAGCAGTGGCGACTGCCACAATTCCTAAAGTAGGTTAGGCGGATTCCTAACGAAGTTTCAGTCTATCGATGCGATATTCCGAGCATTTGATATTGCTCAAAGGAATTGTCCATTTATATCGAAATCTCACCTTGTACTTCAGCTTATCTATGCCTGCGCAAGGCTGGTGCGCCCTTGGCGGCCTGGTGCCAACGCCAGGTGTCGCCGCTTCACGCTGCCAGCCGCTTCTGGTAAAGTCACGCCCATGAGTAAATTATCCCTAGACCGCATCCTGCAATCGCAGGGTTTTGGCACCCGTAAATATTGCCGTTCCCTTATCGAGGAAGGCGATGTCGTCATCGATGGCGTCACCCAGACCAATTACCGCACCACTGTCGAGACCGACGGCCTGGTGCTGCACGTGTTCGAAGAAGAGTGGGTGTACCGCGCCCACCTGTACCTGGCGCTGAACAAGCCCGCCAACTTCGAATGCTCGCGCAAACCCAGCCATCATCCCGGCGTGCTGACCCTGCTGCCGGAACAGTTCACCTGGCGCGAAGTCCAGCCCGTCGGCCGGCTCGACCACGATACGACGGGCATGCTGCTGATGTCCGACGATGGCCCGTTTATCCATGCACAATCGTCGCCGAAGCGTCACGTTCCGAAAATTTACCAGGCCACGACGCAGGAGCCCGTGACCGATGAACTGGTGGCCCTGCTGCTGGCCGGCGTGCAATTGCACGACGAACCGGCCCCGCTGGCCGCCCTCGTCTGCGTCAAGCGCGGCGAGCACCAGCTGGAAATCGTGCTCGAGCAAGGCAAGTACCACCAGGTCAAGCGCATGCTGGCCGCCGCCGGCAATCATTGCAGCGCGCTGCACCGTTCCGCCATCGGCAGCCTGACCCTGGAATCGCTGGGCATCGCGGAAGGCGAGTGGTGCTACCTGACGCCCGAGCAGATCGCTCTTCTCGCGTAAAACTCCTCTGACCGTCAAAGCCGGGAATGTCCCGGCTTTTTGGCGTCTTTAGCCTTCAATTGCCTGCATTTGACGAAGTTTTCCCTACATGAAATTAGCAACCCTGAACGATGGCACGCGCGATGGCCAGCTGGCCGTCGTCTCGCGCGACCTGAAAACGGCCCATCTGGCCGACGGCATCGCCTCGACCCTGCAAAAGGCGCTCGACGACTGGAGTTTCATCGCGCCCCAGCTGGACTTGCTGTACCAGACCATCAATAGCGGCCGCGGCCATCGCGCCTTCGAGTTCGATCCCGCCAACTGCATGGCGCCTTTGCCGCGCAGCAGTTTGCGCGTGGCCGGCGCTTCTTATCTGCAGCAGATCGAGCGGGCCTGCAAGGCCGCTGGCGTTGACGCACCCGCCAATCTGCGCGAATCGCCGCGCATGTACCAGGGCGCCAGCGACGATTTCCTCGGCGCCCATGACGACATCACCCTGGCGCACGAGCAGTGGGGTATCGATTACGAAGCGGGCATCGCCGCCATCACGGACGACGTGGCCATGGGCTCGACGCCCGACCAGGCGCACCTGAACATCAAGCTGTTGATGCTGGTCAACGACGTCACCCTGCGCAACCTGGCGCCGGACGAGCAGGCGAGCGGCTACGGCTTCCTGCAGGCGAAACCGGCGATGGCGTGCTCGCCCGTCGCCATCACGCCAGACGAGCTGGGCGACGCCTGGCGCGGCGGCAAGGTGCATTACGCCTTGCGTTGCAGCCTGAACGGCAAGTTGACGGGCCAGCCCCACGCGGGCGCCGACATGGCGTTCAATTACCCGCAATTGCTCGCCCATCTGTGCCAGACGCGCAACGCGCGCGCCGGCAGCGTGGTCAGCGCGGGCGGCATCGCCAACAAGGAGATCAAGAAGGGATTTTCCAGCATCGTTGAGCGACGTAACCAGGAGATGATCGCCGATGGCGTCGCCAGCACGCCGTACTTGCTGTTTGGTGATGTTGTTCGTTTGGAAATGCTGGGCGATGACGGCAAGTCCCTGTTTGGCGCCATCGAGCAGACCGTGAAACAGGCCGAAGCACGAAAAAATCGTTAGGAGCCCCGAGAAAATGGCCATGACTGCGTTGCAGCCCCTCGCCGTACTATTCGTACTGTCTTCGGGGCTGCGCCTTGTCCTGACCATTTTTCGGTCCCCTCTGAAATGGGCGCCTGGGGCGCCTTGTTTCATTCAGGCAAAGGAAAAGCAGGGGATTCGCCCCCCTTTTCCCTTGATGGCGTTGTGCTGATTGAACCGATAATGCGTCATGCCCAGTCCGTATTGCGCCTAGCCAGGCTGCAGGACTTCACCGGAGTTGATTGATGTCGGAAGACAGCGACGCAGAAAAGACCGAAGCCGCGTCACCGAAGCGCCTCGAGCAGGCGCGTGAGGAAGGCGACGTTCCGCGATCGCGTGAAGTGGCCACGTTTACGGTGTTGATGGCGTCCGGCTGCTGTCTGTGGTTTGCCGGCGACGCCATCGTGCGGCGGCTGACGGCTGTCATGGTTTCCGGGCTGACCCTGGACCGGGAGCAAATCCTCAATCCCGACGCGATGATGTTGCGCATCGGCTACGACGTGGGTTCCGTTCTGCTGACCTGCCTGCCGTACGCCGCGGCCATCATGCTCGTCGCCCTCGCGTCGCCCGTGCTGGTGGGCGGCTGGCTGTTCAGTTCCAAGGCGTTCACCCCCAATTTTGGCAAGCTCAACCCGATTCGCGGCCTGGGCAATATGTTTTCGAAGAATGCGCTGGTGGAGCTGCTCAAGGCCATCGCCAAGACCCTCGTCGTCGGCGTCGTCGCCTGGATGGTGATGCAGCATCAAAAGGATGCCGTGCTGGGCCTGTCGGTGGAATCCTTGCGCGCCGGTTCGGCCCATCTGATCAGTCTGCTGATCACGGCCTTCCTGCTGATCGTCGGCGCGCTGGGCTTGATCGCCGCCATCGATGGTCCGTACCAGATGTGGCACTACGCCAACAAGATGAAAATGTCCTTGCAGGAAGTCAAGCAAGAGGCGAAGGAGTCGGACGGCAATCCGCAAATCAAGGCGAAGATACGCCAGATGCAGCACGAAATGTCGCGCCGCCGCATGATGGCCGACGTGCCGACGGCCGACGTGGTGGTGACCAATCCTACCCACTACGCCGTGGCCTTGAAGTATGGCGAGAATTCGCGCGGCGCGCCGCAGGTGGTGGCCAAGGGCATCGACGAAGTGGCGGCGAAGATCCGCGAACTGGCGGGCGAACACAAGGTCGCCATCCTGGAAGCGCCCGCCCTGGCGCGCGCGCTGTACAAGCACACGGACATCGGCGACGAGATTCCCGAGGCGCTGTACGGCGCCGTGGCCGAAGTACTGGCCTACGTGTTCCAGCTGCGCAGCTACGGCAGCGGCCATGGCGAGCGCCCCGACAAGCCGAAAAAACTCGACGTGCCGCCCGAGCTCGACCCGCTCGACCCCGCATCGCAGACCAAACCCGCAGCAGACGCGGCAGACAAGAATAAAGGAAGCACACCATGAACGGCCTGACCATGCCAGCCTGGCTCAGCGGATTGAAAGGCAGCGCCAGCAAGGGTGTCGCCGCACCGATCATCATCATCATGCTGCTGGCGATGATGGTGTTGCCGCTGCCTGCCTTCATCCTCGACATTTTCTTCAGCTTTAATATCGCGCTGTCCATCATCGTGCTGCTGACGGCGCTGTACACGGTCAAGCCGCTCGACTTCATGGCGTTCCCGACCATCCTGCTTGTGTCGACCATGCTGCGCCTGTCGCTGAACGTGGCGTCCACGCGCGTCGTGCTGACGGAAGGCCATACGGGCGCCGACGCGGCCGGTAAAGTGATCGAAGCGTTCGGTCACTTCTTGATTGGCGGCAACTACACGGTCGGTATCGTGGTGTTTATCATTTTGACGATCATCAACTTTACCGTCGTGACCAAGGGTGCGGGCCGTATCGCCGAGGTGGGTGCCCGCTTCGCGCTGGACGCCATGCCGGGTAAGCAGATGGCCATCGATGCCGACCTGAACGCCGGCCTGATCGGCGAAGATGAAGCGCGCCGCCGCCGCACGGAAGTGGCGCAGGAAGCGGAATTCTACGGCGCCATGGACGGTGCCAGCAAATACGTGCGCGGCGACGCCATTGCCGGCATCATGGTCACCGTCATCAATATCGTCGGCGGCCTGCTGGTGGGCTTGCTGCAGCATGACATGGGCTTTGCCGATGCACTGAAAAACTACACCCTGCTGGCCATCGGTGACGGCCTGGTGGCGCAGATTCCTTCGCTGATCATTTCCACGGCGGCCGGTATCGTCGTCTCGCGCGTGGCCAGCGAACAGGACATCGGCACCCAGCTGGTGGGGCAATTGTTTGCAAAACCACAAGTGCTGTACATTACCGCCGGCATCATCGGTGGCATGGGCCTGATCCCCGGCATGCCGAACATGGTCTTCATCCTGCTGGCCTCGCTGCTGGCCGGCTCCGCGTATTTGATCAGCAAGAAACGCACGCAGGAAAAAGCGGCGGCCGAAAAGCCGGCCGAAGCGCCGCCAGCCACGGTGGCGCCCGAGCAGGAAGAAGCCAGCTGGCAAGACATCATGCCCGTCGACACCCTGGGCCTGGAAGTGGGCTACCGTTTGATCCCCCTGGTCGACAAGACGCAGGGCGGCGAATTGCTCAAGCGCATCAAAGGCATCCGCAAGAAATTTGCCCAGGAAGTGGGCTTTCTGGCGCCGCCCGTGCATATCCGCGACAACCTGGAATTGAAGCCGTCCGCCTACCGCATCACCCTCAAGGGCGTGGAAGTGGGCGTGGGCGAAGCGTTCAACGGCCAGTTCCTGGCGATCAATCCCGGCATGGCCAGCGGCACCTTGCCGGGCCTGGCCACGAGCGACCCCGCGTTCGGCTTGCCTGCCACCTGGATCGACGCCAGCCTGCGCGACCAGGCCCAATCGATGGGCTACACGGTCGTCGATGCGGGCACCGTGGTGGCCACGCACTTGAATCACCTGATCACCTCGCATGCGTCCGAGCTGCTGGGCCGCGCGGAAGTACAGTCGCTGCTCGACCACCTGGGCAAGGATGCGCCGCGCCTGGTGGAAGACCTGGTGCCGAAGATGCTGTCGCTGTCGACCCTGCAGAAAGTGCTGCAGAACCTGCTGGCCGAGGGCGTGCACATCCGCGACATGCGCACCATCATCGAAACCCTGGCCGAGCATACGGTCCATACGCAAGACCCGAACGACCTGACGGCGCTGGTGCGCGTCTCGCTGGGCCGCGCCATCGTGCAGCAGCTGTTCCCCGGTGCGGCCGAGTTGTCCGTGATGACCCTTGACAGCCGCCTGGAGCGCCTGCTGATGCAGGCGATGGGCAATGGCGGCGACGGCGCCGGCATCGAGCCGGGCCTGGCCGATACCATTGCCCACCAGGCGGGCCTGGCCGCGCAGCAGCAGGAAGCGCTGGGCCTGACGCCCGTGCTGCTGGTGCCGGCGCCGCTGCGCGCCCTGCTGTCGCGCTTCCTGCGCCGCGCCTTGCCGCAGCTCAAAGTGCTGTCGCATGCGGAAGTGCCGGAAACCAAGACGATCCGCGTTACGGCGCTGGTGGGGGCGCAGTAGTTGACATAGTTAATGCCGGGGTCAGACCCTCAACACCGCCAACATGAAGGTCATCGCCAACGTGCGAGGGGGACTCGGCGTCCCCGTCTGACCCCAGATGTCGTTAGCGTTAGTGGGGGTCTGACCCCAGCTTCTCGGCCCTTGCTTTTGGTCAAATAAACATCAATTTCCTGCCGGCAAACTGAATAACGGGTACTTTCCCGTCCTGTTCCTTCGATCATTTCCTGCAAGCATCGCTAATAATAGAAACTGTCCGGGTGATCTGTGTCCATGTGGAAGACAGCACCCAAGCAACAGGAGTCGATGATGGTCACACAGTTCAGCCAATATTGCGCCACCCCCGCCTTGGGAGGCCGGTCATGAATGTGAAGAAATTTACGGGCGCCTCGTCGCGCGATGCGCTGCGCAAGGTGCGCGAAGCATTGGGTCCCGACGCCGTGATCCTGTCGAACCGCCAGACCGATGGCGTGGTGGAAATCCTTGCGCTGGCCAATGACGATGCCGCTTCGCTGGCGTCGCCGCCGGCCGCGTCCGAAATGGCCCAGCCCCGTCCCCAGTTGCAGACCCAGTTCGCCACGCCGCAGCGTCCGGCCGCCCCGGCCCAGCGCCCGGCCGCGCCCCGTCCTGCCGCGCCGCGCCAGGCAGCCGGCGAGCCAGTGGACATGGCCCGCATGCAGCAGATGATGGCCAGCGCGCTGGCGCACGTCAAGGAAAACGCCGCCGCCGAGATGAGCGGCATGATGAATGAAATCCGCGCCATGCGCGGCATGATGGAAACCCAGCTGGCGGAAATTTCGTGGGGTTCGACGCAGCAGCGCGAGCCGCAAAAAGCCGTCGTGCTGCGCGAAATGCTGGCGGCCGGCTTCTCGGCCAGCCTGGCGCGCTACCTGATCGACAAGCTGCCCGCCGGCCTCGACGGCGCGCAAAGCATGCGCTGGATCAAGACCGTCCTGAGCCGCAACCTGAACACGGTCGCCAATGAAGACGCCATGCTGGAGCAGGGCGGCGTGTTCGCGCTGGTCGGCCCGACCGGTGTCGGCAAGACCACCAGCACGGCCAAGCTGGCGGCCCGCTGCGTGATGCGCCACGGCCCGGAAAAGCTGGCCCTGATCACCACGGACGCCTACCGTATCGGCGCGCACGAACAGCTGCGCATCTACGGCAAGATCCTCGGCGTGATGGTGCATTCGGTGAAGGACGAAGCGGACTTGCGCATCGCCCTGAAGGAACTCAAGAACAAGCACACGGTGCTGATCGATACCGTGGGCGTGAGCCAGCGCGACCAGATGGTGACGGAACAGGTGGCCATGCTGTCGGGCGCCGGCGCCGACGTGAAGCGTTTGCTGTGCCTGAACTCGACGGCGACGCAGGAAACGCTGAACGAAGTGGTGCGCGCCTACCAGGGCAGCGGCCTGGCCGGCTGCATCATGACCAAGCTCGATGAAGCGGCGTCGATCGGCAACGTGCTCGACGTGGTGATCCGCCAGAAGCTGAACCTGTTTTATGTGTCGAACGGCCAGCGCGTGCCGGAAGACCTGTACCTGGCCGACCGCGGCTACCTGATCGACCGCGCCTTCAAGCTCAAGCGCGACTCGGCGGCCACGCAGTTTTCCGACGCCGAACTGCCGCTCCTGATGGCGCAGGCGGCCGCCCGCAACAATGAAGCGCGCGGGGTGCACCTTGGCTAATTTCGATTTCGACCAGGCCGAGGGCTTGCGCCGCATGCTGGCCGGCCCGCAGCCGCGCGTCATGACGTTCCTCTCGGCCACGCCGCAGGACGACAAGGGCGCCATGCTGGTCAACCTGGGCGCTTCGCTCGCCTATGGCGGCAATGACGTGCTGCTGCTTGACGCCAGCGGCGGCAGCGATGGCGTGGCTGCACGGCTGGGACTGGCGCACGGCGCCAGCCTGCGCGACGTGGCGCGCCAGCAGTGCGGCCTGAACCAGGTCATCCATCAGGTGCCGCAAGGCTTCGGCGTGGCCAGCCTGGGCGCGCGCAACCACCTGATGGACAGCATGGACTATGCGGGCGAGGACGAACTGCGCCGCCTGGGCAAGACCTTCGAGGTGCTGGCGCGCCAGAGCGGCATCGTGCTGGTCGACGGCGTCGTGGCCGACGAGGGCGATTGCTTCCCCGTGCCCTTGATGGCCTCGTCGGATATCGTGGTGCAAGTGTCGACCAGCGCCACTTCGATCAAGGCGGCCTACTGCCTGATCAAGCGCCTGAGCCAGGAACTGGGACGCCGCCCGTTCGGCATTCTCGTCACGGGCGCTTCCGAATCCGAGGCAAAAGTGGTATACGATAATATGGCACAGGCGGCGAGCCGCTACCTGGCCGTGAAGCTGACCTCGATGGGTTCGGTGCCTGCCGATGAATATCTGCACCGCGCGGCGCGCCTGGGCCGCAGCGTGGTCGATGCGTTTCCGCTGGCGGGCGCCTCGGTGGCGTTTCGCGGACTGGCCGAGCGGCTGGCCCGTTCGGCGGCGCCGGTGCTTGGCGGCACCTTGTACCAGACGGGGAGCCCGCACCAGTTCAGCGCCTGAATCGAACCGCAGCACCAGATAAGATGAGAAAACAATAAGCAGCCTATGTACACGGTCAAAGGGAAATCGAACAAGGACTATTTGCTGACGGAGCACATTCCGCTGGTGAAGCGTCTGGCGCACCATATGAAGGCGAAATTGCCGCCTTCGGTCGAGGTCGATGACCTGATCCAGGCCGGCATGATCGGCCTGCTCGATGCCATAAGCCGCTATGAAGAGACGCATGGCGCGCAGTTCGAGACCTATGCCGTGCTGCGCATCCGCGGCGCCATGCTCGACGAATTGCGCACCAGCGACTGGCTGCCGCGCAGCATGCGCCAGAACATGCGCAAGATCGAAGAGGCGATGAGCACCTTGCAGCAGCGCCTCGGCCATCCGCCGACGGAATCGGAAGTGGCGAAGCTGCTCAAGATGTCGCTGGCCGACTACCAGGAAATGCTGGGCGACGGCGGCGGCCACCAGCTCGTGTATTACGAAGACTTTCATGACCCGGACGGCAATGACAGCTTCCTCGACCGCCACTGCGTGGACGAGGACAGCGACCCCTTGCGTTCCCTGCTCGATACCGATTTCCGGCAATCCGTGATCGATGCCATCGACGCGCTGCCACCACGCGAGAAAATACTCATGGGCCTGTATTACGAAGAAGAGCTGAACCTGAAGGAGATCGGCGCGGTGATGGGCGTATCCGAATCGCGTGTCTCGCAGCTGCATACCCAGGCCGTCGCGCGCCTGCGCGCAACCTTGAGGGAGCAGGCGTGGACTGGTCCAGCGTAATCGGGCTGGCGCTGGCGCTGGCGGGCCTGCTGGTCGGCCAGGCACTGGAAGGCGGCAAGATGGCCTCCCTGCTGCAGCCGGCCGCCTTCGCCATCGTCATCATCGGCACCTTCGGCGCCGTGCTGCTGCAGACGCGGTTGCGCACCTTCGTGCGCGGCCTGGAAATGCTGCGCTGGGTCTTCCTGCCGCCCGCCGACACGCGCGCCGCGCTGGCGCGCGACATCGGTCAATGGAGCCTGACGGCGCGCCGCGACGGCCCGCTGGCGCTCGAGCGGCTGATGGAAAACACGGCTGATCGCTTCAACGCCAAGGGCTTGCGCATGATCGTCGACGGCATCGCGCCCGACAAGCTGCGCCAGCTGCTCGACGTGGAAATTTCCGCCTACGAAATGGCCGAGCGCCAGGCCGTCAAGGTGTGGGAATCGGCGGCCGGCTATTCTCCCACCATCGGCATCCTGGGCGCCGTGCTGGGCCTGATCCACGTGATGGAAAACCTCACCGACCCGAGCAAACTGGGCAGCGGCATCGCCGTGGCTTTTGTTTCCACCATCTATGGCGTGGGCCTGGCCAATCTGCTGTTCCTGCCGGTGGCGAACAAGCTCAAGGCCATCGTCTCGCGCCGCGTGCTGCAGTATGAAATCACGGCCGCCGTGCTGTACGACATCGCCACGGGCGACCATACGCGCATCATCGAAGAGCGCGTGTCCAGCCTGCTGCACGAGCACTGATCATGATGCGGCGCGCGCGCAGGAAGTATGACGAGGAACCGGACAACCAGGACCGCTGGCTGATTTCGTACGCCGACTTCATCACTTTGTTGTTCGCGTTCTTCGTCGTGATGTACGCGATTTCGCAAGTCAACGAAGGCAAGTACCGCGTCTTCCAGAATGCCATCGGCCAGGCCTTCAGCCTGGAAAAGGGCGCGCCGCCCATCATCATGGAAGCGCCGCAGGCGATCCCGTTGCCGAATCCCGCCCTGAAACGCCGCACGGAAGCGATCCGCCGCGAGCGCGAACACATGACGCGCCTGGCGCAGGACCTCACGTCCACCTTGGCGCCGCTGGTCAAGGAAGGCAAGGTGCGGGTCACGCAGACGAGCCGCGGCGTGAGCGTGGAAATCAATGCCAGCGTGCTGTTCGACCCGGGCGCGGCGCGCCTGACGGCGGAATCGGACCAGGCCCTGCGCGCCGTCGCCGTGCTGCTCAAGGATGACACGCACGACGTGCAGGTGGAAGGGCATACGGACGTGCAGCCGATCAGCAATTCCAATTTTGCCTCGAACTGGGAATTGTCGGCCGCGCGCGCCAGCGCCGTGGTGCGCCTGTTCATCGCCAGCGGCGTGCAGGCGTCGCGCCTGACGGCGGTGGGCCACGCCGACAATATCCCGGTGGCGCCCAACGAAACCCCGGAAGGGCGCGCGCGCAACCGCCGGGTCGCCGTGACGATCCTCTCGGGCATCCCGGAAACGGTGACGGAAGTGCCGACGGCGCCTGTGGCGCCGGCACCGGTTCCCGCCAACTGAACGCCGCCGCTTGCTACAAGCGCGGCCATCTTTCTTTTATTTCTACCTATTATCTCTCCATCATGAAAAGCAGCTCCCTGGGCGGTCTCGTCTATTCCACTGAAACGGGCCGCATGTGTCCCGCCTGCCGCCAGCCGCTGGCGCAATGCGCGTGCAAGGCGCAAGCCAAGACGGCGCCGGCGGGCGATGGCGTGGTGCGCGTGTCGCGCCAGACCAAGGGCCGCGGCGGCAAGAGCGTGACCGTGGTCAAGGGCTTGGCGCTGGACGCCATCGCGCTGGCCCTGCTGGGCAAGCAGCTGCGCACGCAATGCGGCTCGGGCGGCACGGTCAAGGATGGCGTGATCGAAGTGCAGGGCGACCATGTCGAAACGGTGATGGCGGCGCTGGCCAAGCTGGGCCACCAGCCGAAAAAGGCCGGCGGCTGAGCGTGCGGAGGCGTGCGGCCTGCTGCCGTGCGCCTGTGGTAACGTGCATTTCCTTTTATGCGCCACCTCATATGAACAGCAAACTGAGCGGTATTGCCATCGCCGCTGCCATCACGGCAGTGCTGGCGCTCGTATACTGGCCCGCACCCGATGGCGGCGCGCCGGACACTGGCGCCACCGCTGCCGCCAGCGCGCCGGCGGGACGCAGCCTGGCGTCGTATTTGAATATCGACGCCACCTCGGTCGCCGATGCCGCGCCCGTTGTCGTGTCCCTGGCACAGCGGCTCGAACGCCTGGGCGCCAGCGGCAAGCCGGAGGACGCGTATGCGGCCTACAACCTGATCGACGACTGCATCGTCTTCCAGCGCGAAAACCGCTTGCCGGGGATGGAATTCGAGTTGGGGCGCGAGATGACGGTGGAAGAAAAAACCGCCCAGCAGCAGCTGTGCGCGGGTCTGACGCAGCGCCAGCGCGAGGACCGCCTCGGCTACCTGGCCACTGCCGCGCAAGGCGGCGTACCGGGCGCGGCTACCCTGTTCCTGTCGGAAGGCCCGTTCGGCGACCGCAGCGCGCTGCGCAACCGTCCCGATGATCCGCTGGTGCAGGCATGGAAGCGGCAAGCCATCGCCCAGCTGACGGCGCAGGCGGATGAGGCGGAACTGACCAGCGTGTCGACCCTGATGATGGCCTACCTGCGCGATGGCGATGTGGTGCAGAAAGACGCGCCGCAAGCGTATGGCTACCTGCTGGCCCTGCGCATGGTCTACGACGACATCCTCACGCCCGGCACCACCAATCCCTACCAGGACAGCTACTGGCACTGGCTGCAAAATGAGTTGACACCCGAGCAGCAGGCCGCCGCCCTGATCAAGGCGAATGGCATCGCCGCGAAATTCCGTCAGCATACGGGCCGGCCCACGCACGGTTGAGTGCGTAGACCAGCCCCTGCATAGGCTGGCCCGTGCATAAGCCAGTCCGTGCATAGGCCAGTCCGTGCATGGCCAGTCCGTGCATGGCGTCGCCGCACCGGCGCCAGGTCTGCCAGCTACGGCAGTGCTTGCAGGCACCGGGTGCGGGTCAGGCAGCCGTCTTGCGGCGCCGTACGCTATACCCGATCAGACCCAGTCCCGCCAGCAGCATGCCGTAGGTTTCCGGTTCGGGCACGGCCGTGGTGATGGAAATGTCCAGCACGGAATCACGCACGCCGAGGCCCGTCGCCACCAGGGTGTAGGTGCCTGCTCCCAGCAGTCCGCTGAAGGTGGAATGGGCGAAGCTGCCCAGTACGCCGGTGAACGTATCCGATTGCACCAGGTTGTTGCTGGAGTCGAACAAGTCGATGTTGACGCCAGTCAGGCGGGGACCGAATTCGCTGGCGCCCGTGACCAGCCAGGCGGCGTTGCCCGTGAACGATTGCACGCCGCTGCCGACCGTAAACGTGGTTGTTTGCAGCAGCGAGCCGCGCTCCGTCGTGAAGGTGTCGACGAACAAGGTGTCTTGCGCCAGCAGCGGCGTGGCCACCACGGCCGTCGATACGAGATGGTTGTAGAACACGGCTTGCGTCTCGGCCTGCGCGGCTGGCGCCAGCAGGGTGCAGCCGAGCAGCAGCGCCGCGCCAGCCTTGGTTACTGAGAGAGAGTTCATATCATGCTCCTGTGTACTTGCAGTTGAAGTGGTGTGCGTCATGGCGCAGCGCAAAAGCGCAAGCCGGACGCGTGCAATGGATTAGCTATGCCTGCGGGAACGATGTTCGTGTCGGCGAGGAAAGTCCCACCATGTATTGGTGCGGCGTATGCTAGGGATTAGCATATAGTCATCATTCCCCTCAAGTTTGAGCGTGCTCAAATGTGTGGGCGTGAAGGGGGGGGGGGCGCTGTTGTTTTGGCGTGCGGCGTTGTGGAGGGAATGCGGGCATGCCGGCTCTGCCGCAGCCTCCCTGGAGGGGCGCCGCGGCGGTGATGTGCAGGATGGTCGTGGTATGGGGCCGCTGTTCGGGACGGCGTCAGGCGTGCAGCAATGGCTTATTGCTGTGCCTGTCGCTGCTGTTGCCTGCGCTGGGGGAAGACGGGAGGCGCTTAGCCGATGACGACGCGCCGGCTGGCCGTGTTTGCCATCGGTTGGCCGCTGGGGCCGTAGAAATTGCCGCTTTGGGCAGTGGGGCGCATGGCGTTCAGGGCGCCTTGCGTGTGCAGCATGTGTTTGTTGACCAGCAGACTGTTCAGCCGGTTCTGTTCCTTCGCTTCGCGCGTCGTCTCGAGCAGGGCTTTCCACAGGGGCGCCGCCTCGGCGTCGCTGGTGCTGACCAGCCAGTCTTCCATGCCCGCTTCGGCGGCCGTGAAGCCGGCCGCCGCCAGCGCCTGGTGGCGTTGCGCCGCCAGCTGGCTCAATTGCCCGACGAGCGCCGTCTTGCGGGCCGTGAGCTCCGTGATTGCATCGATGTCAGCCGCAACCAGATGCCGCTGTTCTTCTTTCATCAATGCCAGCAATGTGGTCATGAGCTGTTGCTCGTCGCGCAGGCTGGAAAACGGAGTCACTGATTGCATGAGGTAACCTATCTATTTCGTGAGTGCAGCAAGTCCTTGACCGTGTCGAGGAGACCGTCCGCCACTTTTTCAGAGTTGACCTGGAACTGGCCGTCGGCGATCGCCAGCTTGATGCGTTCGACTTTCTTCGTGTCGAACACGGCGCCGCTGCCGGCAGTTGCACTGGCCGCTAATGCCTGTCCTTGCGGCGACAGGCGTACATTGTCCGACGTTGTCGGTGTTGCCTGGGCTTTCTCGGCATTCCGGGCGCCCGAGGTATTCGCAGGCGCCACCGGCAGGCCGGGATTGCTTTTAATGGTGTTATCGGTAATTTTCACAGCGTGATCCTCGTCTGGTCGAAGTCAAAAAACTCCGGGATATGACTTCTTATCGGCATCTTATCCAGGAACTTTAGTGCGCCAGACTACAATATCGCTATCCATCCGCGTTCAGAACGCCACCTCCACCATGCCGCCAGCCCGCGCCACGCCGCTGATCTGCTGGCCGCTCTGCGTGCGTACCTGTACCGTCTGACCGTCGCCGGCGCTGCCGATGGCGCGTCCTTCTGATGCCACTTGGAAACCGTTGCCGCTGGAAACAACGCGCACCAGCTGGCCCTGCATCACCACCGGCTTGCGGCGCAGGGTGTCGAGGCGCATCGGCGTGCCTGGCGGCAAGGAAATATTCGTGCTGGCGCCCACGACCTGGGCCATGTCTGTGGCGATGCCTGCCGGCAATGCTGCCAGGTCGCCCTGCATCGTCACCAGCTGGCTGGCATCGATGGCTTGCCCTTGCGCCAGCGGCACGGCGCTGGCCACATAGTCGCCCACGACGGCCACGTTCGCCTGCAGATAGATGGTCCAGTTGGCGGGGGCCGTGCAGCGCACGCCCACGGTCGTCTTGCCCCAGGCGCGCGCGCCTGGCGCCATGAAGGCTTGCGGCGCTGGGCAGGCGGCCAGGTTCAGGCGCGGATCGACGGCGCCGACGGTGACCGTCACCTTGCCCGGCAAGCCGTTGCTTTGCACTTGCAGGAATTGTTCCACGCTGTTGCGCAGCGCTTCCGGCGTCTGCCGGCCGGCGTTTTGCGCCTGCGCCAGCAGTGGCAGGGCGGCAAGAGCGAAGAAGAAAGCAAGCGGTGTTTTCATGGTATAGGCCTCTGGAATAGTGCCATGATAGTGGGCGCCGCTCCGTTTGAAGCGACGATTAAGGGGTAAAAGTACGGTCTGATCCGACGATGGTCTTGCCGGCGGGCGCCGTACTATGTTTCCTGTCATCACTATACCGCCATCCTTCCGCCATCTCAGGCGCCAGTGGCAGATCTTTCCGGAGCCTGACATGATAGGGAAACTCGACGATTACATGCGCTTCAACGAGACGGCGCTGAGCCTGCGCTCGACGCGCCAGGAATTGCTCGCCTCGAATATCGCCAATGCCGACACGCCCAACTACAAGGCACGCGACGTCGATTTCGCCAGCGCGCTGAAGGGGGCGATGGCGCGCAAGGATGGCGTGCAGCCGGCCCTGAAGGGCACGGCGCCGCAGCATATGCCGGGCAAGGGCGTCGCCGCCGCCGTGGGTGGCAGCACGGGCGGCAAGGTCGAGACCCTGGCCGACGGCACGCCGCTGCTGTACCGCGCGCCGGCTCAGGGCGCCGTCGATGGCAACACGGTCGACATGGACCTCGAGCGCAATGCCTTTGCCGATAACGCCATCCGCTACGAGGCGGCCGTAACGTTCCTCAACTCGCAGATCAAGGGCATGCTGACGGCCATCCAGGGAGGACAATAATCATGTCGCTATTTAATATTTTCAATGTTTCCGGTTCAGCCATGAGCGCCCAGGCGCAGCGCCTCAACACGGTGGCCAGCAACCTGGCCAATGCCGACAGCGCCACCAGCGCCACGGGCGAAGCCTACCGCGCCAAGCAGGTGGTGTTCGAAGCCGTGCCCATGGCCAACGGCGCCACGGCCGTCAAGGTGCAGAAGGTGATCGAAGATCCGTCGCCGATGAAGCTGGTCTACGACCCGAAGAATCCGCTGGCCGACGAGAAGGGCTACGTCACCATGCCCAACGTGAATACGGTCGACGAGATGGTCAACATGCTGTCGGCCTCGCGCTCGTACCAGACCAACGTGGAAACCATGAACGCGGCCAAGTCGCTGCTCCTGAAAACCCTCACCCTTGGCCAATAAGGCTGACTGATCATTATGGCAACCATCGATACCAGCACCGCCACCGTCACCGACCTGATGGCGACAATGAATCCGAAGAAGACGACGGCCGCGAAAGGCAGCGTCGAGGAAGAAACGAACAAATTCCTGACCCTGCTGGTGACCCAGCTGCAAAACCAGGATCCGATGAACCCGCTGGACAATGCGCAGCTGACCAGCCAGTTGGCCCAGCTGTCCACGGTGACGGGCGTCAACAAGCTCAATACCACGCTGGAAACGCTCAAGACCAGCTACCAGCAAGCCGAATCCATGCAGGCGGCCAATATCATCGGCCATGGCGTCTTGACTGCAGGCAAGAGCATTAACCTGAGCAAGAGCGCAGCCCTGCTGGGCGTGGACCTGGCGACGCCGGCCGACAAGGTCAAGGTCATCATCTACAACAGTGCGGGCAAGGAAGTCCATTCCATCGACCTGGGCCCGCAGGACGCGGGCACCTTGCCGCTGGGCTGGAACGGCTCCACGGCCGAGCTCGACAAGGACGGCAAGCCGGTCGTGCTCGCCGACGGCGCGTACTCCTTCACGGTGGAAGCCACGCGCGGCGGCGCCAAGCTCACGGATGCGACGGCGCTGATGTTCGGTTCGGTCGCCAGCGTGTCGACGGGCGCCGGCGGCGTGAAGTTGAATGTGCCGGGCGTGGGCAGTATCACCATGGCCGATGTAAAACAGATTTTGTAAGCCGCTCATTTGTAGCGTAGACCCTCTACCCCTAATTTCTACCAGGAGAACACAATGTCTTTCCAACAAGGCCTGAGCGGCTTGAACGGCGCCGCCAAATCGCTGGACGTCATCGGTAACAACATCGCCAACTCGGCCACCGTGGGTTTCAAGCAATCGCAGGCGCAGTTCGCCGACATCTATGCCAACTCGCTGTATGGCGTGGGCGGCAACCAGCCCGGTATCGGCGTGTCCGTGTCGCAGGTGGCGCAGTTGTTCAACCAGGGTAATCTGGAAAGTTCGTCCAATCCGCTCGACATCGCCATCAATGGCGGCGGTTTCTTCCGCACCAGCGTGAACGGCGCCATCCAGTATTCGCGCAACGGCCAGTTCCAAGTCGACAAGAGCGGCTTCATCATCAATGCGCAGAAAGCCCAGCTGACGGGTTATCCGGCCGATGCGAACGGCAAGATCCTGGCCGGCGCCACCGTGCCGCTGCAGATCGACCCGTCCGACATGGCGCCGCAGGCCACCACCAAGGTCGATACCCAGATCAACCTCGATTCCAAATCGGCCATGCCGACCGTGGTGCCGTTCACCGTGGGCGAGCAAAAGTCGTGGACCCAGCAATTCCCCGTGCCGGTCTTCGACTCGCTGGGCAATGCGCACACCATGTCCAATTTCTACGTCAAGACGGGCACCAATACCTGGGATGTCTACTCGGCCACTGACGGCAAGGAAATCACCAGCGCGAAAGTGGCATCTGCAGCGCAGACCGATGCCGCCTCGGTGGCAGCGCGCGCCGCCTACCAGGCCGCCGTCACGGCCGTGCCGCTGGTGCCCGCCAATATCACGGCCGCCGCCGTCGCCTATGGCAATGCGGCCGGCGCCGCCGTGCGCACCGCCGCCGCAGCGGCCGGCGCCAGCCCGGCCCAGCTGGCCGCCATCAGCGCCACCTATGGCAGCGCCGTGCCCAACGGCGTCAATTCCAGCCTCACGCCGGACCAGATCGACGCCAATATCTCCTCGGTGACGGAAGTGCCCGCCGTGAAGTCGGCTTCGCTGGTGTTCAACAGCGTCGGCAGCCTGGACAAGGCAGCCATGCTGGCACTGACGCCGCCGCAAACCTTGCCGGTAACGGTGAACCTGCCCGTCTTCCCCGCCACGGGCGCGAACGCGAACCTGGCGATCAAGGTCGACTTCACCAATTCGACCCAGCTCAGTTCGTCCACCAGCGAAAAGCGCACCGTGGCCGATGGCTACGCGGCCGGCCAGCTGAGCCGTTTCGTCGTGGGTTCCGATGGCGTGATCCAGGGCCAGTACAACAATGGCAAGACGCGCGACCTGGGCCAGGTGGTGCTGACCAAATTTGCCAATCCGAATGGCCTCGAACCGCTGGGCAACAATGCCTGGGCGGAAAGCTCGGTCTCGGGCAGTCCTATGACGGGTTCGCCGAGCTCGGGCGGCCTGGGCGACTTGCGCGCCTCGGCGGTGGAAGTGTCGAACGTGGACCTGACGGCGGAACTGGTCAACATGATCACGGCCCAGCGCGCCTACCAGGCGAATGCGCAGACCATCAAGACGCAGGATTCCGTCTTGCAAACACTCGTCAACCTGCGTTAATAGTACCGGGGTCAGGCCCGCCGGGTCTGCCCCCAGCTTTCTGCCTTGGGTTGAAGGCAACAGGAGAAATAAAAAATGGACCGTCTCATCTACACCGCCGGCTCCGGCGCCAAGCACATCCTGGACAAGCAGGCGACCACGGCGAACAACCTGGCGAACGCCACCAGCACGGGTTTCCGGGCTCAGCTCGACTCGTTCCGCGCCGTGCCCGTGGTGGCCGATGGCATGATGCCGACGCGCGCCTTCGTCGTCGATTCGACGGTCGGTTCCGACTTCACGCAAGGCCCGATGCAGCACACGGGCCGCGCGCTCGACGTGGCCGTGGAAAACGGCGGCTGGATCGCGGTGCAGTCGGCCGACGGTTCCGAAGCCTACACGCGCAACGGCGCCCTGAAGCTCAATGAAAACGGCATGCTGCAGACGCAGTCGGGCCTGATGGTGCAGGGCGATACGGGCCCCATGGCCATTCCGCCCGGCGTGACGGTGGCCATCGCCAGCGACGGTACGGTGGGCACGATATCCACGGACGTGCCGCCAGGCCCGTCGACGGTGCTGGGACGCATCAAGCTGGTCAACCCGCCCGAGCAGCAACTGGTGCGCGGCGACGACGGCCTGTTCCGTCTGAAGGATGGCACGGTGGCGCAGGCCGACCAGGCCGTCAAGTTGACCACCGGTGCCCTGGAAGGCAGCAATGTCAGCCCCGTCGACTCCATGGTCAGCATGATCGCCCTGGCGCGCCAGTTCGAAACGCAAATGAGCTTGTTGAAGAATGCCGAGAATAACGCGGCGAAAGCCACCCAGATCCTCGCTTTGAATTGATGGGGACCACCGCATAATGGTCACATAGAAATAGTCTACAGGGCTGACCAGCGCTGTTATTGGAGAAAAATTATGATTCGTTCCCTTTGGATAGCCAAGACCGGCCTGGAAGCGCAGCAGACGCAGATGGACGTGATCGCCAATAACCTGGCCAACGTCAGCACCACGGGCTTCAAGAAGTCGCGCGCCGTGTTTGAAGACTTGCTGTATCAAAATGTGCGCCAGCCGGGCGCGCAATCGTCGCAGCAGACCCAGCTGCCATCGGGCTTGCAGATCGGCACGGGCGTACGCACCGTGGCTACTGAACGCATCCATACGCAGGGCAATCCCCAGGCGTCGGGCAATTCACGCGATGTGATGGTCAACGGCACGGGCTTTTTCCAGGTGCTGCTGCCGGACGGCGCCACCGCCTACACGCGTGACGGCTCCTTCCAGACCGATTCCAACGGCCAGCTCGTCACTTCCGAAGGTTTTGTCATCCAGCCCGCCATCACCGTGCCGACCAATGCGCTGAGCCTGACCGTGGCGCGCGACGGCACCGTCTCCGTCACCTTGCCCGACACTGTTGCGCCATCGCAAATCGGCTCGCTGCAGCTGACCACCTTCGTCAATCCGGCCGGCCTGGAATCGAAGGGCGAAAACCTGTACATGGAAACGGGCGCCTCCGGCGTGGCGCAGACCAACACCCCGGGCACCAACGGCGCCGGTGTGCTGATGCAGGGCTATATCGAAACGTCGAACGTCAACGTGGCCGAGGAAATGGTCAACATGATCCAGACGCAGCGCGCTTACGAGATCAACAGCAAGGCAATCACCACGTCCGATCAAATGCTGCAGAAATTGTCGCAACTTTAATTTTCATAGTCGTCATGCCATCCGCCGCCGGATGGCAGCGGAGGTTCGTCATGCAATACCCCATCATCGCCCTGTTGTCCGCAGTCCTGCTGTCCGGCTGCGCCATCACGCCCACCTCGATCGTGCAGTACCCGACCACCACGCGCGCGCCGATGCCCGAACCCGTGGTCGTCAGCAACGGTTCCATCTACCAGCCGTCGACTTACCGTCCCGCCTTCGAAGACCGCCGCGCGCGCCACGTGGGCGACACCATGACGATCGCCATCACCGAGCGCACGAACGCCGTCAAGGCGGGCGCCAGTTCCGGCAACAAGTCGGGCAGCGTGGGCTTTTCCACGCCAGGCATGCTGCAGGGCCGTCTGGGCGGCACCGTCTCGGCGAATGGCGCCACCAAGTTTGCGGACGGCGACAACCAGTCCGCCAGCAACACCTTTTCCGGCACGATCGGCGTGACGGTGATTGAAGTGCTGCCGAACGGTAACCTGATCGTGGCCGGCGAGAAACAGATTGCCATGAACAAGGGCACGGAATTCATCCGCTTCTCGGGCATGGTCAATCCTGATACCATCGGCACGGGCAACGTCGTGCCATCGACCCAGGTGGCCGACGCACGCGTCGAATACCGTACCAACAGCCAGATCGACCGCGCCGAAATGGCCTCGATGGCGTCGCGCTTCTTCCTCAGCCTGCTGCCGTTCTGATCATGGCCACTTTTACTTTCCCCCGCTTTGCCGCTGTTTTCGGCCTGGCCATCTCCCTGCTGGCGCCCGTGGCGCAGGCCGAGCGCATCAAGGACCTGGCCAGCATCGCCGGCGTGCGCCAGAATCAGCTGATGGGCTATGGCCTCGTCGTCGGCCTCGACGGCAGCGGCGACCAGACCACGCAAACGCCATTCACCATCCAGAGCGTGGCGGCGATGCTGCAGCAGCAGGGCATTAACTTGCCACAAGGCACCAGTTTGCAACTGAAAAACGTGGCCGCCGTGATGGTGACGACGGCCTTGCCCGCGTTTGCCCAGCCGGGCCAGCTGCTCGACGTGACGGTCTCGTCGATGGGCAATGCGAAAAGCTTGCGCGGCGGCACTTTATTGATGACGCCATTGAAGGGCGCCGACGGCCAGGTGTACGGCATGGCGCAGGGCAACGTGCTGGTGGGCGGCGTGGGCGCGCAGGCGGCCGGCAGCTCCGTCGTCATCAATCACCTGAGCGTGGGCCGCATATCGGGCGGCGCCACGGTCGAGCGTACCGTGCCTTCGGCGCTGGGCGCCAACAACACGATACGCCTGGAATTGAACGCCACCGATTTCGCCACGGCCAGCCGCGTGGTCGACGCCATCAACAGCCGCTACGGCGCCGGCACGGCCGCCGCGCTGGACGGGCGCGTGATCCAGGTGCAGTCGCCGGGCGGCAGCGACCAGCGCGTGTCCTTCCTGGGCCAGCTGGAAAGCATCGAAGTCAATCCGGCCCGCCTGGCGGCCAAGGTCATCATGAATGCGCGCACCGGTTCCGTCGTGATGAACCAGTCCGTGACCCTGGAAACGTGCGCCATTTCGCATGGCAACCTGTCCGTCACCATCAATGTCGAGCCGCAGGTGAGCCAGCCGGCGCCGCTGTCGGGCGGACGCACGGTGGTCACGCAGACGGCGCAGATCGATATCAAGAAGGAACCGGGCAAGGTGATGCTGGTTAAGGGCGGCGCTTCGCTGTCCGACGTCGTCAAGGCCTTGAATGCCATCGGCGCCTCGCCGCAAGACTTGCTGGCCATCCTGCAGGCGATGAAGGCGGCAGGTTCGCTGCGCGCCGAACTCGAAATCATTTGATGGACACGCCATGATCAGCCAGACCGACCTCAGCAATACCGCCGCCTATGACGTCAAGGGTATGGATGGCTTGCGCCAGTCCGCCAAGGCGAAAGACCCCGCCGCCCTGAAAGAGGCGGCCACGCAATTCGAAGCCATGTTCATCAACATGATGATGAAAAGCATGCGCGAGGCCACGCCGCAGGACGGCATCATGGATAGCCAGCAGAGCAAGATGTACACCTCGATGCTGGACCAGCAGACGAGCCAGAACCTGGCCAAGCGGGGCACGGGCCTGGCGGACGTGCTGATCCGCCAGCTGTCGTCGTCGAACCAGGCGCTGGCCGCCGACGGCGCCGAAGCGCCGTCGCCCCGTTCGTCGAGCATGGCGCAGGCCCTGGCCGCGTTCCGCCAGCAGCAGGGCGCGCTGACCGAGGGTGCAGGCAGCGCCGCCGCCACCGGCAAGACCCTGAGCGACAAGGCCAACGCCACGCAGGCGCCGCATGTGCGCGCCTTCCAGGAAAAGCTGGGCGTGCATGCGGAAGAAGCGAGCCGCGCCACCGGCATCCCGGCCAAGTTCATGCTGGGCCAGGCGGCGCTGGAAACGGGCTGGGGCAAGCGCGAAATCATCAGCCGCGACGGCAGCAGCAGCCACAACCTGTTCGGCATCAAGGCGTCGAGCGACTGGAAGGGCAAGGTCACGGAAGCGGTTACCACGGAATATGTAAATGGCAAGGCGCAGCGCAAGGTGGAAAAATTCCGCGCCTACGACAGCTACGCGGACAGCTTCAAGGATTATGCGCAGTTGATTACCAACAACAAGCGCTACGAAAAAGTGCTGGCCAGCGCGGGCGACGCCAGCACGTTCGCCCAGGGCTTGCAAAAGGCCGGCTATGCGACGGACCCGAATTACGCTGCCAAATTGACAAAGATTATCAAGAATTCGCTGGTCGGTTAGTCCGCCTCCATACCCTTGTGCAGGCCGCGCGCTTCAAGTTTTCGCCGCGGCTGCCGTAAATACATTTGACGGTAACCAATAAGACACCATGACTTCGAATCTACTCAGCATCGGTAAGAGCGGTTTGCTTGCAGCGCAGGTGGGCCTGTCGACGACCGGGCATAACATCACCAACGCCAACGTGGCCGGCTACAACCGCCAGGTGGTGCTGCAGCAGACGTCGCAGTCCAACTATGCCGGCTATGGCTTTGTCGGCACGGGCACGGAAGTGTCGCAGATCAAGCGCCAGTACGACAGCTTCATGGCCACTCAGGTCAATTCCGCGCAAAGCGCGACCAGTGCGCTCGACGCGTATTACACGCAGATCAGCCAGATCGACAATCTGCTGGCCGATCCCACGGCCGGTCTGTCGCCCGCCTTGCAGGATTTCTTCAAGGGCGTGCAGGATTTCAGCTCCAATCCCTCGTCGGTCGCGTCGCGCCAGGCGCTGCTGTCGAGCGCCGGCTCGCTCGCTTCGCGCTTTCAGGGTCTGAGCGCGCGCCTGACGGAGATCGGTGACGGCGTCAATTCGCAGATCACGTCGAATGTGACGGTGATCAATACCTATGCCAAGCAGCTCGCCGAGCTGAACAAGTCGATTTCCCAGTTGTCGGTCGATGCCAGCAACCAGCCCAACGATCTGCTGGACCAGCGCGACCAGCTGATCACGGAATTGAACAAATATGTGAAGGCGACGGTGCAGCCCGCCGCCAACAATACCGTGACCATTTCCATCGGCGCCGGCCAGCCCCTGGTGGTGGCGGACCGCAGCTTCGAACTGGCGGCCACGCCTTCGCGGACGGACCCGAACCGTATCGAGGTGGGCTATGTCACGGGCAGTACCGTCACCGTGCTGCCGGACAGTTCCCTGACCGGCGGTTCGCTGGGCGGCTTGCTGGAATTTCGCAGCGGTACGCTGGACAATGTCCAGAACTCGCTGGGCAAGGTCGCCATTGCGCTGGCCAGCACCTTCAACGACCAGCACAAGCTGGGCCAGGACTTGAATGGCGCCATGGGCGGCGACTTTTTCAAGATACCCGACCCCGTGATCGGTGCCGACCGCGGCAACAACGCCAGCAGCACCACGGTGCTGTCGGCCAAGGTCAGCGACCCGACCAAGCTGACGGCCAGCGATTACAGCCTGAAATACGACGGCAGCAACTATGTGGTAACGCGCGAATCCGACGGCACGCACACCATCATCAATCCGTATCCGCAAACGGGGCCGCAAACCATCGACGGCGTCGATTTCTCGATCTCGGGCACGGCCGCCCAAGGCGACAACTACGTCATCAAGCCGACGGCGAATGGCGCGGCCGGCTTGAACGTGCTGATCACCGACCGCAACAAGATCGCGGCCGCCGCGCCGATCGCCACGTCGGCGCCGGTGGCCAATACGGGTTCCGGCAAGCTCAGCGCCGGCTCCGTCGACAAGGCCTACCTGACGCCGGGCAATGCGCTGACCGGTCCCCTGACCTTGACGTATGACAAGGCGACCACCTCGCTGACGGGTTTCCCGGCGGGCCAGGCGGTGACGGTCAAGGGCTTGAATGGCGCGACCACGACCTATCCGGCCGGCACGGCGAACATCCCCTACACGGAAGGCGACAACTTCAGCTTTGGCGGCATCAATGTCAGCATGACGGGCACGCCGGCGCAGGGCGATACCTTCGTCATCAAGCCCAATACGGGCGGCGTGGGCGACAACCGTAATGCCGCGCTGCTGGCGGGCTTGCAGACGAAGAATATCCTCGATGGCGGCAATGCCACGTTCCAGGGTTCGTATGCGCAAACCGTCAGCTTCGTGGGCAACAAGACGCGCGAAGTGCAGGTGAGCGGCCTGGCCAGCCTGGCCTTGCTGCAGCAGGTCAGCACCCAGCAGCAGGCCGTTTCCGGCGTCAACCTCGACGAAGAGGCGGCCAACCTGCTGCGTTACCAGCAGTCCTACCAGGCGTGCGGCAAGGTCATGCAGATCGCCAGCACCCTGTTCGACGTGGTCATCGGCCTGGGACGTTAATCAATTTTTGCCGCGGCGTAGCGCGCGGCGGCTTTCTGGAAGGGCAGCATCATGCGCATCAGCACACGAATGATTTATGACCAGGGCAGCTCGCAGCTGAACAATCTGCAGGGCGCCTTGAACCGTACGCAGATGCAGCTGTCGTCGAACCGCCGCAACCTGACGCCGGCCGACGATCCGATCGCCTCGGCGCGCGCGCTGGAAGTGACGCAGTCGCAATCGATCAACACCCAGTTCGTGACGAACCGTTCGAATGCGAAGAACTTCCTGTCGCAGGAAGAGCTGGCGCTGGCCAGCACCACCTCGCTGATCGCCGACGTGAAGGACCTGGTGCTCAAAGCCGGTAACCCTTCCCTGAAGGATGTCGACCGCGATACCCTGGCGAGGGAGCTGGAAGGCCGGCTGACCGACTTGCTGGGCATCGCGAACACGGCCGACGGCGCGGGCGGCTACCTGTTTTCCGGCTACAAATCCACGACCCAGCCATTCAGCCAGACGCCGACGGGCGCCAGCTATGTGGGCGACCAGGGACAGCGCGAACTGCAGGTGGGTTCGGCGCGCTACCTGGCCACCAGCGATTCCGGCGCCACCGTGTTTGAAAACAACCTGACGGGCAACGGCAAGTTCACGACGGCCGCCGCTACCGCCAACTTCACGCGCGGCGGCTCGGGCGTGATTTCGGGCGGCACGGTGACGGACCCGTCGGCATTGACGGGGCACAAGTATTCGATCGACTTCAAGGTCACGGGCACGGGAACGGACGCCGTCACCACCTATACCGTCACCGACGCCACCCTGGGCCAGACGGTGCCCAATCCTGCCGTGCCCATCCCCTACAAGGCGGGCGACGCCATCACTTTCGACGGCCAGCAAGTGAACATCACGGGCAAGCCGGCCGACCTGGACAGCTTTACCCTGGAGCCGAGCGCCAAGGAATCGTTGTTTACCACCGTGAAAAACCTGATCGGCGTGCTGCGCCAGCCTGGCAGCGGCGATGCGGGCCAGGCGCGCCTGACGAACGGCTTGAACGCCGCGCACAATATCCTCGATACGGCCTATGACAATGTGCTGTCCGTGCGCGCCGATGTCGGTTCCCGCATGAAGGAACTCGATTACCTCGACAGCGCCGGCGACGATCTCGACATCCAGTACGCCACCACCTTGTCGGATCTGCAAGACCTGGATATGGTGAAAGCCATTTCCACCTTCAGCCAGCAGCAAGTGACCCTGCAGGCGGCGCAAAAATCGTTCACTTCGATCTCGGGCTTGTCGCTGTTCAATTACATCAGCTGACGCACAGGCATCGCGGGATGGGCCGGCAAGCCGGGGCAGGGAGTGCATCTCCCACCCCGGCTTTTTTACGCGCGGAATCTGGCTGTTCTGGCAATATATGCAGGCAAACTGTGCAGTCTAACTGTATATCTGTTATAGTGGAGTCCGTTGATACACCACACGGCTACCATGACCACCGCGCAAGAAGACCACGAACAAGTTCTGCAACTGGCCGGCGAATTGCGCATCCTGGTCGGCAAATTGCGCCGCCGCCTGCGCGAAGAGGCGCACCTGGGAGACGTCAGCATGTCGCAGGCATCCGTGCTCAGCCGTCTCGAGCGCGACGGCCCCGCCACGGCCAGCAGCCTGGCGCGCGCCGAAGGCATGCGGCCCCAGTCCATGGCCGCCACCGTGCAAGCCTTGACGCAAGCGCGGATGGTGACGGGGTCGCCCGACCCGCTCGATGGCCGGCAGACGCTATTGACCCTGACGGACAGCTGCCGCGCCTGGATCGCGGCGAGCCGCGCCGCACGCGAAGACTGGCTGGCGCGCACCATCGAAACCCGGCTCACGCCGGCCGAAGTCACCGAGCTCGACAAGGCGGTGGCCTTACTCAAACGCTTGGCGGAGTGATCCGCTGAATTTTTCACCACGACCCCGGCAAGGAGCCCGCACGCCCAGATGAACAACACATTCCGTTCGCTACGCATTCCCAATTACCGTATCTGGGCCGGCGGCGCCCTCGTGTCGAATATCGGCACGTGGATGCAGCGCACGGCGCAGGATTGGCTGGTGCTGAGCGAATTGACGCAGCACAATGCCAGCGCCGTCGGCATCGTCATGGCCTTGCAATTCGGCCCGCAACTGCTGTTGCTGCCCCTGACGGGCATGGCGGCCGACCTGCTCGACCGCAGGAAATTGCTGCTGTGCACGCAGGCGGCCATGGGCTTGCTGGCGCTGGGACTCGGGATGTTGTGCATCAGCGGCCTGGTACAACTGTGGCATGTGTATGTGTTTGCGTTCCTGCTGGGCTGCGTGACGGCCTTCGATTCGCCCGTGCGCCAGACTTTCGTGGCTGAAATCGTCGGCGAGGAAGATTTGACCAATGCCGTGGCGCTCAATTCCACTTCGTTCAATGCGGCGCGCATGCTGGGTCCTGCCGTCGCCGGCTTGCTGATCAGCAGCGTCGGCAGCGGCTGGGTCTTCATCATCAATGCCGTCTCGTTTGCGGCCGTGATCGGTTCGCTGTTGCTGCTGCGCGTGGAACTGCTGCGCCATGCGCCGCGCGTCAAGGCCACGCGCGCCAGCCTGGGCGAGGGTTTCCGCTACGTGCGCCAGCGGCCCGACCTGATGGCCATTCTGCTGATGCTGTTCCTGATCGGCACCTTCGGCCTGAACTTCCCGATTTTCCTTTCGACCATGTCCGTGACGGCCTTTCATGCGGGCGCCGGCCAGTATGGCGTGCTCAGTTCCGTGATGGCTTGCGGTTCCGTGGCCGGCGCCTTGCTGGCGGCGGGGCGCGGCCAGCCCACCCTGGCCCTGCTGCTGGGCGCGGCCGCGCTGTTCGGCCTGGCCTGCGCACTGGCCGCCGTGATGCCCAATTACTGGCTGTTCGGCATCATGCTGGTGGTCATCGGCATCGCCGCGCAAACGTTTACCACCAGCGTCAACAGCAGCGTGCAACTGTCGACGGCGCCCGCCATGCGGGGCCGCGTGATGGCCATCCTTTTGGCGATCTCGGCAGGCGGCACGCCGCTGGGCGCGCCCATCGTGGGCTGGGTGGCCGACACCTTCGGCCCGCGCTGGGCGCTGGGCATCGCCGCCCTGTCGGGCCTGGCGGCAGCCCTCGTCGGCGTGCGCTACCTGGTCAAACATCGCCAGTTGCGCCTGAACGTCGACGTGCGGCGCCGGCGCTTCGCATTCAGCAGCGACCAGCCCTGACGCGGTCCGTCAGGGCGGCAGCAGGCCCGTGCGGGCGGCGGCCACGACGGCTGCGCTCAAGCCGTCGAGCAGGCCGGAGGCGGCGCGTGCCGTATGCCAGTGCAAGGGCACGTCCAGGGGCGTATCGGGCAGCAGTTCGACCAGGCTGCCATTGTCAAGATGCGGCTGGATCAGCGCCTGCGGGTGCAAGCCCCAGCCCATGCCGGCCAGGGCGGCCGTGACGAAGGCATGCGACGAAGGCAGGGCATGGCGCGGCAGCTCCACGTGCCGGTGGCACAGGCGCCGCACCCAGCGCGCCTGCAGTTCGTCCTTGGCATTGAAGACGAGGCTGGGTGCCAGCGCCAGGCTGGCGGCGCCCACGCCGTGGGCAAAATAGCGCTGCAGAAAGGCGGGACTGGCGGCCGCCAGGTAGCGCATGGCGCCCAGCGGGCGGCTGTTGCAGCCCGATGCGGGCCGGGCCGTGGCGCTGACGGCGGCCAGCACGGCGCCGCTGCGCAGCCATTCGGCCGTATGGTCCTGGTCGTCGACGGCCACTTGCAGCAGCACCGGGTGCCTGGCCGCAAAGGCGGCGATGGCGGGCGTCAGCCAGGTGGCCAGGCTGTCGGCATTCACGGCGACGGGCACGCTGGCGCGCGACACGCCCAGTGCTGTCTGCGCCAGCGCAGGCAAGGTGCCCTGCAAATCCTGTTCGAGCAACTGCACCTGGTCCACGTGCTGGCACAGGCGCCGTCCCGTTTCCGTGGCGCGGCAGGGCTGGTCGCGTATCACCAGCGCGCAGCCGACGCGCTCTTCCAGCAGGCGGATGCGCTGCGAAATGGCCGATGGCGTCACGTGCAAGGCGCATGCGGCGCGCTCGAAACTGCCTTCGCGGAGGACGGCGGCCAGGGCGGCGAGGGCGGCATAATCGAGCATGAATGAAGTTTTCCTTAACTTACTGCAGTAAAGGTAGTTTGCCTTCATTGCGTGCGGCTGGCAAGATCGCTGCATGACACTTTCGACCGCCACCACCCCACTCGTTTTTTCCGTCTTTCTCCAGGGCTTGACCCTGGGCCTGGGACTCATCGTTGCCATCGGCTCGCAAAATGCCTTTGTCTTGCGGCAAGGCTTGCGCCGCGAACATGTTGGCGCCATCGTGCTGTTTTGCGCGCTGGCCGACGCGGCCCTGATTGCCGCCGGCGTCCTGGGCATGTCCCGTGCGCTGGGGCAGCGCCCCTTGCTGGCCAGCGCGCTGGCATTGGGCGGCGCCGTTTTCCTGGCCGTCTACGGTTGGCAAGCGCTGCGGCGCGCGCGCCGGCCGCAGCAGCTGCGCGCGGCCGAAGGCGGTGCCGGGCTGGCGCTGGGCGCCATCCTGGCCCAGGCGGCCGCATTTACCTTGCTCAATCCCCATGTCTATCTGGATACAGTATTGTTGGTGGGAAGCATCGGCGCCCAGCAACCGGGCGCGCTGCGTGGCTGCTTCATCGCCGGCGCCAGCGCGGCCAGCCTGCTGTGGTTTGCCTCGCTCGGCTATGGCGCGCGCTGGCTGGCGCCGTGGTTTGCGCGGCCCCGGGCCTGGCAAGTGCTCGATGGCTTGATCGGCGTGACCATGTTCGTATTGTCGGCGCTGCTGTTGCGCCACGCGCTGGGCTGGCAGCCTTGATCAGCGCGCGGGCGGCAGCGGCGCAGGCGCAGGCAGTGCCGGGCGCAAGGGATGCGGCGGCGCGGGCGGCGGTGGCCGGTCGCGCGTGGCAAAGCCGCGCGGCAGCAGCCGTGCCGTTTCTATGCCGCGCAGGAACATGTTCTGGAACGGCGTGGCCAGATAGGGCAGGACCATGCCGATCACCAGCAAGCCCACGCCCAGGGTGACGGGGAAACCGATACCGAAAATGTTCAGCTGCGGCGCGGCCCGCGTCAAGATGCCCAGCGCCACGTTGGTCAGCAGCAGGGCGGCGATGATGGGCAGCGAAATTTGCAGGCCGGAACGGAAGATTTCTCCGCCCCAGGCCGCCAATTGCTGGAAACCGCCGCCGCTGATGGGACTCGATGAAATCGGCAGGCTGACGAAGCTTTCCGCCAGCGCCGCCAGCAAGACCAGATGGCCGTTGACGGTCAAAAACATCAAGGTGGCCAGCATGACGAGGAACTGGCTGATGGCGGACGACCTGCCCTTGGTTTGCGGATCGAAGAACGAGGCGAAGCCCAGGCCCATGGTCAGACTGCTGAGTTCACCGGCCATTTCAATGGCGGAAAACACGATGCGGATGGAAAAGCCCATGGCCAGCCCGACCAGCATCTCTTGCGTGAGGATCAGCAGGCCGGGCAGGGACATCGGGTTGATGGCAGGCAAGGCCGGCACGGTGGGGGCGATGATCATGGCCAGCAGCGCGCCCAGGGTCACCTTGACGGTGGCCGGCACGGCCGCGTTGCCGAACAGGGGGGCGGCCGCGATCAAGCCGAGGATGCGGCTAAGCGGCCACAGCAGTGCTGCGATCCACGTGTTCAGTTCGATGCTCGACAGGGTCAGCATGGCAACAATCGCTGCACTAGCCGACCAGGTTCGGGATGCCCGTGAACACCTGGCGCATGTAGTCGAGCATGACGGACAGCATCCACGGGCCGGCCACGACGATGGCGACGAAGATGCCGACCAGCTTGGGGATGAAGGACAGGGTCGCCTCGTTGATCTGCGTGGCCGCCTGGAAGATACTGACGATCAAGCCGATGATGAGGGCGACGAGCAGCATGGGTGCGGCCACCATCAGGGTGATTTCCATCGCATGGCGGCCCAGGGTCATGACGCTTTCGGGTGTCATCGTACTTCCCCTAGTAAAAACTCTGGGACAAGGAGCCCAGCAGCAACTGCCAGCCGTCGACGAGCACGAACAGCATCAGCTTGAACGGCAGCGAGATCGTCGCCGGCGACATCATCATCATCCCCATCGACATCAGCACGCTGGCGACCACCATGTCGATGATCAGAAACGGGATGAAGATGGCAAAGCCGATCTGAAACGCCGTCTTCAGTTCGCTGGTGACGAAGGCGGGCACGAGGATGCGCAGCGGCACGTCTTCCGGACCTTGCAGGGCCGCCGAGCGCGACATCTTGGCGAACAGGGCCAGGTCGGCCTGGCGCGTCTGCTTGAGCATGAAGGTTTTCAGGGGATCGACGCCCTTGTCCATCGCCTGCTGCATGCTGATCTTGTTTTCCTGATACGGTTGATACGCATCCGTATAGATCTTGTCGAACACGGGGCCCATGACGAACAGGGTCAAAAACAGGGCCAGCCCCACCAGCACCTGGTTCGGCGGCGCCGATTGCGTGCCGATGGCCTGGCGCAGCAGGGACAGCACGATGATGATGCGCGTAAAGCAGGTCATCATCAAGAGGGCCGCCGGCAGGAAGGTGAGCGACGTCATCAGGATGAGCGTCTGCACCGGCAGCGAGTAATTCTGGCCGCCGCCCGGCGCCGGCGTGCTGTTGAAGGCCGGGATGCCCGGTTCGGCCAGCGCCCACAGCGGCAAGGCCAGGGCGGCGGCCGCCAGCAGCCAGGTCAGGGGAGTCTTCAAGGTGGACCACGCCATCTGCTGCTTATTTCCCATTGCGTTTTTCGATGGTCTGTTTCAGCCACTCGGAAAAATTGGCGGCCGCGGGGCCGTTTTGCGCCGTCGCCAGTTGCGGCAACTCGCCTTCCTGGCGCGGCATGGTGGCCAGCGCGTTGATCCTGCCGGGCGAGGCGCCGACGACGATCCACTGGTCGGCCACTTCGACGAGGACGATGCGTTCGCGTCCGCCCAGGTTGAGCGAGCTGACGACGCGCATCTTGTTGTTGCCGCCCATGACCTTGGGGCCATAGCGTTTCATGAACCAGGCCAAGCCGATCAGCAGGGCGAGCACGAATACGAGCGCGAAGATGGTTTGCAGCAGGCTGCCGGCCGAGCTTGTCGGCGCCATCGTCATGGGCGCGCCCGCCGGCATGGCGGGCAGGGCGGCGGCAGGCGAGGTGGCCGGCACCGTTGCTGCAGCAACGGGCGGTGTCTCGCTTGCTGCCGCGACGGAAGCGCTGGCGGCGCTGGCCGCCGGCGCCGACGCGGCTGCCGGTTCCGCGTGGGCAATGCTGCATGCCGCCAGGAGCGGCAGCACGGTGGAAATCAACAGGCCAGGCTTCATTTATTCAATTTTCGGATACGTTCGGAAGGCGTGATGATGTCGGTCAGGCGGATGCCGAACTTGTCATTGACCACCACCACTTCGCCCTGGGCGATCAGGCAGCCGTTGACCAGCACGTCCATCGGTTCGCCGGCCAGGCCGTCGAGCTCGACCACGGAACCCTGTGCCAGTTGCAGCAGGTTCTTGATGGCGATCTTGGTGCGGCCCAGTTCGACCGTCAGCTGCACGGGAATATCGAGGATGAAATCGATATCGTTGTGCGTTTCCGACTTCGATGCCTGCTTGGAAAAGTCCTTGAACACGGCAGCGCTCGCCGCGCTGGCCGTAGTGGCAGCCTGGTTCTGCAGCGCTTCGGCTTCCGCCTTGGCCTGCTCGGCAATGGCCGCGCCCCAATCGTCTTCCGCGCTTTGGTCGTCTTGGTTGTCAGACATGTGTTTCTCCTGTTGTACAGATACGGACCGCAGCGCGATCCGGGTATTTCTTAATGGTTATTCATATTGTCGGCATTCGCCAGCAACTTTTCGACTTTGAGCGCATATTGTCCGTTCAACACGCCATACGTGCAATCCATCACGGGCACGCCGTCGACGGTGGCGGCGATCAGTTCGGGAATATTCAGGGGGATGATGTCGCCCACCTTCATGTTCAAAATCTCGTCGAACGACACGCGCGCCGTGCCCAGCGAGGCCACCAGCTCGACTTCGGCGATCTGGATCTGCTGCGTCATCAGGCGGATCCAGCGCTTGTCCACTTCCAGCGCCTCGCCCTGCAGGCTCGAGGTCAGCGAATCGCGGATCGGCTCGATCATCGAATACGGCATGCAGAAGTGGATTTGTCCGGAAACGGAACCCAGTTCCACCGTAAACGTGGACGCCACCACCACCTCGTTCGGCGTGGCGATGTTGGCGAACTGCGTGTTCATTTCTGAACGGATATATTCGAATTCGACGGGGAAGACCGGCTCCCACGACTTGGTATAGGCTTCGAAGACGATATCGAGGATGCGCAGGATGATGCGTTGCTCCGTCTGCGTAAAGTCGCGCCCTTCGACGCGTGTGTGGAAGCGTCCGTCGCCGCCGAACAGATTGTCGACCAGCAGGAAGACGAGGCCCGGATCGAAGACCATCAGGGCCGTGCCGCGCAGCGGCTTCATGTGCACCAGGTTCAGATTGGTCGGCACCACCAGATTACGGATGAACTCGCTGTACTTCGAGACGCGCACGGACCCGACCGACACCTCGGCGCTGCGGCGCAGGAAGTTGAACAGGCCCACGCGCAGCAGCCGGGCGAAACGCTCGTTGATAATTTCCAACGTCGGCATCCGGCCGCGCACGATGCGCTCCTGGGTTGCCAGGTTGTAGGTACGAACTCCCGTGACATCTTCCGGCGTCTGCGCGTCGTCCTGGTCTCCGTTGACGCCCTTCAGAAGGGCATCGACTTCTTCCTGGGAGAGGAAATTATCGGCCATGGCTGCTTATTGAATGATGAATGCGGTAAATAATACGTCCGTCACGTCCTGCTCCGGCCCTTTGTCCTCGAACGGCTGGTTCACCTGATTGATGATTTCGGCCGCCAGCTGCTGCTTGCCTTCCACGGTATTGAGTTCGGACGCCTTCTTGCCGGACAGCAGCAGCAACAAGCGGCTGCGCACTTTCGGCATGTTCAGCTTGATGCTATCCATTTCTTCCGGACTGCCCACCTGCAGAGTAAACGCGATCTGCAGATATTGCTCGCCATTTTCCGGCTGCAAGTTGACGGTGAAGGCATCGACGGGGACGAAAACGGGCGGACCTGCCTTGGAAGCGGCGTGTTTTTTCTTGCTCGGCGCCGCTTCTTCTTTATCGGCCTTGCCATGCAAGAAGTACCAGGCGGCACCGCCGCCGATGCCGCCGGCCACCAGCACCGAGGCCAGCACGATGATCAGAAGCTTCTTTTTCGAGGCGCCGGCGGGGGCCAGGCCTGCATCTGCTTTCGGATCTGCTTTCATTTTTGGATTTGCTTTCAATGGTACTCGGGTGCATGGAAGTGGATCACGACGCCATTATGTCATTATCGGCAAATTCTGCGCAGAAGGATGCAGTGAAAAGAGGGCGGAAGCGCCCTCAACTCGCTGTTTTTATACGAAAAGTTATGCCGCGGCGCGCGCCTGTGGCCTGCGGACGACGAATTGTCGTCAGGCAAAGGTATCCACGGCACTCAGGCTGGGTCGGCTGCGGCCGCCAGCTGCCGGCGCGATGGCGATCTCGCCGCCGGAGGTGCCGCCACCCTGGCCATTGCCACGGCGTTCGCCCGAGGCGGCGCGCTCGCCATGGTTTTGCTGTTCCGGCGTGCCGGCCGAGACGGTGGCGCTGCCGAAGGCGATGCCCGCTTCGCTCATCATTTCGCGCAGGCGCGGCATGGCCGCTTCCAGCGCCTGGCGTACTTCCGGCTGGGCCGACATGAAGGCGGCATCGGCCTGGTCATTGGTGACCGTCAGGACCACCTGCACGGGCCCCAGATCGGGCGGATTCAGGGTCAGGGTGGCGCTCTGGTCGCCGCCGGCCGCCATCCACACGACTTTCTGCCCCAGTTGCTGGTCCCAGGCCGGCGAGCCGACCCGGCCCGTCAGCTTGTCGGCCGGCACGGCCACGGCGGCCGCGGCCTGCTGCAGCGCGCCCGGCTGCAGCTGGGCCGCAAGGCGGCTCAGGTCGGCAGGCGTTTCCTTGAGGATCGGTTCGGCTACGGCGGCGCCCGCCCTGGCGGTGGCCGCCAACTGGGCGTCGACGGTCAGCTTGCCCGGTTCGGCCTTGCCTGCCGGCACGCTGGCGCCTGGTGTGGCGGCCGCCTTGCCCTGGGCCTGGCCCAGGCTGTCGGCAAAGTCGCCGCTGTCCGCTTGCGCGATGACGGTGGCGGCTGCCTTGCCGCTGCCCTGGCCGGCTGCCAGTAACGGCCCGGTTGCCAGGCCCTTGCCGTCGGCCTTGACGCTGGCGCGCGCCGGCAGTTCCGGCACGGCCTTGGCGGCTGCCGCCGGCGGTTGGATGGCCAGCCGGATGCTGCCCACGAGGGCCAGCATCTCGGCGGCCGGGTCGGCTGGCGGCATGACTGTCGTCGCGGGAACGGCGGGCACGCTGGCCTCTGCCGTGGCGCTGTCATTGTCGCCGTTGGCGGGGGGCGCCGCCTCGGTAGCTGGTGCGGGCGGCTGCTCGCTGCTGGCCGCCTGTTCGGTGCCCGCTTGCGCCGGCTTCGCTTCATTGGCGGGCGCCGGCGTTGCGGGTGCTGGCGCGGCCGCAGGGCTGGCGGGGCGTGCCGGCGCCGGCGCTGGCGCTTGCGCCATATTACGGCTGGCCTGGCGTTGCTCGATCTGGCGGTTCAGGGTGCGCTGGAAGTCGCCCGCCGCGCCGCTGGTGGAGGGCTGGCTGCGGTTGGCGGCACCGGGCGTGGCGTTTGGCGAGATGATCTGGGAAATCGGTGTTGGCTGGGTTTGCATGATGCTGCCTCAGTGTTGCTTAGCGTTTGTAATAGGCTTGTCTCGCCGCGTGCTCATCCATTGCTTTCTGGTCGCGCTTGTTTTCCAGCTTCAGCGCCTGTTCCTGCGCCCGGTTGTTCAGGGTGGTGTACGACATGCGCTTGCGTTCGGCCAGCTGCCAGCGCATCTTTTCATTCTCGCTGCGCGTCTGCGCATGCTCGACCACTTGCTGCTGGCCCAGGATGGCGCTGTCGAGCTTGACCATGAAGGCCTGGAAGTTGCGGTAAGCCATGGGCGTGATGCCGTTGCTCATGCTCGCCTCGAAGCGCTTGGCATAATCGTCGCGGTAGCCGGACAGCATGTCGAGCTTCTGGCGGCAATCGTCGAGCGCTTTCAGGGCCGCGCCCAGGCGCTTGGCGCAATCGTCCGTTTCGCGCTGGGCAAGGTCGATCAGGGTTGCAAGTTGGGAAGGAGAAGCCATGGCTGATTATATTCCCGCTATGCAAGTCCTAATCAGTCGAATAGAGCGGTAAGTTGCCCCAAGCTCTCATCCATGCTGACCCGCTCCGTGATTTGCTGTTGCAAAAACGCCTCGATCTTTTCATGCAGGGCGATGGCCTGGTCCAGCACGGGGTCGGTGCCGGCGCTGTAGGCGCCCACGCTGATGAGGTCGCGGCTGCGCTCGTAGCGCGAATACAGCTGTTTCAGCTTGCGCGCCTGCTGCTGGTGCTCGTGCGTGGTGATCGAGTGGGCGGCACGCGAAATCGATTGCTCGATGTCGATGGCCGGATAATGGCCCGCTTCGGCCAGGCGGCGGTTGAGCACGATATGCCCGTCCAGGATGGCGCGCGCCGAGTCGGCGATCGGGTCCTGCTGGTCGTCGCCCTCGGTCAGCACGGTGTAGAAGGCCGTGATCGAGCCGCCGCCTTCCTCGCCATTGCCGGCCCGTTCCACCAGCACGGGCAGCTTGGCGAAGACGGATGGCGGATAGCCCTTGGTGGCGGGCGGCTCGCCGATGGCCAGGGCGATTTCGCGTTGCGCCATGGCGTAGCGGGTCAGCGAATCCATGATCAACAGCACATTTTGCCCCTGATCGCGGAAATGTTCGGCAATCGCCGTCGCATACGCGGCCCCTTGCAGGCGCATCAGCGGCGGCGTGTCGGCCGGCGCGGCGACGACGACGGAACGGGCCAGGCCTTCGGGGCCGAGGATTTGCTCGATGAATTCCTTCACTTCGCGGCCCCGTTCGCCGATCAGGCCGACGACGATCACGTCCGCTTCCGTGTAGCGGGCCATCATGCCCAGCAGCACGCTCTTGCCGACGCCGGAACCGGCGAACAGGCCCATGCGTTGGCCACGGCCCACGGTCAGCATGGCATTGATCGAGCGCACGCCCACGTCGAGCGTATCGACGATGGGCGCGCGGCCCAGGGGATTGGCGGGGCGTACGTTGATGGGGGCGCTGTCGGTCGTGTGCAGCGGGCCCAGCTGGTCAAGCGGACGGCCCGCGCCGTCGAGCACGCGGCCCAGCAGTTGCGGCCCCACGGGCAGATGGCGCGCGCGGTCGCTGGGGCGGCGGCGCGGGTGCGCCACGCTGCCGGGGCGGGGGATGGCCGGCTCGACGGAAAACACGCGCGTGCCGGGCACGATGCCCTCGACGTCGCTTTGCGGCATCAAAAACAGGCGGTCGCCTTCAAAACCCACCACTTCCGCCTCGACCCGGCCGCCATTGGGCAGCGGCACGGTACAGGCGGCGCCGACGGCCAGGCGCAAGCCCACGGCTTCCATCACCAGGCCGGCCACGCGCGTGACCCGGCCTGAAATTTGCATCGGTTCGACAAAGCCGACCACGGCCGAACAATCGCTCAGGTAGGCGCGCCAGCGCGCCGCATGGGCAGTGGGGCCTTTGACGGGCTCGCTCACGGCGCCAGCCAGTCCAGGTCTTTGCCCAGCGCATGCGTCAGGCGCTGCCAGCGGGTGGATGCCTGCGCGTCGATCTGATTGCTGGCCGTGTCGATCTTGCAACCGCCGCGTTCCACGGACGGATCTTCGATGACGCGCCAGCCACCTTTGTCGAGTTCATCGCCGATACCGTCGCGTACTACTTGCGCGTCTTCCGGGTTGAGCATCAGCAAGGCCGGTTGTTGCAGCACAGGCAAGTATTCGATGGCTTCGCGCACCATCGGCAGCATCAGTTCGGGGCGCACGGGCAAGGCGGTCTTGAGCATGCTCTTGGCCAGCTGCAGGGCCAGTTCCATCACGTCGTTGGCGATCAATTCGTCGGCCTGGTGCACGGCCGTGCCGAAGTCGACGGCGATGGTTTGCAGGTGCGCCAGTTCCACGGCCGAGGCAGCCTTGCCTTGTGCATACGATTCGGCATGGCCGTCGGCATGCCCGGCCGCGTGGCCTTCCGCATAGCCGGCAGCGCGGCCTTCCTCGAAGGCCGTGGCGCGCGCTTCCTCGCGGATGGCGTCGAGTTCTTCCTGCGTCGGGTATTCGAGCGGCGGGGCCGGCTCTTCCTCGTGCAGCTCGGCAAATGGATCGAATTCCGGTTCGGGATCCGGTTCGAGCAGCTTGCGCGCCGCCACCACGCTGGGGCGCTCGTCGCCAAACGAGGTCATTTCCCAGCGCTGGTACGCGGTTTGCTGCTCTTTGGGAATCAAATTAGACAAACGAATCCTCGCCTTTTCCGCCTAAGACAATCTGTCCTTCGTCCGCCAGGCGGCGCACGATCTGCAGGATCTGTTTCTGCTGCGATTCCACTTCCGACAGGCGCACGGGGCCTTTCGATTCGAGGTCTTCGCGCATCATCTCGCCAGCGCGCTGCGACATGTTCTTGAAGATCTTGTCGCGCAGTTCCTGCGAGGCGCCCTTCAGGGCGATGATCAGCATTTCCGACTGCACTTCGCGCAGCAGCAGCTGGATGCCGCGGTCGTCGATATCGATCACGTTGTCGAACACGAACATTTCGTCCATGATCTTTTGCGCCATGTCGTTGTCGTAGTTCTTGATATTGTCCATGACGGAGCCTTCCTGCTCGCCGCTCATGAAGTTCAGGATTTCGGCTGCCGCGCGCACGCCGCCCAGTGACGATTTCTTGATGTTTTCGTTACCCGACAGCAGTTTTGTCAGCACGTCGTTGAGTTCGCGCAAGGCAGCCGGCTGCACGCCGTCCAGGGTGGCGATGCGCAAGACCACGTCGTTGCGCAGGCGGTCCGTGAAGTGGCCGAGGATTTCGCAGGCCTGGTCGCGTTCCAGGTGGACGAGGATGGTGGCGATGATCTGCGGGTGTTCGTTGCGGATCAGCTCTGACACGGATTGCGAGTCCATCCATTTCAGCGATTCGATGCCGGAGGCATCCTTGCCGCCCAGGATGCGCGACAGCAGCACGGACGCCTTGTCGTCGCCCAGCGCCTTGGTCAGCACTTGCCGGATATATTCGTCCGAATCGAGGCCGACGGTGGAATTGAGTTCCGTCTGCGCGCGGAAGTCGCCGAGCACCTCGACCACCTGCTCGTGCGCGATGCCCTTCATGGTGGCCATGGCGGCGCCCAGTTTCAGCACTTCGCGCGGGCCGAGGAATTTCATGACCTCGGCCGCTTCGCTCTCGCCCAGTGCCAGCATCAGGATCGATGCTTTTTGCAGTCCCGTTGTCTCAGTCATTATTGCCTATCCATGCTTTGATTACGTTGGCCACCACGCGCGGGTCTTCCTGCGCCAGTTTTCTGGCCATGGCCAGGTTTTCGCGATAACCGCGCGCCGTATCTTCTTCCAGTTCTTCCAGCTCCGCTTCGCTGAGCAGGACTTCGTTTTCTTCGCCCTCCTTGGCCAGTTCCGGCTCGATGACGGGCGGCGGAGCGCCGAAATCGTCGATCTTGCGCATCACGGGGCGCAGCATCGGGCGCACGATCTTGATGAAGATGTACAGCAGGATCAGGGCCGTGATGAGGAATTTCGCCAGTTCCTTGGCCAGCGGCAAGTTGGCCGGGTCGCGCCACCACTCGAGCTTGCCTTCCGGCGCGCGGTCGATGCCGTCGAACGGCGAGTTGGCCACGCTGAAGCTGTCGCCGCGCTCCTTGTTGTAGCCCATCGCTTCCTTGACCAGATTGTTGATCTGGACCATTTCGGCAGGGGAAATCGGCTTGACCGTGACCTTGCCATCCTTGTCGAAGCTGCGGCGGTAGTTGACGACGACGGCCACCGACAGGCGGCGCAGGCCGCCCATGGATTTCTGCTCGTAGCGCACAGTCTTGTCGACTTCATAATTCGTCGTCGATTCCTTCTGTGTGGGCGCCGTCGGCGCGCCAGCCGGGGCGCCCGGCGCCTCGGCCGTCAATGGCGCCGTCGCCACGCCTGGCGGCTGGTTCGACAGCGCGCCCGGCACGCCGGACGGGTTGGCATTGCCGGCGCCCGTCGATTCGCTCGTTTGCTGGCTGCGGATGGTGGACGCTTCCGGCGGCGAGTTCGGCTTGTAGGTTTCGGCCGCCTGTTCGCTTTGCGAGAAATCGACATCGGCCGTCGCTTCGGCGCGCACATTGCCTTCGCCGACGATGGGCAGCAAGATCGATTCGACCTGCTTGATCACGCTTTGCTGCAATTGCTGCACGTATTTCAGCTGGTTCGGGTCCAGGCTCTTGATGCCGTTGGCGCGGTCCTTGTCCTTTTCCTGGTTCGACAGCAGGGTGCCGGCCTGGTCGACCACGGTGACATTGATTGGCAGCAATTCCGGCACGCTCGACGCCACCAGGTGCACGATGGCGCTCACCTGCAGCTGGTCCAGGCCGCGGCCCGGGTGCAGGTTCAGCAGCACGGAAGCCGTCGGTTTTTGCTGTTCGCGCACGAAGACGGAGGGTTTGGGCAGCGCCAGGTGGACACGCGCCGTATCGACGGCGGACACGGATTCGATCGATTTCGCCAGTTCGCCCTCGAGGGCGCGCTGGAAATTGACCTGTTCGAGGAATTGCGAGACACCGAGCTTCTGGTTTTCCATCAGCTCGAAGCCCACGTTGCCGCCCTTCGGCAAGCCTTGCGCGGCCAGTTTCAGGCGGGCGTCATGGACTTGCTCGGACGGCACGAGAATGGCGCCGCCGCCTTCGGAAAACTTGTGCTTGATGCCCAGCTGGTCCAGCGAAGCGGTGATGGCGCCGCCGTCGCGGTCCGTGTAGTTGGAGAACAGGACCTTGTACTCGGGCGGCTGGTTCCACATGTACAGGGCCACGCCGATGGCAACCAGTGCCGCCACGCCCAGGCCGCGCAGGAAATTCTTGCCCATCGGCGTCTTGGCGAAAGCTTGCACGGACTCCACGGGCGAGCGGCCAGGCACCGGTTCCGGTGGTATGCGGTTCACATCGATTTCTTCGGCTACAGCCATGATTGCCTTCCGGGGCGCGTATGTTGGGTAGTGAGTGGGGGCCGCTTCCACTGGAGGAGGGGGCGATATGCAGAATTATCCGCCACTGTCACGCGCTTCAATCGTCCAAATAGAAGGCGCTTTTGCCGCCTGCTCGGCCGAGCGGCTGGCGTTGGCGCTGGTATTGTGGAACCCTGGCAACATGTGACGGAAGTTATTGTACCCGTCGTTGCCTTGCAAGCCAGGGTTTTGTTCTCTGGGTGCAACAGGCATGGAACAGTTATGAAGCACACCAGAATCGGGAGGCGAAGTGAAAACAGGCGGTATCGATAGCAGCAGGATCGAGGCGATGATCGCGCAACTGAAGTCGGCGGCCACGCGGCCGGAGGCGAAAATACCGGCGATCCAGACCGAGATGCCGGCGGCGAAGGTGAATTTTGCCGATGCCTTCAAGAGCGCGCTCGATTCCGTGAGCGGCGCGCAACAGGCTTCGTCGGCGCTGGGGCAGCGCTTTACCATGGGTGACGAAAAGGTCAGCCTGTCGGACGTGATGGTATCGATGCAAAAGTCGAGCATCGAATTCCAGGCGACGGTGCAGGTAAGGAATAAATTAGTTGCTGCATATCATGAGATCATGAATATGCAAGTTTAACGTATCGCCAAAGCTACTGCGCGGCGCGCTTTGCGGCCTGCGATGCTCGCTGTGCTATAGCACAGCTGCGCGTCTCGGCCGCAAATCATCGCCGCTCGCTACGCTTTTGCGAAACGTTAAGCTTTGACTCTGGATTGAATTAACCCAGCCCCGCCATGCGCGCATTGCGTTCTCGTTCAAGGCGCGTGATATAGCGCTGCACGTGCGCCAGCATGCTGCGCGGCAGGTCGACGAACTGGCAGCCGAGGCGGCGGTTCAGCTTATTGTTGAGCAGGGTCATGTCCAGCGAATTGCGAATCTGCAAAGTCGCGGTGACGATGCCGACGTCGGGCAGGTCAATGCGGCAACCGGGATAGTCCCTGCCGATGGTTTCGCCCAGCATCAGTTTATTGTCGAGGATGGCGATGCCGCCGCAGCTGATGTCGGCCAGCGGAAACAGGGTGTCGGCGCCGCCCAGCGAGGGCGGCAGGGGAATCGAGACGCGCACGGGATTGCTCACGGGCGTCGTCATGCGGTAATACTCGCGCCGCTGCAGGCGGATCAGTGTTTCAGGAATGGCAATTTTCAGGGCGGGCGTGCCGCCATAGTTGCACTCTTCCACCAGGGCGCTGGCAAACAGGATACGGATCTTGTCGAGCGAGGTTTCAAACGAAATGCCGGTGGCGGCCACCATGCGCCGGTTCTGGTCGGCGTTCACGGAACGGTCGAGGATGACGGTGTTGTGGTCGGCATCGACTTCCAGGATGGACGTGACGCACACATCGGATTCACCGTGGATCAGCATGCGGATCAGCTGGTTCTTTTCGCTGATGCCGCGCAGCAAGGCAATGATTTCCCGCCGCGATTCCACTTCAAAATCGTGCCAGTTTTCGAGGCCGGAATCCATAATATGTGCTTGCATTGATGCCTGTCTATGTATCGGTGAGGTTGACGCTGGTGTCGGGCGGCGGCGGAATCGGCCCGCCATTCGCAGATTCAATATGATATAACCAGGCCAGCAGTTCCGCAATCGCCCGATACAGGCCGGGCGGAATCTGGCGGTCCAGGTCGACATCCATCAGCAGCGCCACCAATTCCTTCGACTCATGCACGAAGACGCCATGTTCGCGCGCCGTGCTGATGATCTGGTCCGCGATCAGGCCGCTGCCCTTGGCCACCACCTTGGGCGCCGGCGTGCCGCTCTGGTAAGCGAGGGCGACGGCTGTCTGCGGCACCTTGCGCTTGGTGTCGTCAAGCATCGTCTTCTCCAGCCGCCTGCGGCTTGCCGGCGATCGTCAACGATGACAATGGCCATCCGGCCGCGGCCAGCGACGCTTCCAGCCGCGCCGCATGCTGGCGCAAGGTATCGGCGCTGCCTTCGCTGCCCGCTTGCAGCTGGATGGCCACGCTGCCGCCCTGCAACACCACGTGCGCGGCCAGGTCGCCCAGCAGGGGGAACTGGAAGCGCACATTGCTGCGCCAGGCCGTCGCTTCCTCGTCTGCGTCACGGCTCTCGTGCTGCTGTCCTTCCGGCGCATCGCGGCTGATATCCCATTGCATCTTCTGCCCGGGCCAGGCTTCGCCCTGCCATTGCACGCGCGCCTGTTCGTGCGTATGCAGCTGCAAATTGATCAGTTGCGCCGATGCCAGGTCGGTGCCCGTCCTGGCGACGTCGCCCTGTGCCGCCTTCTGCATTTGCGGTTCCAGCAACAGCGAGGCCAGCGGCCGCTTGCCCTCGGCCCATTCGGCCACATGCGATTCATAGAACAGGCCGCTGCTGCCGACGGCATCCTGCAGTTTCTGGGCCACCTGGGCCGGGGCGGCGTTTGGCGAGGCCATCAGCGGCGTCTTGCCGACCAGGGACAGGGGCGCGCCGGGCACGCTTTCCGCCTGGCTGAGCACTGTGCTGATGGCGCGCGCGGTGGTACTCAGCTCCGGCGCCGGCGTGTCGCCGGCCAGGGCGGGCAGCAGATTGGCTGGCGTCAGCGGTGCGCGGCTGAGCAGGGTGGCGGCCGTGCTGCTGGCGCGCGTGCCGGCCTGGGCGGCGCCGGCCTGGGGGCCGCGCAGGTCGGCAGCCTCGGGCTCGGCTTCCGCGTCCGCATATGTCAGCAGGGCGCTGGCGGGCTGGTCGCGGTTATTGCCGATTTGAAAAGAAGGGCGGGGATTGATGCCAATCAAGGTCAGCGGGATTTCCGTGCCCGCCTGGGCGCCCGCGGGCAGCTGCATGCGGGCTGGCGTGCCGGCCACGCGCACGAGAAAGCTGCCGTCGCCCATGCGGGCCAGCACTTGTCCCTGCATGGATTTGCCGATCAGTCCCTGCAGCGAGCGCTGGAACTCGGCCTGGCGCGGGTCGGCGACGGCATCGGCAGCCCGCGTGGGCTTGACCGGGGTCAGGGGCGTCATGCCGATCGCATCCATCTTCGGCAACATGATAGCTAGCCTTGCCCCGTGGGCGTTTAGACGCCGTAGGCGTTGGCCAGGCGCCGCTCGGTGCCCGTGCTGTTGATCAGCTTGGACAATTGCGCCATCCACGGCATGGTCAGGTCGCGGATCTTGCGGTCGTCTTCCAGTATCTGCTTGATCAGGGCGACCTTGCGCTGGCGGCCGGCGGTCTCCAGCACGACTTTTTCTTCGTTCGCCTTCAGCGTGGCCACATGCGCGCTGATGCGCTGTTCCAGCGCTTCGAGCTCGTCCCAGTCGGCGTTGGTGGCGGCGGTCACCATCCGGCCCGTCAGGGTCTGCATGGCTTCGTAGGTGGTCAGGACTTCTTGGTGGGTCATCATGGATCAGGCGCTCGCAAGGCTGGGCATACGTTTTAAATCGGCGCCGGGAATGGCGGCCGGCGTGGCGCCGATGGCGTTCCAGGTTTCGCGCAGGTCGGTCAGCAGGCGCTGTACTTCCTCCAGCATGCCAAGATCGTTGCGGATGTTGGCCGCCAGCAGACGCGCGCTCATGTATTCATACAGGGCGTCGAGGCCTTCGGCGATCTGGCCGCCCACTTCCTTGTCCAGGCTGGCGCGCAAGCCATTGTCGATGATCTGGATGGCTTTCGAGATGGATTTGCCCTTTTCCGGGATGTTGCCTGAATTCATGTGCATCTGCGCGCTGAGCACGGCCACCAGGGCGCCGTCGTACAGCATGACGATCAGCTTGTGCGGCGAGGCCGAGCCGATGCCCGTTTCCAGGCCGACCTTGGCATAGGCGTTGACGCCGCGTTGTTGGGTTCCAAACATATATTTCTCCTGATGATAGCGCTTAACGGTTGGCGGCGATGGAAGCCAACTGCTGGGTCAAATAAGTTTGCGTGGACTGCAATTTGCTTAGCGTAACGTCGAGGCGCGTGTATTGGGCGCGGTAGCGTGCTTCGATTTCGGTCAATTTTGCGCTGAATTTGTCGCGCTGCGCCGCCACTGACTTCAGGGTTTCATTGATGCCGTTCGTACGTCCGGTGATCATGCCATCCGTGCCCAGGAAGGAAGTCGCCAGGTTGTTCAATTGGTAGGCATACCCTTGCGAAAAGCTGACCGTGCCGCGCGAGCCGATGACGCCTCCGGTGACTTCAATTTTCAAGCCTTCGGCTGGCGAGCCCGGGGCGCCCGTCAGAGTCTGGCCCGAGCCGACGACCGGTTGCCCGCCCAGCGTACCGGCCACGTCGCTGCCTTTGACGGGTTTGGCTGTGCCAAACAGGGTTCCAATGCCAGTCCCGGTGTCGCTGCTCACGGCGAGGTTGGAGACGGAACCATAGCGACTTGAGGAAAGGACCAGTTTGCCGGTGCCATCGATCGCGGCGGAAACCGTGGTGCCATTGTCCGAGAAAGCTTTGATGCCGTTGATTGACGATTGCACCAGTGATGCCAGCTGCGTCGGGGTGTAGGTGCCGGCCGGGATCGTCACCTTGGCCGTGTTCTTCGCGGCCGAGGGTTCCGTATCGTTCACGGTGACATTCCAGGTGGTATCGCTGGCAATCGTGGTGCTGGCCGGTATCGCAGCATCCGATGTGAGCGAACCCTGGCTGGCCATGGTGGTGATGGTCAGGTCATAGGTCCCGGGCTTGGTGGCCGCGGTCGAGCTGGTAAACGCGACGTTGCTGTCGCTGGCCTTGCCGATGGCCGAGAACAGGCCGGCGATGTCGCTGAAGTTCGCGCTGATCGCCTTGTCGAGTTTGCTTGTATCCAGAGTCAGGTTGCCATCCTTCTGAAAGGAGATACCCACCTGGCTCAAGGTGTTCATGCTGCTGCCCAGGCCTGTAATCGGCACGCCCAGCTGCCGACGCAACTGGGTCTGGATCGATTGCACGGTGGAGTCGCCGAGCAGAACCCCGCCAGTCTTGGTATCGGGGTTATACGCCGTCATTTTGCCGATCGCGGTGTTCAGATCGTTGTAGGCCTTGACGAAGGCGGTGATGCTGGTTTTGACCGTTGTTGTATCTTTGGCCACCGACAGGCTGGACGTGCCTATTTTGGTAATGCCCAAGGTGACGCCTTCGATCGCCGTATCGACGCTGTTCGAACTGCTGGTGATGGCGATGCCGTTGACGCTGAACATGGTGTTCTGGGCCGCGCTGTTCTGTTTCAAGTTTTGTGCGCCAGCCACATCGTAGGCCAGCAAACCGCTCAAGGCGCTGTCGGCGGGCTGGCCATCACTGCCGCTGAGTGTGATCTTCATGGCTGAATTGGCGCCCGTCTTTGTCGAGCTGAGCACCAAGTGATACGGCTTGTCGCTGCCATCGGAAACGATGCTGGCGGTCACGCCGAGACTGGCGTTGTTGATGGCGTCGCGTATGCCCTGCAAGGTGTTGTTGGTGGAGTCGATCACCACCGAACCAGTGGCTTGCGTGCCATCCTGCGTGAAGCCCGTATTCATATAGGCGCCGCCCGAACCTGCCGTCAGTCCGGCTGCCGCTGGATTGCTGCCGGCGATGGTGATGGGGCTGGCATTGCCCGAAGCCAGGGTGATCGAACTGGCAATCGTCACGTTCGAACCGCTGTTGGCGGCATTGGAGGCATGGCCGATGCCGCCCATGGTGCTGCCCGTGACCACTTCCTCGATATTGATATTGGAACCATCGGCGCGCGTAAATTGCAGATTGCCGCCAGCTGCCGTGCCTGTGACGGTGATATTCGCGGCGGCCAGCGCGTTCGAGACGGCATTCGGGCCCGCCAGTGTCGTATCGAGCGAAGCGGCCGTGATGCCGCTGCCTGCGGCAACGCCGTTGCCTTGCGTAACGATCTCGATGCCGCCAACCGACAGTGAATACGTGCCGTCCGCGCCGGTGGCAATGTTGCCGAAACCGGTGAACATGCTGGCGCTGCTGGCCGTCGGCTGGGCAGTGGCCGTCACGCCCGTGGTGCTGCTCTTGGCGTTGATGGCGTCGGCCAGCGCACGCGCGCTCTTGGTGCTGGCATCGGTCGGGATGGCCGTGCCATTGATAATCAGCGAGCCGTTGCTGACGCCCGTGAGCAGGGTGCTGCCGCCCAGTGCCGTGCCTGTTACACCAAATGTGCCGCCGGCGAGTGCGCCAAGCTGGAAGGACACCGTGGTCTTGGCGCCGCTGCCGATGGTCGACAGTTTGCTGGCCATGCCGCCGGACGTGAGTGTCTGGGCCTGGGCCAGCTGGGAAACATTAATGTTGTAGCTGCCGGCCACTGCCTTGGCGCCAGCGCTGGCCGACAACACCAGCGGGTCCGATGGCGTGGCACTGACGGCGCGGAAGTTATTCGAGTTGGTCAGTGCCGACAGCGAACTCTGAAAACTGCTGACGGAACCGCTGAGCGTTCCCAGCGCGCTGAGCTTGGCCTGGTAGGACGCTGTTTTCTTGTCAAAGGTATTCAGTGGCACGGCTTCGGCCGCCATCAGCTTGTCGATGATGGCGTTCACGTCCAGGCCGCTGGCGCCGGCGGCGATGCCAACGGATGAAATTGTAGGGGTGATGGCCACGGAATGCTCCTAGGAAAACGCTAATATAAGCTGTTATCGGCAGAATCAATCAGGACTTGAGAGGGGGAATTACCGCGCTGTTTTCAGGCGAAACGAAAAGGCGGGAGGAAAAAAGGGAATATTGCTGTATTTGTAATAAAATACGAGGCCCGGTAGTCAGGCTACCTGGCCCCGGTAAACTGCTGATGCGTGCTGCCACGATGCTGCGCTTCCGTGGACAATGCCATCATCTTATGCGCTTTGGCTAATCAGGGAACCCTTGGCCGAATCGAACGTCTTGGCCAGCTCCAGCGCTTCCCGGGTGGGAATCTGGCGCAGCACTTCTTTGGTTTCCTGGTCGATGACCTTGACCACCGTGCGTTGGCTGTCCTCGTCGATGGAAAATTCAATGCCTTGCGTTTTTATTTGCGATGACTGGTTCAGCTCCGATACCGCCTTGTTCAACTGCTCGCGGCTGGGTTCTTTGCTGGCTTGTTGTGGTGCAACTGCGTCGTTTTCCGTCGTCGTGCGTGGCGTTGCCGGGCGCGCCGCCGACGTATCCGTCGCGGTGTAACTCTTGTCTATCCTGGCCGCGGAGGCGGCCGCTATCGTATCGATAGTCATGGTGCTCTCCTAGTGAAAATTCCCCTGCCGAAAAAATCCGGCAGGGGAATCAGAGTTCTACGCTGTTGCCTGGCTAATCGGAGATTAGCCGCGCAGCAGACTCAGGACGCCGTTTGGCAGCGAGTTCGCTTGCGCCAGCATGGCCGTACCAGCTTGTTGCAGGATCTGGCCGCGGGTCATGTTGGCCGTTTCCGACGCAAAGTCCGTATCGACGATGCGGCTGCGCGATGCCGACAGGTTTTCCGTGGTCGATTGCAGGTTCGAGATCGCCGAAGCGAAGCGCGATTGCAATGCACCGTACTGAGCACGTTGGCCATTGACCGTCGACAAGGCTGCATCGGCGATTTTCAAGGCCAGCTGAGCGCCATCGAACGTCGTGATGTCGATCGACGCGACGGACTTCAGTGACGAACCTTGGTTGGCGGCGCCTGCACCAGTCGCACCCAGACCCAGACCGGAACCGGCATCGGTGACGGAGAAGCTGCTGTCCGAGTCGAACGTCACGGTGCCGTTTGCAACAGCGACAGCTACAGCGCCTTTGTTATCGACCGCTGTGGTCTTGGTGCCGTCGAGCTTGTAGCTTGCGACATCGAACTTGGTGTTCGCAGTAGCGCCGTTGGTGAGCTTGATGTCAGCGCCATTGGCATTGCTCAGCTTAATACCGCCGTTTTTCGTGTCGTACTGAGCCGTCACGCCGGTCTTTGCCGATTGGGCATTGATGGCGTTGATGCCTGCTGCGAAGTCGGTGGCGCTGCTTGCGCTGCCGCCAACTGCGAAGGACACGGTGACAGGAGTCTGGGCTGGATCGTTGTCCGATGCGATCTGGAACGAGTACGATTCGGCGGCCAGGGCCAGGTTGGTTTCCGTTTTTGCCGTAGCGGTGACACCGGTAGCGCTGGTTTTCTGGTTGATGCCAGCAGCGATCGATTTAGCCGTGTCCGACAGGACAGCTGGAGGACCTACGGCAGCGGTAGCCGTAGTGTAGGTGGCGGAACCGAGCTTGCCGTTGATGGTGATGGCTTTTGCATCGGCAACGTTGGTTGACGTTGCTTTGACTGCAACAGCATCATTCTCAATACGGTTGTTGCCGTAGGTATTGGTCAGGAAGTTTGCGCCGCTGGCCGAAATCAGCTGATTCGCGTCCGCGCCGACCTGGAAGTTGGCCGTGCCCATGGTGCCGTCCAGCAGCGCCTGGCCGTTGAACGAAGTGGTTTGAGCGATGCGGTTCAATTCCGAACCCAGTTGACCAACCTCGGTTTGCAGAGCCTGACGGTCGCTCGACGAGTTGGTGGCGTTCGACGATTGAACTGCCAGTTCGCGGATACGTTGCAGGATGTCGCCCGAGCTCGACAGTGCACCCTCGGCCGTTTGAGCCAGCGAGACGCCGTCGTTTGCATTGCGGGTTGCCTGCGTCATGCCGCGGATTTGCGACGTCATGCGGTCGGAAATCGCCAGACCAGCAGCGTCATCCTTGGCGCTGTTGATGCGCATACCGGAAGACAGGCGTTGCAGCGAGGTGGTCAAGGCCGATTGCGAAGTCGACAGGTTGCGTTGCGAGTTCAGGGAGGCGATGTTGGTATTAATTACTGCAGCCATGATAATTCTCCAAACAGGTACTACATTGCGCTATGTGCTAGTCACTTTGGCCTGCCCCGCTGTTCCGGGACAATCAAGCCGCTGTTGTTTAGGGTAACGGTTGCTCTGCGGGAAAATTTATAGCGGAAAGTGCTTTAAATTTTAATTTTTAGCCCTTCAGTTTGTGCCTGACTGCGCGCTAGACGACGGCGTTTGAGAAAACTTGAGGGTAAAAATAATTTTATTTTGCTGGGCTGGCTAGGACTATGAGCAGATCGTATCTCCTGGAGTGTTGCAAATGAAATCTCCTGGAGTGTTGCAAATGAAGTCTCTTGCGTGCCCAAGTCGTTGACGGCAGCGTCTTGCTGTTACAGCTTACCTACTTCAGGATGTGGCAGGAATTGTTCTTGTTCAGGCTGCAGCTATCCTCCAATTTCTCGGCTCATCCATCTGATTTTAATATTCTTGATTTTAATTATTTCCCAATGGTCTTTCCAGCGTTATAATTATTTTTTTATCATGTTTGATATTTTTTTTGTTTTAAGACGTCAAATATCATTGGGGTTTATTTTTAATTATATATGCGATGTGCTTGATATGCTCAAAGGAAGGAAGTTGGTATGAAATGTAATAGGATTATTTTTTCTGTGCTGCTATTGCTGGGGGAGGCATTATTTGCACAGCAAAGTTTTGCGAAAGCCGTTGTTATTGCGCCTATGGAAGATGTTTCGGTCTACGGCAATGGGCGCAACGGTAATACCTATTTTTATAGTGGAATTTATGCGGGAAATGTTTTTAATGGAGGCGTAGCCAGAATGTATGAGAAGTTCAGCTTGCCTGCATATGTTGCCGGAAATTCCGTGACATCTGCACTGTTCGAAATATCGTACTCACCAGGGCAGAGCTATATGAATGGTCCCCCCCTGCAAATCTGGGCGATGTCAAATGACTGGGATGGCGGCACGCTGACCCGGGGTAGAACGCCGGTTATCGATTACACTACATTGCTGGGGAAAATCAAGACCGGCATCAATTCCACGGTCTATATCGATATGACTGACTTCGCCAATCAGCAGTATCAAAAAAATGCCGGAGCGATGAGTTTTGTGATCATGTCGAAGAATGAGGGGCGGATAGCGGATGATTTTACTTATTTTAAAGAGAAGAAGTCACTGAATGTGACGTTGACTTCGGCGGTTCCGGAACCATCAACATATGCGATGATGTTGATCGGACTGTTAACACTGCTCTCACAGAAAACTCTATTCTCTCAAGCACTTGGTTCTTGGCGTAGCCGTCAGCGCGGTTAGTTATTGTCAGCAAATGATGAGAAGGTGCCGCTGCCGCTGCCGCGGCACCAACGGAGGTAATTGACTCAATCCGCCACCACCACCCGATTCTTGCCCGTCTGCTTGGCCTGGTACATGGCGCGGTCGGCGCGTTTGACGAGTTCGGCCTGGTCTTCGTTGGGCAGGCGCAGGGCCACGCCGGCGGAGAAGGTGATCAAGACTTTTTCGTTGTCGTGCAGGAAGAAATGCCGGGTCAGTTCGCGTTGCAGCCGCGTCATCGTCGATGAGGCCGCTTCGACCGTGGTTTCCGGCAGCAGGATGAGGAATTCCTCGCCGCCGAAGCGGGCGATGACGTCCATCGAGCGCAGGGTTTCCTTGACGATTTTCACCAGATGTTTCAGCGCGGCGTCGCCGGCCAGGTGGCCATAGGTGTCGTTCAGGCGCTTGAAGTCGTCCAGGTCCAGCATGGCGATGCACAGGGGCGTGCCGCGGCGGTCCGAGCGGGCCGTCTCGCGCTCGAACACGTCGTCCAGGCCTCGGCGGTTCAGGCTGCCCGTCAGCTGGTCTTCCCGCACCAGTTCGCTCATATGCTGGAGCTTCGCTTCCAGCGTGTGGATGCGCTGTTCCGCATCCTGCACTTCCTGGCGCGCCAGCACCATCTTGTCGCGCGCGCGCAAGGCCTCGTTCTGCACCATGCGCGTTTCGCGCAAGACTTCGTCGAGAACGCTGTTCAACTCGCTGATATTTTCCGCCTGGCTGATCTTTTCCGAATAGCCGCCGATTTTTTCATGGAAGTCGCCCGTGCTGGCCGCCACTTGCCCCAGGCGGTCGATGAAGGTCATCATCATGTTTTTGACCGTCAGCTTGACGTCGGACAGGCTGTGCTTGAGCTGGCTTTGCTTGTAGATGACTTCCTTCAGGCTGCGCGTGGCGTCTTCCAGCGCGCGCTGGTCGAGCGGACCGGCGATCAGGTTCTGCACGGCGTCGACCTGGCCGCGCAGCCAGCTGTCGTCGTCGAGCAACTGGCTGACGTTGTCCAGCAGCAGCTTGAACAGGCGCAGCAGCAATTCCTGCTGCTCGGCCGTGTCGCCGCTTTTCAGTTCGATCTGGTAGCACAGTTGTTTCAGGCGCAGGGCCGCTTCGTTCAGCGCTTCTTCCGTATGGGCCAGCTTGATCGCCGCGCCCAGGGACTCTGCCTCTTCCACCAGCGCGGGCGTGCCCGTCAGCAAGGTGGCGACGGCAAAGCCCAGGGTGCGGCTGAGCAATTCACGCAGGGTGCGCGTCTGTTCGCCGTCCGGCAGGGGCGGCAATTCGATGCCGCCGCTTTTCTTGACCTGTTTCTCGGCCAGTTGCGCCAGGGTACGTGCATAGCCATCCCAGTCGCGCGCTTTCAGGGCGCGCTGGAAACGCTTGCCAAAGTCGCCCAGTTCGCCCGCCGATTCGCTCATCTTGGCGGCGAATTGCGTGAGGACGTTTTCCGCGCCGCTCTCCGTGGGTGCGCTGGCAGCCAGTACGGCTCCCGGCGTAGCCGGCGTCTCGGCCGCTTCGCTGATGCCGGCGATTTCATTGTAGATGTCGCGGTAGGCGCTCGGCGTGGGGGCGATGCGGCGCGTGGCCAGGCGGCGAAACGCTTCGCGGGCGATATCGGCCGGGTTCATCGCCGCAGCGGCGGCGGTATTCGTGGTGCCAGCGGGAGCACCTGCTGGTGAAGATGGCAATTTACTGGACATGTAGGCACAGCCTTTTTAGATATTTCTCATTATCCTCATGATATGCGAGTTGGCAAAGAACTTATTGTGCGAGAAGCAAGGAGAAGTCCTGTCAATTCGCCCGATGCCAGCGGGCATGCCGCTTTGCCGTCAATCCACCAGCTGGTTGCGGATGGCGTAATGCGTCAGTTCCGCGCTGTTCTTGAGCTTCATCTTGACCAGCAAGCGGGCGCGGTATTCGCTGACGGTTTTCACGGACAATTTGAGCTCTTCGGCGATAGCGCCCACCGCCTTGCCCGAGGCAATCATGACCAGCGTCTGGTACTCGCGGTCCGACAAGGTGTCGTGCAAGGCCGTTTCGTGGTCTTCGCCCACCGTGTTGGCCAGTTCCTGCGCCAGCGAGGCGCTGATGTATTTCAACCCTTGCGCCACTTGGCGGATGGCCGTGACCAGCTCGCGCGGCGCGCTCTGTTTCGTCAGGTAGCCGGCCGCGCCCGCCTTGAGCGAACGGATGGCGTACTGGTCTTCGCGGTGCATGGACAGCATCAGCACGGCCAGTTCCGGTTTTTCCTTCTTGATCTGCTTGAGTACCTCGATGCCGCTGCGGTCGGGCAGTGAGATGTCAAGCAACAACACCTGGCATTTCGAGCCGCGGAACAGTTTGATGGCGTCGTGGCCATTTTCAGCTTCGCCGGCCACGATGATGTCCTTCGTGTCGGCGAGGATTTGCTTCAAGCCTTCGCGCACGATCGCGTGATCGTCGGCGATGAATACCCGGATGGTGGCTTTTTCTTTCATGACTGCATTGTTTCCTATCTAATTCACCCACTAGGCCGCGTCTGGCGGCGGCCCGCTGTGCGCGGGCGCACTGGCTGCAGCCGCTATTATCGCCTCTCGCGGGGTGGTCAGACGGATTTTTATGCTCAGGATGGTGCCGCCGTCCGGCCCATCCATCAGGCTCAGGCTGCCGCCCAGCGCGCTGGCCCGTTCGGCCATGCCGCGGATGCCGAACGACTGCGGCTTGGCGCGGTCGGACAGGCGCATGCCGACGCCATTGTCGGCGATGGTCAGGCTGATATGCTGGCGCTGCCGGGCCAGGCGCACGCTGACCTTGCTCGCCTGCGCATGCTTGGCGATATTCGTCAGCGCCTCCTGGGCGATGCGGAACAGGCTGGTCGCCTGGTCCAGCTCGAGGTCGATGTGCTGGCGGTTGGAAATGAACTGGCACTCGATGCCGGCCTGGCGCGCGAATTCCTTGACTTGCCAGTCCAGCGCGGCGACCAGGCCCAGGTCCAGCATGGACGGGCGCAAGTCCAGCGAAATGCGGTGCACGGCATCGATGCTGCGGTCGACCAGGGCATCGACATAGTCGGCCTTTTCCTGCAACTGCGGGTCGTCCGGCGGCAGGCGGCGCGCCAGCATGGCCAAGGCCATCTTGATGGCCGTCAGGTTGCCGCCCAGGTCATCGTGCAATTCGCGCGCCAGGCGCGTGCGTTCGTGCTCCTTGACCTTGTCGATATGCGCAGTCAGCTCGGCCAGGCGGGCGCGCGACTGGCGCACTTCGCTCTGTTCCAGCCGGCTTTCCGTGATATTCGTCATGATGCCTTCCCACTGCACCGTGCCGTCGGCCAGCGCGCGCGGCGTCGAGCGCAGGTTGATCCATTTGACGTCCTTCCAGGCATCGATCCAGATCCGGCCTTCCCAGTTCCAGCTCCACAAGGCGCTTTTTGAGGCTTGCATCGATTCCAGGTACGAGGCGCGGTCGTCGGCCAGGATCAACTGGTAAAACAGTTCCGGGCGCGCGTGCAGCAGCGCCGGGCTCAGGCCCAGCAGGGCCTGGCAGCCTTCGCTCAGGTAGGCAAAGGACGCCCGTCCATCCGCATGCAGGCAGAACTGGTACACGAGGCCCGGCGTATTCGAGACGATGGCGTTGAAGCGCGACTGCACCTGCGCCAGGGCGGCGGCCGTCGCCTGCGGCGTGCGCAAGTCTTCGCCCTCGGCCAGCAGCAGGGGGCGCCCCTGGCGCTGGGCACGCGACAGGTGCAGGCTGAGCGAATACAGGCTGCCATCGCGGCGCCGCTGCTGCACGTGCAGCCTGGCTTGCGCGCCGATGCTGTCGTCCAGGGTGGCCAGCACGGCGGCCAGCTGCTGCGCGTCGAGCTGCGGCGCCAGCGTGAAGGGCGTCATCGCCAGCAATTCCTTGCGCGCATACTGCAAGTTGTCGCAGGCGGCATCGTTGGCGTCCAGCAATTGCAAGCTGGCCGCGTCGTACAGGTAGATTTCCGGCGCCGCCGCGCGCAGGGCGGGGGCCAGCCGGGGAGTGTCGTGCATGGAGTTGCCTTTCTTCATCAGCGGCGGGCGCGCCAGAAGGCGGCAAAGCGGCGCAGCACCCTGGCTGGGCGGGAATTATGACGCCCTGGCGTGCCCTTGCGCAAGCGCTGCCACCAGGCGCGGCGGGCGCGGCCCAGCGCGGCCGACAGGCGGCTGACACGGCGCCACGGGCGCGTGGCGCGCAGCCGGGCGATCCAGCGGTCCTTGGTTTCCATGAAGAGGCCATGCCAGCGCGCAAACCACGGCAAACTGAGCAGGGTAGGGCGCGTCAGCGAATACAGGCGCGCGACGGCGGCCGCGCCGCCCAGCTTGGCGATGACGATCACGCCGATGCCGGAAAACGCATGGCCGCGCGCGATCGCCAGCAGGGCCAGCAGCTTGACGGGAAACAGCAGCACGGCCGGCAGCACGAAGATGGCCAGCGCCCAGTACGGCGGCAGGCGCTTGATCCACGCTTCAAGCGCATGCAGGGGCGGAAATTGCGACACCACCTGCATGATGCGCGCGCCCGTCGCCCATAGCCATTCCTCGATCAGCAGGCAGATGGCGGCCAGGTAGACCAGCGGCGCGAACAGCCAGCGCCTGACTCTGTAGAATTTTTTCATCCGTCTCCGTGTGCGGCCCACGTTTGCCGCGATTGCCACGATGATACGTCAAAAAAGCCCGCCTGCCCCCGCATCCCGTGTGCCCATGGCTCCCTGGCGGGGCTACAATAGGCGGATGAATAAAGCCTTTGTAAAAGAATCGGACAACGACGACGATGAAGAAGCGGCCGCGCTGGCGTTGGCCATTCCCGCCGGCGCCAAGAACTACATCACGCCGGCCGGCTACCAGCGCATCAAGGAAGAGCTGCTGCAGCTGATCGACGTTGACCGTCCGGAAGTGGTGCGCATCGTCCATTGGGCGGCGTCGAATGGCGACCGTTCGGAAAATGGCGACTATATCTATGGCAAGCGCCGGCTGCGCGAAATCGACCGCCGCATCCGCTTCCTCACCAAACGCATGGACCTGGCCGCCATCGTCGACCCCAGCGTGCACCATGGCAACGACCAGGTGTTTTTCGGCGCCACGGTTACCTACCGCACCAGCGACGGCGAAACGCACACCATCACCATCGTCGGCATCGACGAATTCGACCCCCTGAACGGCAAGATCAGCTGGGTCTCGCCCATGGCCCGCACCATCACCAAGGCGCGCGAAGGCGATGTGATCACCCTCAACACGCCGTTGGGCGAGCAGGAACTGGAGTTGCTGGAAGTGACGTATCCGGCGCCGGGGGAGGGGTAAGCTTGCGGTGACGCAGGACGCCAGAGGCGCGCGCTGGCACACTGACCTTTCAGTTGGTATCAGGAGTTGCCATGCCCCGTCGCCTTCGGCTCGTCTTGCCCGGCGTTCCCTTACATGTGGTGCAACGTGGCATGAATCGCCAAGCTTGCTTTATTGATGGGCAAGACAAGCAGCGTTATCTGGATTATCTGCACAGTTGTTTGGCGCTTGCACCATGCCATCTGCATGCGTATGTGCTGATGAATAATCATGTGCATCTATTGCTTTCCACGCAAAGCACAACGTCCCTGTCGTCACTGATGAAAATGCTGAACCAGCGTTATGTGCAGTATTTCAACTGGCGTTATGGCTGCACCGGCAGTTTGTGGGAAGGCCGCTACAAATCTTGCCTGGTGCAGGGCGAGCGTTATTTATTGATTTGCCAGCGCTATATCGAACTTAACCCTGTCAGGGCCGGTATCGTGGCATTGCCTGGTCAATATTGCTGGTCCAGTTATCGAAGCAATGCGCAGGGCGTGCATGATGATCTGCTGTCTCCGCATTCTTTATATATGCAACTTGGATGTGATGTGCTTGAGCGGCAAAAGACATACCAATCGTTATTTCAGGATGAATTAGGCGATCGCTGCATCGGACAACTGCGAGAAGCAGTCAATGCTGAATTTGCGGTGGGTGATCAGGCGTTTTTACGACGCGTTGCGGAACTGAACCGGTAGCCCGCAGCGGAGATCCGGGGTCAGTCGCTTCGCGATCGGAATACGTCCCATTGGGACGTATTCCCCCGGCGGGTCTGACCCCAGCTTGTTGCCGCGTGAATCAGTTACGCTCGCGCAGGATGCGGTTGACGCCGGCCACTCTGCGCACATTGCGCAGCAGGGCGGCCAGGTGGACCCGGTCCTTGACCTGCACGGTGAAGCGCAACTGGTCGAGCACGTTGTCCTTGTCTTCGTCCATGCCGACATAGATGATGTTGGCGTCGGACTCGCCGATTTCGGCGGCCACGCGGGCGAGGATGCCCCGTTCGCTGTTGATCAAGACCTTGATGCGGCAGTCGAAGCGGCGGTTCAGTTCGGTTCCCCAGCGCACGGCGATCCAGCGGTCCGGTTCCTTGGCGCGCTGGCGTTTCGCTTGCGAGCAGTCGCTCGTGTGCACGAGCAAGCCCTGGTCGCGGCGCAGCTGGCCGATGATCTGGTCGCCGGGAATCGGCAGGCAGCATGGCGCCAGTTGCACGGACACGCCTTCGCTGCCGCAGATGGTGACGGGGTCGAGTTCGCTGCCGCTGTTGTGTTCCACGGGCATGCTGGCCGCTTCGCCGCCGATCAAGCCGAAGATGTGGCGCGCCACCAGGGTGGCCATGCGCTTGCCGATGCCGATGTCCGCGTACAGCTCGTCCATGGAATTGGCGCTCGATTCGTTGAGCAGGCGTTCGACCAATGGCGCTTGCAGGTCGGCGTCGATGTTCAGGGTGTGCAGCGCCTGTGACAGCAGTTGCTGGCCCAGGGCGATCGATTCGGGCAGGTTGATCGTGCGCAAGTGGTGGCGGATGGCCGAACGGGCCTTGCCGGTGCGCACGAACGACAGCCACGTCGGGCTGGGGCGCGACGAGGAATCGGTGATGATTTCCACGATGTCGCCATTGTGCAGCTCGGTGCGCAGGGGCGAGGTTTCGTTGTTGATTTTCACGGCCACGGTCTGGTCGCCGATGCCCGTGTGGATCGAGTAGGCGAAGTCGATGGCCGTGGCGCCGCGCGGCAGGGCGATAATCTTCGATTTCGGCGTAAACACGTAGACGGAATCGGGGAACAGGTCGACCTTGACGTGTTCGAGGAATTCGGCCGAGTCGCCCGTCTGCTGCTGGATGTCGAGCAGCGATTGCAGCCACGCATGGGTGCGCTGCTGCAGGTCGGACGGGTTCGATTCGCCGCTCTTGTACAGCCAGTGCGCCGCCACGCCCGATTCGGCCGTGCGGTGCATTTCCTGCGTGCGGATCTGGAATTCCACGGGCGTGCCGTACGGGCCGATGACGGTCGTGTGCAGCGACTGGTAGCCGTTCAGCTTGCGGATCGCGATGTAATCCTTGAACTTGCCCGGCATGGGCTTGTACAGGCTGTGCAGGGTGCCCAGGGTTACGTAACAGTCGGCAAAGCTGCCCACCACCACGCGGAAACCGTACACGTCCAGTACTTGCGAGAACGACAAATGCTTGCTGCGCATCTTTTTATAGATGTCGTACAGGGTCTTTTCGCGGCCCGTGACGTCGGCTTCGAGCTCGGCCATGGACAGGGTGCTTTTCACCGCTTCCATGATCTTGTTGACCACCTCGCGCCGGTTGCCGCGCGCCGCCTTGACGGCTTTCGCCAGGGTGCGGTAGCGCATCGGATACAGGTGCGAGAACGACAGGTCCTGCAGCTCGTGGTAGATGTTGTTCAGGCCGAGGCGGTGCGCGATCGGCACGTACACTTCCATGGTCTCGCTGGCGATGCGGCGTTTTTTCGCCGCCGTCATGAAGTCCAGGGTGCGCATATTGTGCAGGCGGTCGGCCAGTTTGATCAGGATCACGCGCACGTCGGACGCCATGGCCAGCAGCATCTTGCGGAAGTTTTCCGCCTGCGCTTCGATCTGGCTCTGGAATTCGATCTTTTCCAGCTTCGACAGGCCGTCGACCAGGTGCGCTACCGGAGCGCCGAAGCGCTCGATCAATTCTTCCTTCTTGACGTCCTGGTCTTCCATGACGTCATGCAGCAGGGCGGCCATGATGGCTTGCGCGTCGAGCTTCCAGTCGGCGCAGATTTCGGCGACGGCGATCGGATGCGAGATATACGGCTCGCCCGAGCGGCGCATCTGGCCCAGGTGCATTTCGTCGGAGAAGCGGTAAGCTTCCTTGACTTTTTTCAGGTCGGCGGGAGACAGGTATTCGGCCAGCTTGTCGGCCAGGTGGCTGACGGAAGCCACGCCGAGGGCGGGCGCTGGCGGTACTGCGGGGGTGTTGCTGCCGGACGTGCCGGCGCCGGGCGCGGAAGCGCCCTGCGATTTTGCCGCCTGGCGCGAGGCCAGGGGCGGCAGTGCTGCGGAAGTCGTGTCGGCTGGGGTCAGACTCATAAAACGTCGCGTTGCTTCACAGTGTGAATAAAGGATACGGTAGAACCAGGGGTCAGCACTGTTCCGGCACGCGGGTTCCCACTTACATCGGGACCTTTTTCAGCATTTCGATACCGACTTTACCGGCAGCGATTTCACGCAGTGCGACGACGGTAGGCTTGTCCTTGGCTTCGACCTTTGGGGTGTGGCCTTGCAACAACTGACGTGCGCGATAGGTCGCAGCCAGGGTCAGCTGGAAACGGTTAGGGATCTGCTTCAGGCAATCTTCGATTGTGATACGGGCCATAGTAACTCCTAAAATTTTTGCGTGGTGCTGTGTGAACTGGCGTGCCGTTGCAGCGTTTTTACTCTGCGTGCAGGCCCAGCTGGGCGAATAGCGATGCGTTGCGGGCCGCTTGTTGCGCAAACCGGCAACGGGCCGCTCTCACGATCGCGCTCAGTTCGGACAAAGCGACCGTAAACTCTTCATTGATAATAACATACTCGAACTCGGGAGCGTGTGCGATTTCGCCGCCGGCCGCCAGCAGGCGGCGCGTGATCACGTGCGGCTCGTCCTGGCCGCGCTTGTTCAGGCGTTCTTCCAGCGCATCGATCGATGGCGGCAGGATGAAAATGCCGGCCGCGCGGGGAAATTGCTTGCGCACCTGGCGCGCGCCCTGCCAGTCGATTTCCAGCAGGATATCCGTGCCGGCGGCCATTTGCTGTTCCACCATGATGCGCGAGGTGCCGTAGTAATTGCCGTGCACTTCCGCCCATTCCAGGAATTCGCCCTGGTCGGCGCGCGCGACAAAGTCTTCCGCCGTCGTGAAATAGTACTCGCGGCCATGCTGCTCGCCCGGACGCGGGGGGCGCGTGGTGGTCGAGATCGACAATTTGATGCCGGGCTCTTGCGCCAGCAATGCATTGACCAGTGTCGATTTGCCGGCGCCCGATGGCGCGGCGACCACGAACAGGCTGCCGGAGAAGGCGGTAGGGTGGCTCATGCGGATCTTTCCATTTGCGTGTGATGGCGGCGTGTGCGCTTGCATGGGCGCCGCCCAATTCGGTATTTTACCAAGAGGCAAGGCGACGAGCCAGCCCTGCGATGCGCCTGCACATATTTTGCTTGTTATCCTGAAGAAATAGTTATCTAATTTGGAATATTTTTTCTTTATCGACAGGATGTGCGCATGAAAAATTTCCCGTTTCTCAGTATTGCCCAGGCCATGCTGTTGCTGCGCGTGGCCATCGCCGTGATGTTCATGGCGCATGCCATCACGCGCATCGCCAACGGCACCATTCCCCGCTTTGCCGGTTTTCTGGAAGACAAGGGATTTATCTATGGCCTGGCTGTCGTGTGGGCGATTACCATCGTCGAGATCGTTTGCGGCAGTTTGCTCATCGCCGGCAAATACATGCGCTGGGCGGCGGCCGGTCTGATGGTGATCTGCCTTGGCGGCATCGTCATCGTGCATGCGGCGAAGGGCTGGTTCGTGGGCGAGCATGGCGCCGGCGGCGTGGAGTACAGCATCGTGCTGTTTGTCGCCTGCGTCGTCATCGCCGCCAGCGACAGGGCGCGCACCGGAGCGCGCCTGGCGTAAGTTGCGTGCCCTGTTTCAGCGGGGCAGCCGGCCCAGGGCGATTTCGCCGCTATTGAGAACGATGGCCCGTCCATTCACATCGGTGCAGTCGCGGTTGCTGATGCGCACGATGGCGCTGTCGACCGAGACTTCCGCGCCCAGGTTGCTGCGCGAGCAGATGCGGTAGGAGGCGGCGTCGGCGCCCGTGTAGATGGCGGCGCCGCGTTCCTTGAGAGCGAAACACCCGGAGGCGCAGCCTTCAACCGCATACGGCGACGGCTGCTGCGCAGGTTGCGCTTGCGCGCCTGCCGCCAGCAGCGCCAGGGTGACGCTGGCGAGCGTCAGGATGCGTGGTGCGGTCATGGTTTATTCCAGGTTCTGCACCTGTTCGCGCATCTGCTCGATCAGCAGCTTCAAGTCCATCGAGGCGTCGGCCAGCTCCTTGACGGACGCCTTGGCGCCCAGCGTATTGGCTTCGCGGTTGAGTTCCTGCATCATGAAGTCGAGGCGCTTGCCCACTTGCCCGCCCTTGGTGAGGATGTGGCGCGTTTCGCCCAGGTGGGCCGACAGGCGCGCCAGTTCTTCGGACACATCGATGCGGATGCCGTACAGGATCACTTCCTGGCGGATGCGTTCCATGGCGTCCTGGCGCGACAGGGCCGAATTCGAGCCCTGGCTGGCCAGGCCCAGCGCATCCTGCATGCGCTCGATGGCTTTTTGCTGGAAGGCCGCCACCACTTGCGGAATCAAGGGCGTGATGCGCTTGACGATGGCTTCCATCGCTTCGATGCGCGACACCAGCACCGCTTCGAGCGCCGCGCCTTCGCGCTTGCGGCTGTCGACGAAGGCGGCCACGGTGCGGCGGGTCAGCGCGCCCACATCCGCCTGCAGGGACTCCTGTCCCACTTGCGCTTCTTCGATGACGCCAGGCCAGCGCAGCAGTTCTGCCACCGTCATGACGGGGGCGGAGACAAAATGCTGGCCCACTTCGTTTTGCAGGCGCGCCAGTTCGGTCAGCAGGGGCACGTTCAGCGCCTGCGTGCCGGCGGTCGCAGCCTTGCGGCCAAAGCTCAGGCGTACCTCGACTTTGCCGCGCGTGATGGCGGACATGACGGCGGCGCGCAAGTCAGGTTCCAGGGCCCGCAGATCGTCGTTGATCCGGAATTGCAGGTCGAGAAAGCGTGAGTTGACGCTCTTGATTTCAATTGTCAGTGTGCCTGCAGCACCTTCGCTGGTGGCAACCGCGTAGCCTGTCATGCTTGAAATGCTCAAAGGATTCCCCGATTTGATCTTGTATACAGTCACTTATACACTTAATCAGCCAGCGCAGGCAATACTGCCCGCGCCGCGAAACAGGACCGAAGTGCCCGATGGCCTGAAAATTGCTGAATAGTGTGCGTTTTACGGCATTGTAAAGAAAATTGTGTTTGGCGGGGCAGGATTGTAGGGATCATGTGTGCGCGGCCCGCCATTGCGCCCTGCGCTGTTGCATGGCTGCAAATGGGTGGGCGCGCGGTGGTAGAATCGCTGCCGCAACCCCAATCACACAGGACATCCCCATGACATTCGAATCCCGCCCGAGCGGCCGCGCCGTCGATGCGCTGCGCGCCATCCGCATCACCCGCCAGTACACCAAACATGCCGAAGGGTCGGTGCTGATCGAGTGCGGCGACACCAAGGTCATCTGTACCGCCAGCATCGAAGACAAGGTGCCGGGCTTTCTGAAGGGCAAGGGCCAGGGCTGGTTGACGGCCGAGTACGGCATGCTGCCGCGCTCGACGCACACGCGCATGGACCGCGAAGCGGCGCGCGGCAAGCAGTCGGGCCGCACGCAGGAAATCCAGCGCCTGATCGGCCGCTCGCTGCGCGCCGCCTTCGATTTGCAGGCGTTCGGCGAACGCACCCTGCACCTCGATTGCGACGTGATCCAGGCCGACGGCGGCACGCGCACGGCCTCGATCACGGGTGCCATGGTGGCCGCGTATGACGCGTTTTCCCAGCTGCAGGCGCGCGGCGCGATCGCCGCCATCCCCGTGAAAAGCTTCGTCGCAGCCATCTCGGTGGGCGTCTACCAGGGCATGCCGGTGCTGGACCTCGACTACGTGGAAGACTCGGGCTGCGACACGGACATGAATGTGGTGATGACGGAAGCGGGCCACTTCATCGAAGTGCAGGGCACGGCCGAAGGCGCCGCTTTTGACCGCGCCGGCATGAACCGCCTGCTGGACCTGGCGCAGGGCGGCATCGCCGACCTGATCGCCCTGCAAAAGCAAGCTCTCGGCATGTAATTTTTACATAAATTTACATGTCTTCGCCCGCTGCGCCGGGCAAAAAGCCCGCACCTGCCGTTTTTTTTCGGCAGCGGCGGGCCAGGGTGAGGGGAGCGCAAAAGGTTTACAATGTCGGCACTTCAACCGGACTACTGACATGACCCAACGCCTCATCCTCGCCTCCAACAACGCCGGCAAGCTCAAGGAATTCAACGAGCTGCTCTCGACCATCGGTTTTTCCGTCCACGCCCAGGGCGAATACGATGTGCCGGAAAGCGACGAACCGTTCCACACCTTCGTTGAAAACGCCCTGCAAAAGGCGCGCCACGCATCTCGCCTGACGGGCTTGCCGGCGCTGGCCGACGATTCGGGCGTGTGCGTCAATGCGCTCGGCGGCGCGCCCGGCGTGTATTCGGCCCGCTATGCGGGCGAGCCGAAATCGGATGCGGCCAACAGCGCCAGGCTGATCGCCGACCTTGAGGCGCATGCCGACAAGTCCGCGTATTACTACTGCGTGCTGGTGTATGTGCGCCATGCGGACGACCCGCAGCCGGTGATCGCCGACGGCCGCTGGAACGGCGAGATGATCGCCACGCCACGCGGCAACGGCGGCTTCGGCTACGATCCGCATTTCTTCATTCCCGCGCTGGGCAAGTGCGCGGCCGAACTGACGTCCGATGCAAAGAACGCGCTGTCGCACCGCGGCCAGGCCCTGCGCGCGCTGGTGGAAAAGCTGCGATGATCCCGATCAAACTGGTGGGCGCCGTTGCCCAATCGGCCGCCAAGTCGGCAGCCAGGCCCGTGCCGCAGGAAGGCATTTCCGGCGCGGCCGGGGCGGCCCTGAAGTACCTGCAGCCGGGCGCGCTGAACCTGACGGCCCTGCCGCCGCTGTCGCTGTACATTCACTTTCCGTGGTGCGTGAAAAAATGCCCGTATTGCGACTTCAATTCGCACGAGGTGCGCGGCGACTTGCCGGAAGCCGAATACCTGGCCGCGCTGCGGCTGGACCTGGAGATGGCGCTGCCGCTGATCTGGGGCCGCAAGATCCACACCATCTTCATCGGCGGCGGCACGCCCAGCCTGATGTCGGCGGCGGGCCTGGACCGGCTGATGTCGGACGTGCGCACCCTGCTGCCATTGGAGCCCGATTGCGAAATCACCATGGAAGCCAATCCGGGCACCTTTGAAGCGGAAAAATTCAAGTCTTACCGGGCCAGCGGCATCAACCGGCTGTCGGTCGGCATCCAGAGCTTCAATGGCCGCCATCTGCAGGCGCTGGGGCGCATCCATGACGACAGCGAGGCGCGCCGCGCGGTGGAGATCGCGCACGCCAACTTCGACAATTTCAACCTCGACCTGATGTACGCGCTGCCCACGCAGACGCTGGACGAAGCGCGGCAGGACCTGGAAACGGCGCTGTCGTTCGCGCCGCCGCACCTGTCGCTGTACCACCTGACGCTGGAACCGAACACCCTGTTCGCCAAGTATCCGCCCGCGCTGCCGGACGACGACGAGAGCGCCGATATCGCCGATATGGTGGCCGCGCGCGCCGCACAGGCCGGCTATGGCCGCTATGAAGTGTCGGCCTATGCGCAGCCGGGCCGCCAGGCACGTCACAACCGCAATTACTGGGAATTTGGCGACTATCTCGGCATCGGCGCGGGCGCGCACTCGAAGATTTCGTTCCCGCACCGCGTGCTGCGCCAGGCCCGCTACAAGCAGCCGCGCGCCTACATGGACGCGGTACTGGCCGGTAATCCGGTGCAGGAAGAGCGCGAACTGGCGCGCGAGGAAATGGGCTTCGAATTCATGTTGAATACCCTGCGCCTGACGCAGGGCTTTGCGCCGAACCTGTTCGCCGAGCGTACGGGCCTGGCCCTCAACGCCATCGAGCAGCCGCTCAATGCGGCCGAAGCGAAAGCCTTGCTGTACCGCGACCACCAGGTCATCCGTCCGACGGAACGGGGATTGTGCTTCCTGAATGACCTGCAGCAGATGTTCCTGGAGGATTAATGCGTGGTGACGGCGCGCAGGCGCTGCAGCTTGGCCGCATACAGAGTATGGTCGCTGCGCGTGGTGCTGTTGTTCATCGCCAGTTCCAGCTGCTTGCCGGCCTGCTCCATCTGGCCCAGGCGCGCATAGGCTTGCGCCAGCCAGAAGTGAAATTCGTGGTAGTACGGGTCGCGCGCGATTTCACGTGAAAACAGCTGTATCGCCCGCACGTAATCGTTTTGCTGCATGGCCGCCTTGCCCAGGTTGAAGTAGTGGAAAGGCGGCTGCGGCTGCAGCGCCAGCAGGCGCCGGCGCAGCGGCAGCGCTTCTTCGGGCAGGCCGGACGCTTCCAGCACCTGCGCCAGGTTCGACAGCAGCACCGTGTTGTCCGGCGTGCGCGTCAGCGCATGGGCGAAAGTGCGCCGCGCTTGTGCCAGGTCGCCATGGCGGAACTGGATCACGCCCAGGGTGTTGTAGGCGCCGCTGAACGAGGGGTCTTGCAGCAGCGCTGCCCGGGCCCACCAGTACGCCTGATTCAGCTGGCCCTCGCTCATGGTTTCGGCGGCGCGGTTGTTCATGTACATGGCGAGCACGGTCGCTTCGTCGAGTTCTCGCGTGCGGTAGCCGCCTATCTCCGCGGACGGCAGGAAATCGATCACCATCATGCCCTTGGCATCGTACCTGCCGGATTTGTCGTCCAGCCGCTGGCCCAGTACCAGGTTGACGTGGCCGGCGACAAAATACATGTCGCCGCTGCGGCTCCAGCTTTCTTCGCCGAGCACCTCCTGGTAGCGCACCTGCAAGCCCATTTCATGTGCCAGCGCCGCCGTCATGATCACCAGCGACAGGCAGTTGCCCTGACGCGCGGCGAACGTTTCGCGCGCATTGCGGGTCATGGCCGCATCGTACTCGAGTTTCAGCCTGCTCTTGTCGTACAGGGCGTCATACAGGGCCGCGCGGTCATTCTTGTTGCGCGCTTCGCGCCGCACTTGCGTGCGCACATACTGGCGCATGGTCTCGTCGATGGCAAAGACCTGGCTGGCGTCAATGGCGGCGGCCGGCGCGAAATCGCTGTCGTTGAAGATGGGGGGCAGGCTGGCTGGCGGTGCTACGCTGCAGGCCGCCAAAGCGCCGCAGAGCAGGGCGGCGCCCAGGCGCTTGAAGCAAGCGGCGAAAACAAGATAGGGGCGCATGGTCTCTCCCTGGAGGCGCCGGCTGTCTCATGTCGCGGTGGCGCGCCAGTCCCACCTGAAACCAGTATCGGCGCGCCTGGCGCCGCTGTCAAATGGTTTCAAGCGCCTTGCCGCCGCCTGCACGGTGCTTGAAAGCGGGTTTAACGCCGGACTTAAAACCGCGGGCTTAAAATTCCTCCCAGTCCTGCTCGCCGGCGATGTGCGATGGCGTTTTGCGCGCCGCAGCGCTGGCCGCCTTGGGTGCCGCCGGTTTGCCGGCCCTGGCCTGGGGCGGGCGTGGCGCGAGTTTTTGCGTGGTGGCAATGGCGGCCCTGGCCGGCCGCGCGGCGCGCACCGGCGCCGCCGTGGCCACGTGCTCGAGCTGGAAGCCGGCCGCCACCTGCGCCAGGCGCGCCGCCTGGTCCTGCATGCTTTCGGCCGCCGCCGCCGCTTCCTCCACCAGCGCCGCATTTTGCTGCGTCACCTGGTCCATCTGCGCGATGGCCTGGTTGACCTGGTCGATGCCCATGCTTTGCTCGGCGCTGGCGGCAGTGATCTCGGCCATGATGTCGGTGACCCTGCGCACGCTGTCGACCACTTCGCCCATGGTGCTGCCGGCCTGCTGCACCAGCCGCGTGCCGTTGTTGACTTGCTCCACCGAGTCGCCGATCAGGGTCTTGATTTCGCGCGCCGCGGCGGCCGAGCGCTGCGCCAGGCTGCGCACTTCCGTGGCGACGACGGCAAAGCCGCGCCCCTGCTCGCCGGCGCGCGCCGCTTCGACGGCCGCGTTCAGGGCCAGGATATTCGTCTGGAAGGCGATGCCGTCGATGACGCCGATGATGTCGACGATTTTCGTCGAGGCCGTATCGATGGCGCCCATGGTGTCGACCACCTGGCTGACGATACTGCCGCCCCGTTCGGCCACGCCGGAGGCGGCCACCGCCATCTGGTTGGCCTGGCGCGCATTGTCCGCATTCTGCTTGACGGTGCTGGTCAATTCTTCCATCGACGACGCCGTCTCTTCCAGCGAACTGGCCTGCTGCTCCGTGCGCGCCGACAAGTCCTGGTTGCCGGCGGCGATTTCGCCCGACGCCGTGGCGATCGCGTTGGTGCCCGTCTGTACTTCCGACACCACCTTGCGCAGCGCCTCGTTCATGCCGTGCAGCGCGCGCATCAGGTCGCCGATTTCATCGCTGGCAGGCGTGCCGAAATGCGTGCGCAAGTCGCCGTCGGCCACCGTTTCGGCCACCTTCACGGCGGCCTTCAACGGCTGCGTGATCGAACGCGTGATCAGCCAGGCGCAGACGCTGCCCAGCGCCACCACCAGCGCGCACAAGGTCAGCAGCAGGGTGAAGCTGCGCCCGTTGGCCGCCTCGATCGCGTGCGCCGTGGCGTCGATGGCCTGGCGCTGCTGCGACAGCAGGGCCTTGACGTTGTTCTGGTACTTGGCGGCGGCCGGCGCGAAGCTGTCGCGGTAGACGCTTTCCGCCTGCGCCGCATTGCCGCCCTTGCGCGCATTCATCACCAGGGTCTTGGCGTCCTGGTACTCGACGCGCTCGGCAATGGACGCCTTGAAAATGGCCTTTTCCTCGTCGCTGACGAGCAGGGTTTCGATTTGCTTCAGCAGCTCGCCGCCCTGCTTGGTGCTGTCGGCGATGGTGTCGGCAAACACGTTCGACAGGGTTTCATCCGTGCTCCTGGCGATCATCGAAGTGCGCGCGATGGCCGAGTAAATCAGCACGTACCAGTCCGATACGAGGCGTTCCTTGGCCAGCGGCTTTTCCATCATTTGCCGCGTCGCTTCGGCATTCACGCTGGCGCTGTACAGCGCGTACGAGGTGGAGATCACGGACAGCAGCAGCACCAGCGCGAAGCCTGCAGCCAGGCGCGTGCCGATACGGAGGTGGGAGAGGGCGTGCATGGTTGGAGCTCCTGTCGCAGAGGGATTAAAGGTTGCCTGTGCGACATAGTATGCACTGATAAGTGACCAAGAGGCGAGGGAAAAGCGCGCTTGTCTTTGCGCCTGTTGCAGCCACGCCCGTGCTACAGCTCGCCCGCCTGGCGCAAGTCCGGCTGCTCGGCCCAGCGGGCGAAGGCGGCCGCCATGCGCTCGCTTTCCGCGATGGCGCGGCGCCAGTCGCGCATGCGCGCCGCGTGGTCCTGGCCGTAATGGGGGAAGTCGCGCCGGTCCGGCAATTTGCCGTTGGGCAGGCTGGCCACGAAGGCGGGCGAGGGCGAGACGAGGATCATGTTGTCGAGTGCGCCATCGCCGCGGCGCGCGCGGCGCCAGGGCATGGTCTTGTCCAGCCAGCCCGGCACGATATGGTCGGCAAAATGCGGGTACAGCACCAGGTCCGGTTCGCGCTGGTAGGGCAGGTGCAAATGATAGTCGATCAGGCCGCCGTCCCAGTAGCGCCCTGGCGGCGCGCCGGCGATGTCCGTGACCGCGTCGAGCACCAGCGGGATGGAGCCGGAAGCGAGCAGCGCGTCGCGCAGGTTGTTCTGCGCCAGCGGCACGAAATGCGAATGAAAGGCGTCGAAGCGCGAGCGCAGCCAGCTGGCGCCGTCCGGTCCGGCATGGAACACGGTGCGTTCGAGCGAGGCGGCCAGCCGCGCGCGCGCCACGGCGTTGCCGGCGGCCGCCAGCAGGAAGCCGCGCCGGTCGCGCCATTTGCCAGGCTGCGCCAGCGCGCCGATGCCGCGCACGGCCAGCACCGACAGGCTATGGCGCTCGTGCCGCAGCAGTTGCGCATCCTGGCCATCGAGGACGGCGTCGAGCAGGGCGCGGCACGTGCGGCTGACGTGCGCCGCATCGGGTTTGTCGGGATAGCGCTGGCCCACGTATTCGCGCACCAGGCGCCGCTGCGCGGCCACCGGGTCGGGGAACACGGCGGCGGCCATGCGCCAGGCGCCGATCGAGGCGCCGACGAACTGGCGCGGGCGCGGCGCCTGCGGCAGGAAGTCGCCGAACAGCCAGCAATCGAGCTGGTGCAGGATCAAGCCTTTCGGCCCGCCCGCGGCGGCGGGGACGATGGCGATGTCGCTGGCGCGCACCCCGTTTTCGGCGATGCGCGCCCGGGCGCGGCGGCCCAGGCGGATGGTGATCGGTGATTGCATGAGTAGTCGCTGGCGGCCTGTAGCCAGGTATTTTACCGCCAGCGCGGCGACACGGCACAGACGCGCTCGGTATAGTCACATTGTTAGTATTAATAAATTTCTTTAATGCAACCATTCTATTGAGAAATGTTGCATAATATTGGATGTTGAATTTTTGGCATGTGCCAAGGATTCCTTATGCCTTGCTTTTTTTTATTGGAATCATATGCAACTGAATCACGCTTTTGTTCTGACCCTGATCGCCGCTTCGCTCGCCGCTTGCGGTGGCGGCGGTTCGTCTTCCCCATCCGACACGACGGCTGTCGTGAATACGGCCAAGCCTGCCGATCCGGTGGCGCCCGTCGTTCCCGTCGTGCCAACGGCCACCGGCGAAAACACGGGGGCCGTCAGCGCCCGTTTCGCCAATGGCGACAACAGCCGCTACATCTTTACGTCGATCGGCTTGCAGAGCAGTGGCAAGGCCAGCCCGCTGGTACAGGATGCCTCCGGCGCCCTGAGCACGATCAGCGGCATCGTCTTCACCGGCAACCCGGCCGTGACGCGCGAAATCAGCGGCGACGCGGCCTTTGCGCAGGGACGCTGGTTCAAGGGCGCGTTCAGCAATAGTACGGGCGCCACTACGTTGAGCGGCAACAATGCCAGTGGGCATTACGTCGCCTATAACGTGCTCGCCGCGCTGCCAGCGACCGGCACGTTCACCTGCGATGCGGGCACGTTCACGGCGCCTAGCTATACGGGCGGCAGCAGCGTCTCGTCGACCGCCAACTTCGGCACGGCCAGCGGCACTGCCAGCATGTCCTTCGATGCCTCCGGCGCCAAGGTCGTGCTGGCCATCGACGCCAGCGCCGGCGGCAGCGCGGGCAAGGTATCGGCTTCGACGACCATGGCGTCGGCCGCGTCGAGCAGCATCACCGGCGGCTACCTGTCGAATGGCACGGGCGCGCAGCTGATGCTGGGCGACGGCGGCGCTGGCCGCTATCTGCTGATCGCCGCCTACAAGGCGCAGCTGGCGAATGGCGCCAACTACCAGGGCGTGGCCACCTTCCGCTGCTCCTGATGACGCCTGACGGCACCTGCTGCGCGTCGTGATTTGCGGCCGCTCGCAATGGTGCCGTCAGTCGCCCTGAGGCCAACGAGGACGACTAGAATAAAAAAAGCGGCGTCCGTGCAATGCACGGCGCCGCTTTTTTTTCGCCCGTCGTAATGATGCGCTTACCGCAGCGCCGCGATCATCTGTTTCAGCTTGCCGGAATCGACGCAGAAGGCGCGGATGCCTTCGGCCAGTTTTTCCGTCGCCATCGCGTCCTCATTCATCATGAAGCGGAAGGCTTCTTCGTTCAGCGACATTTGCACGATATTGGTCGATGGCGCCGCTTCGGCGCTCAGCTTGCGCTCCACCGGCGCATCGCTGTCGGCCAGCTTTTGCAGCAGGTCGGGGCTGATGGTGAGCAGGTCGCAGCCGGCCAGTTCGAGGATTTGCGATGTGTTGCGGAAGCTCGCGCCCATCACCTCGGTCTTGTAGCCGAACTTGCGGTAGTAATTGTAGATGCGGCGCACCGATTGCACGCCCGGGTCTTCCGCGCCCATGTAGTCGATGCCCGTCGATTTCTTGTACCAGTCGTAGATGCGGCCGACGAACGGGGAAATGAGCTGGGCGCCCGCTTCGGCGCAGGCAATCGCCTGGGCCAGCGAGAACAGCAGGGTCATGTTGCAGCGGATGCCTTCCTTTTCCAGGATGGCGGCGGCGCGGATGCCTTCCCAGGTGGAGGCGATCTTGATCAGCACGCGCTCGCGTGCAATGCCCGCGTTCGAATACAGGGCGATCAGGTCGCGGCCCTTGGCCACCGTGCCCTGCGTGTCGAACGACAGGCGCGCATCGACCTCGGTGGAGACGCGTCCGGGGATGGTTTGCAGGATTTCCACGCCAAAGGCGATCAGCAGGCGGTCGATGATCTCGGTGGTCGAGGCGTTCGGATGGTCGCGCACGGCCTTTTCCAGCAGCGGCTTGTATTCATCCTTCTGCACGGCCTTCAGGATCAGCGACGGATTCGTCGTCGCATCGCGCGGCGTGTAGGCCTGGATCGATTGGAAGTCGCCGGTGTCGGCCACCACGGTAGTAAATTGCTTCAGTTGTTCGAGTTGGTTCATGGCTGCACAGGAAAGAGTGAATGGGCTTGCCAGGGTATTGTACCGAATGCGGGACGGTGGCGGCGCTTTTAACCCAAGGGCTAAAGTGCCGGGGTCGTACCCGGCGGGTCTGGCCCTGGATTGCCGCTTTTTAGCCGATAAACGAATCAAACTGCATGTCGAATTCCTGCAGCGCCTTTTGCGCATTCTGCATCTTCTTGCGGAATTCCGGTCCCCGTTGCAGGGCCAGGCCCACGGCCAGCACGTCGATCACGACCAGGTAGGCCAGGCGCGCCGAAATGGGCGTGTAGGGGTCGGTGTTGAAGACCAGGTCGATCGGGATCAGCACGGTGGCCAGGTCGGCCAGCGGCGTGCCCGATGGGGCCAGCACGACGACGTCGGCGCCGCCGCGGCGCGCCAGTTTCACGGAGCGCACCAGGGCGGGGCTGTTGCCGCGCTGCGAGATGGCCACCAGGCAGTCGCCGCCGCGCAGCAGGGCCGCCGCGATGCTGTGGATGTTCGGGTCGCTGTAGGCCACCGTCGGCACGCCCGAGCGGAAGAACTTGTGCTGCGCGTCGGCCGCCACGATACCCGACGTGCCCTGGCCATAGAATTCGATCTTGCTGGCGCGCGACAGGATGTCGAGCGCGCGCTGGATCGCTTCCGGATTCAGGTTGTTGCGCAGGTCGAGCAGGGTATTGATCGAGCGGCTGCAGATTTTATTCACCAGGTCGGCGGCCAGATCGTCCTGCGCCGGCTGCTCGTTCGCGCCCGGCATGGCCAGCGCCAGGCCCTGCGCCAGTTTCAGCTTGAATTCATGCCAGCCGTCGTAACCCAGCGTGCGGCAAAAGCGCACCACGGTCGGTTCCGACACCTGCGCGCTTTTCGCCAGCGCCGTGATGTTCTGGCTGACCGTCTGGTTGGGCTGGTCTAGCACGGCCAGCGCGACTTTTTTCTCCGACTTGGAGAGCGAATCGAGCTGGGTGCGGATGGAGTCAAGCAGCATCAGGGTAGTCTTCTGGTAGGTGTTCAGGATGGTAGGGATAATAGATAAAGGGCCTGCCCACCTGCTGGCAGGCCCTTGTCTTGCCTGTTAATCCTCAGGTAAGGCCTCTTCACGCCACTGCAAGCCGTCGCGGCCGATCAGGGCGCTGGCGGCGGCCGGGCCCCAGGTGCCGGCCGTGTACGGAATCGGCGCGCTGTCGTTCTGTTCCCAGTTGTCGAGAATCGGCTCGACCCATTCCCAGGCCGCTTCCAGTTCGTCGCCGCGCATGAACAGGGTCAGCTGGCCGCGCAGGACGTCGAGCAGCAAACGCTCGTAGGCGTCCATGCGCGGGGTCTTGAACGATTCGCGGAAATCGAGTTCCAGTTCCGCCGGTTTCAAGCGCATGCCGTCGCCCGGGGTTTTCGCCATCAGGTTCATGCGCAAGCCTTCGTCCGGCTGCAAACGGATCACCAGGCAGTTCGGCTGGAAGCTCGACGTCGGCTGGTTGAAGATCGAATGCGGAATTTGCTTGAAGCGCACGACGATCTCGGCCAGGCTGTCGGCCATGCGCTTGCCCGTGCGCAGGTAGAACGGCACGCCGGCCCAGCGCCAGGTGTCGATTTCCGCCTTCAGCGCGACGAAGGTTTCGGTGCGCGAATGTTCCGGCGCATCGGGTTCGTCGCGGTAGCTCGGCACGGTGGCGCCGTCGACGTGGCCGGCGCGGTACTGGCCGCGCACGATGTTTTGCGCCAGGGTGGTCGGTGTGAATTTTTTCAGCGAGCGCAGCACTTGCAGCTTTTCATCGCGTACGGCGTCCGGCGCGATCGAGGTCGGCGGTTCCATGGCGACGATGCACAGCAGTTGCAGCAAGTGGTTTTGCAGCATGTCGCGCAGCGCGCCCGAGGTGTCGTAGTAACCCATGCGGTTGCCCACGCCCAGCTTTTCGGCGATGGTGATCTGCACGTCGGAAATCCATTCGCGGCGCCACAGCGGCTCGAACAGGATGTTGCCGAAGCGCAGGGCCAGCAAGTTCTGTACGGTTTCCTTGCCCAGGTAATGGTCGATACGGTAGATCTGCGATTCCTGGAAGACCTTGCCCACTTCGGCATTGATCTGCTTGGCGCTGGCCAGGTCGCGGCCCAGCGGCTTTTCCAGCACCACGCGCGAATTCGGCGTGACCAGGCCGTTGTCTTCCAGGTTGTCGCAGATCAAGGCAAACAGATGCGGCGGCGTCGCCAGGTAGTACACGCGCGTCAGGTCGGCGTCGCCGCGCAGCGCTTCGACCAGCGGCGCGTACGTGGCCGCATCGCTGGCGTTGAGCGACACATACACGATGCGCGCGCAAAACTTGCTCCAGGTGGCGGCGTTCAGGGTGCTGGCCTTGATGTGGGGACGCGAATTGGTCTCCACCATTTTCAGGAAGGCATCCTGGCCGCTGTCCTGGCGCCCCACACAGATGATGCGCGCCGTCGGCGGCAAATCGTTCGCGACGTCGCGCGCATACATTGCAGGCAACAACTTGCGCATTGCTAAATCGCCGCTGCCGCCAAACAGGACCAGGTCAAAATCGGTAAGTGCCATAAGTGAGTGTCGTCGCAAAAGTAAAAGGGCCGGAGCGGGGAGAAAGCCGACCGGAAGTGCCAGTCTGTCGCTACTATAATCGATGGTGTAAATTTACTACGTAGAACAGGCAATTGCAAGAAATTTTACTACATTCCATCCGCTGCCGTCGCCATTTTTCCCGGTATGCCTGCCTGCGATGCCGGCATGGCCATTATATGCCGTTCACCGGCGCCGGCGCAGCGTCATGCTTGTTATCGGCTTTGCAAAGCAACCATGGTTGCCAGGGAAATTTTCGATTCTCTCCGTCATCATTTGCGCTGTAGCAACAAGGAAATCAAGAAATGCTGTCAGGATCGCCGTTGGCAGCGTAAAGTAGCTTTGAAGAAAGTAAAAAACCGTATAATTCAAGCTCGAATCGATAGCAACTATTGGTTGTATGAAGTTGTACGATATACACTGCACCGTTAGCGCCGGCCATGCCCCAAACCCGCCGTCCGGCGTCCATGCGACGTGCAGTCCGCACTGTCCGCAGCATCAGGGGCGGGCGACTTAACTTTACAAGACGGCTCAAGGGGACACAATGAATTCAATGCAGCAAGATGTCGATGAACGCACCAGCCTGACAGGCAATAACAAATTCGAACTGTTCCTGTTCAAGCTGGGGACCAGTGATCACTCGGCCAGCCGCGAACTGTTCGGCATCAATGTGTTCAAAGTCCGTGAAATCATGGAAATGCCGGCCATCACGGCGGTGGCTGGCTCGCACCCGCACATGCTGGGCGTAGTCAATATCCGTGGTCAGATCGTTCCCGTGATCGACTTGCCGATGGCGGTCGGTTGCAAGAGCAGCGGCTTGAAGATCCTGATGGTGACGGAATTTGCCCGCTCGACACAGGCGTTTGCCGTGGAAGAGGTCGATGAAATCGTGCGCCTCGAATGGAATCAGGTCTTGTCGGCCGAATCGAGCGTCGGCGGCGGCCTCGTCACCAGCATCGCCCGCCTCGATGGCGACACGGACAAGACCCGCCTGGCGCAAGTGCTGGACGTGGAGCAAATCCTGCGCAACGTGCTGCCGTCGGGCGACCCGGACGTGGACGAAAACAGCATCGGCCCGCAAGTGCGCTTGCCGGCCGGCGCCGTGATTCTCGCGGCCGACGATTCCTCGCTGGCCCGCTCGTTGATCGAAAAGGGCCTCGAAGCGATGGGCGTGCCTTTCATCATGACCAAGACGGGCAAGGAAGCGTGGGAGCGCCTGCAAGCGATCTCGGTGCAGGCGGCCACGGAAGGCAAGACGGCGAAAGACAAGGTCGCGCTGGTGCTGACCGACCTGGAAATGCCGGAAATGGACGGCTTTACCCTGACGCGCAACATCAAGAACGATGGCCGCTTCTCCAACATTCCCGTGGTGATCCACTCGTCGCTGACGGGCTCGACCAACGAAGACCACGTCAAGGGCGTGGGCGCCGACGGTTATGTGGCCAAGTTCGTCGCGGCTGAATTGGCGGAAACCATCCGCAAGGTGCTGTCGCGGTAAGCTGAAGCAACTGTAGGTCGGATTAGCGGCGTACGCCGCGTCATCCGACGTCACCATGGCCAATACTGTTGTCGGATTGCGCGGGGCCTTGCCCCGCTATTCCGACCTACGTGAGCGTAAAAAAAGCGCCGGTACCCGCGAGGGTCCGGCGCTTTTTCATGCTGGTAAACGACTATGCCTGATACAGGTGTTCCGGCTGGCCTGCCACGTCCACGCGCACGGACAGCACGTGACCCGTCAACGGGTAGTCGGCGATTTCTGCTGCCGAGCGGTTGTGGCTGGCGCTGGTGATGTACAGGGTGCGCAGGTCGGGGCCGCCGAACGTCACCATGGTGGGGCAGCGCACGGGCACGGTAATTTCGCCCAGCAAATGGCCATCGGGGGCGAAGCGCAAGATCTTGCCGCCTTCAAACATGGCCGACCAGTAATTGCCTTCGCTGTCGACGGCCGCGCCATCGGGGCGCCCGCCGTAATCAAACGCCTTCTTGTCCATGGAAAAGCGCTGGAACGGTTGCGGCGCGGAAATGGCTCCCGTGGCTGCGTCGAAGTCGAAACGGTCGATGCGGTGCGTGGTGGTATCCGAGTGATACATGGTGCGCCCGTCGGGACTGAAGCCCAGGCCGTTCGACACGGTCATGCCGCCCGACCAGACCTTGCGCACTTGTCCCTTTTCCAGCACGAACATTTCCGCTGCGTCAGTGTTGCGCGGCTCGAAAATCGTGCCGACCCAGAAGCGGCCGGCCGGGTCAACCTTGCCGTCGTTGAAGCGCGTGGTGGCCATGTCGAACGGCGCCGGCGCGATGTGCGCCAGGCTGCCCGTCTTCGTGTCGAGGTGGGCAAAGCCGCTGCGCAGGGCGACGATCAGGCCGCCGCCGGCGTTGATGGCCAGCGCCGACGGTTCCGTCGGCATGGTCCACTGCGCATGCTTGCCGCTGGCCGGGTGCAAGCGGTGCACGGCGCGGCCATCGATGTCGACCCAGTACAGGGCCGCTTCCTTGCCATGCCATAGCGGGCATTCGCCCACTTGCATGGCCTTGTCGCTGACTACTTTGATTTCGTAAATATTCATAAACCTCAATTAAGTTAATACGCCGCCTTGGCGGCTTTCGCCAAGGCAATCAAGCCATTGGTCGAGCTGTCGTGGTGGTCGGGACGGGCTTCGCCCATCAGTTCGGCCTGGATTTTCTTGGCCAGCACCTTGCCCAGTTCCACGCCCCACTGGTCGAAACTGTTGACGTTCCACAAGACGCCCTGCACGAAGGTCTTGTGTTCGTACAGCGCGATCAGGGCGCCCAGGGTGGTCGGGGTCAGCTGGTCCATCAAAATGGTGTTGCTGGGGCGGTTGCCGGGGAAAGTCTTGTGCGGCACCAGCGCTTCGATTTCGCTTTCCGGCAAGCCCTGCGCCTGCAGGTCAAGGCGCACTTCCTCGGCCGTCTTGCCCGTCATGAAGGCTTCCGACTGGGCGAAGCAGTTCGCCAGCAGGGCATCGTGGTGGCCCGGCAAATCGTGCGTGGCGCGCAGGGCGGCGATGAAGTCGATGGGGGTGATGTCCGTGCCCTGGTGCAGCAGCTGGAAATACGCGTGCTGGGCATTCGTGCCGCAATCGCCCCAGATGACGGGGCCGGTCGGCACGTCGACGGGCACGCCATCCTTGGTGACGCGCTTGCCGTTGCTTTCCATGTCCAGCTGTTGCAGGTAGGCGGCGAAGCGGCTCAGGTCCTGGTGATACGGTGCGATGGAAACGGAGCCGCAATCGAGAAACTGGCGGTTCCAGAAGCCGACCATGGCCAGCACCACGGGCATGTTGTCTTCCAGGGGGGCCTGGCGGAAATGCTGGTCCATCGCATGCGCGCCGGCGAGGAAATCGCTGAAGTATTCAAAGCCGACGGACAAGGCCACGGCCAGGCCGATCGAGGACCAGACGGAATAACGGCCGCCGACCCAGTCCCAGAACGGGAACATATTGTCCGGAGAAATGCCGAAGTCGACGATGGCTTGCGTGTTGGTCGACACGGCCACAAAGTGTTGCGCCAGATCCTTTTCTTCGCCTTCGAGCAGGAACCAGGCGCGCGCCGTGTTGGCGTTGAGCATGGTTTCAGCGGTAACAAAGGTTTTCGAGGCAACAATGAACAGGGTGGTTTCCGGATCGACTTTCGACAGGGTCGCTTCCATGTCGTGACCGTCGACGTTGGAAACAAAGTGCATTTCCAGTCCCGGGTTGGCATACGAGCGCAGCGCCAGGCAGGCCATTTTCGGGCCCAGGTCCGAGCCGCCGATGCCGATATTAACGATGTCGCAAATCGGTTTGCCTGTGTAGCCGAGCCAGCTGCCATTGCGGACCTTGTCCGTAAATGCCTTGACGCGTTGCAGCACATCTTGCACGTCAGCATCGATATCCTGTCCATCGACCATCAGCCTGGTGCCGCGCGGCGCGCGCAAGGCGGTATGCAGAACGGCCCGATGTTCGGTAAGATTGATTTTCTCGCCGGTGAACATGGCTTCGCGCTGCGCTTCCACGCCGCGCTCGCGGGCCAGGTCCATCAGCAGCGCCATGGCGGTGGCGTCGACCCGGTTCTTCGAGTAATCGAGCAGCAGGCCGGCCGCATCGACCGTCATCGTCGAGAAACGTGCGGGGTCGGCGGCGAACAGCTGGCGCAGATGCACTTCGCGCAGGCTGGCGCTATGCGCTTGCAGGGACTGGAAACTGGCGGTGGCGGTGATGGCAGGAGTAGGTGCTGGCTGGCGCATGGCGGTCGGCTTGGGTGCTTGTCTCGGTTGAAAGGAGCGCGGCGCGTTCGTGGTGGCGAACAGCGGGTCCGGCATTGGTATGAGAATAATACATCAGAAAAACGTAATTTCACTACAGTTTGTGACGTGAAGCCGATTTTTGTTGTGCTTTTTTTAGCGATTGCGCCCGTGCCATATAAGAGCTATGTTGACAGCTGCCGATACGCGATATTTGCCGGGCTTGCCTTGATACGCCGCAATCCGTGGCTTATTTGTGCGGTCGGCCCATGCAAGAGTGCTTCTTCTTCACTGTTTTGTAGTAAAATTTCACGAAATACTCATTTTTAAGGAAATCCATATGGCGCTGCATCCAGTAGTCGAATCCGTAACAGCGCGCATCATCGCGCGCAGCCGGCCATCGCGCGGCGCCTATCTGGCGCATCTGGATGCGGCCCGCATCCAGGGCGTGCAGCGCGGCGCCCTGTCGTGCACCAACCTGGCGCACGGCTTTGCCGCCTTTCCCGCCAACGACAAGCTGTCGCTGAAGGAGTACAAGAAGCCGTCCGTGGCCATCGTGTCCTCGTACAACGACATGCTGTCGGCGCACCAGCCCTTCGAAGGCTTCCCGCAGATCATCAAGCAAGCCGTGCGCGAAGTGGGCGCCGTCGCCCAGTTCGCCGGCGGCGTGCCCGCCATGTGCGATGGCGTGACGCAAGGCCAGCCGGGCATGGAATTGTCGCTGTTCTCGCGCGACACCATCGCCATGTCGACGGCCGTGGCGCTGTCGCACAATATGTTCGACGCGGCCCTGTACCTGGGTGTATGCGACAAGATCGTGCCGGGCCTGTTGATCGGCGCGCTGCACTTCGGCCACTTGCCGGCCGTCTTCGTGCCGGCCGGTCCGATGACGTCGGGCCTGTCGAACCAGGAAAAAGCCAAGGTGCGCCAGCTGTATGCACAAGGCAAGGCCACGCGCGAAGACTTGCTCGAAGGCGAGTCGAAAGCCTACCATGGCGCCGGCACCTGTACCTTCTACGGCACGGCGAACAGCAACCAGATGCTGATGGAAGTGATGGGCCTGCATTTGCCGGGTGCCGCCTTCATCACGCCGAACACGCCGCTGCGCGATGCGCTGACCAAGGCCGCCGCCCAGCGCGCGGCCGTCATCACGGCGCAAAGCGCCAGCTACTTGCCAGTCGGCCATATCGTCGACGAGAAATGTATCGTCAACGCCGTCGTGGGCTTGCTGGCCACGGGCGGCTCGACCAACCATACCCTTCACCTGGTGGCGATCGCCAAGGCGGCCGGCATCGTCATCGACTGGAACGATTTCAATGAACTGTCGGCCATCGTGCCGATGCTCACGCGCATCTACCCGAACGGCGACGCCGACGTGAACCATTTCCACGCGGCCGGCGGCACCGGTTATCTGATCCGCGAACTGCTGGACGCGGGCCTGCTGCACGAGGACGTCAACACCATCCTGGGTCACGGCTTGCGCGCGCACTGCATGGAGCCGTTCCTCGGCGAAGACGGCAAGGTTTTCTGGAAAGATGCGCCGGCCGCCAGCGCCGACGAAAACGTGCTGCGCCCGGCCAGCAATCCATTCGCGCCGGACGGCGGCATGGTGCTGGTGGCGGGAAACCTGGGCCGCGCCGTGATGAAGGTGTCGGCCGTCAAGCCGCAGCACCGCACGGTCGAAGCGCCTGCCCTGGTGTTCAATTCGCAGGAAGACTTCATGGCCGCCTACAAGGCGGGATCGCTGGACCGCGACTTCGTCGCCGTGCTGCGCTTCCAGGGGCCGCGCGCCAACGGCATGCCGGAACTGCATGCGCTGACCCCGGCGCTGGCCAACCTGCAGGATGCTGGCCGCCACGTGGCGCTGGTCACCGATGGCCGCATGTCGGGCGCGTCGGGCAAGGTGCCTGCCGCCATCCACGTCTCGCCTGAAATCCTCGCCGGCGGCCCGCTGGGCCTCGTGCGCGACGGCGACATCATCCGCCTCGACGCCTTTACGGGCGTACTGGAGGCGCTGGTGCCGGCCGACGTCTGGCACGCGCGTGCGCTGGTCACGGCCGACCTGTCGCCGAACCACGTCGGCATGGGCCGCGAGCTGTTTTCCATGTTCCGTTCCACCGTCAGCGCGGCGGAAGAGGGTGCCACCACCTTCGGCCTGCCGTCGCCGATTCCCACCACCGTCGCCTTGCACGACGCCGACAATGTCGGCGATACCGTACCGGGTTCCGATGAAGACTTTTTGGCTAGGAAATAAGAGATGACCATGACACTACTGGAAATTATGCGCACCTCGAGCGTGATCCCCGTGATTGCGATCGACGATCCTGAACACGCCGTACCGCTGGCGCGCGCGCTGGTGGCGGGCGGCATCCGCGTGCTGGAAGTGACCCTGCGCACCAAGCACGGCCTCGAAGCGATCCGCGCCATGTCGGCCGTGCCGGGCGCCATCGTCGGCGTGGGCACCTTGACCCGTCCCGAGGAATTCGTGCAGGCACGCGATGCGGGCGCCGTCTTCGGCGTTTCGCCGGGCTTGACCTCGGCCCTGGTGGCGGCGGCGAAAAGCAGCGGCCTGCCCTTGCTGCCAGGCGTGATGACGCCAGGCGAAGTGATGGCGGCGCGTGAAAACGGCTTCCAGCAGCTGAAACTGTTCCCGGCCGTACCGGCGGGCGGCATCGGCATGCTCAACGCGATCTACGGCCCGCTGCCGGACATCACGTTCTGCCCGACGGGCGGCATCTCGCAAGAGACGGCATCGCAGTTCCTGGCGTGCAAGAACGTCGCCTGCGTGGGCGGCTCGTGGCTGACGCCGAAAGACGCGATCGCGGCCGGCAACTGGGACCGCATCACGGAAATCGCCAAGGCCGCCAGCGGCCTGCGCTCCGCTTAGCCGTACCTGACATAAGCTACTGCGCGTCGCGCTTTGCGGCCTGCGATGCTCACCGTACCAGAGTACGGTTGCGCTTCTCGGCCACAAATCATTGCCGCTCGCTACGCTTCTGTCAGGTACTTGCAGTTGCAGTATTCGGCAAGCTTGCGTGCTTGCCGCTTCTTTCTTCTGACGGAGTGCCATGCGCGTACTGCGCCGCCCCCTCACCATCGGCGAAACCGCCATGGCCCGCAGCGTCTTCCAGGGCGCCATCGACTACGCGCGCGTGCGCGTCGTGCGCGGCTCCTTTCTACCGTTCGGCCTGCAGGACCAGAACACGGCGATGACGCCGCGCGGCAGCCTGCACTTCATGCCGGCCCAGTACCGCGACGATTTTTCCCGCGAAGGCAACAGCGGCAAGCTGTTCTTCATCCACGAGATGGTGCACGTGTGGCAGTACCAGCTCGGCTACGGCGTGCTGCTGCATGGCGTGCTGCTGGCGCTGCGCGGCGGCTACATCGGGCAACGGGCCTACCGCTACGATGCGCAGGCTGGCGGCGTCCTGTCCGACTTCAACATGGAGCAGCAGGGCGACATCATCGCCCACTACTTCGGCGCGCGCCAGCTGGGCATTCCCGCCTACGTGGCGAAACTGCCGCAGCTGCAGGATATCCTGCAGGGCTTCCTGATCAACCCCGCCGACCGCCGCCTGCTGCCACGCTGACGCCACTGCTACGGTGCCGTGTTCGATGCCAGGCGCACGTCCGGTGCGCGCAGGCTGGCCGCCGCATCCTTGCCCAGCAATAAACGCAGGTCGGCGCCCGCGCCGATGCCGCTGTCGCCGGCCGCCTGCAGTTGCGGCATGCCGCCCAATGCCAGGGCCAGGGCGGCCGCTGCCTCGGCGTGCCCGGGACGGTAGACGATGCTGCTGGCCTGAATGCCGTAAGGCCGCTGGTTGCCCAGCCGCAGCACGCTGATGCCCATGCCGCCCAGCATGCCGCGCATGCGCGCCGCCATCCCTGTTTCTCCATTGCCGTTGATGACTTCCAGCCGTGGCAGCGGCGCCGCCTGCTTCGCCAGGGCGGGCACGGCTGCTGGCGCGGCGCGTGGCGCCACGGGCGTGTCGCGCCAGCTCAGCGTGAAGATATTTGGCTGCGACTGCGTCAGCTGCAGACGGCTGGCCGGTGCCGCCGGCATGGGCGCCGGCGCCAGATCGGGCGCGACGGCGTCCGCGGTGGCATCGGCCGCATCGACCGTCGCTATGCTGCGCGCCAGCGCCGCGATGGTGAGATCCAGATTGGCGCGCGCCGGCTGCTGGCCATTGTCGAGCTGCAGCGACTGGCGCAGCACGCTGGCCGCCTGGTCGTAATCGCCCTGCAGGTACAGTACGTAGCCGAGGTTGTTGTAGGTCCTGGCCGTCGGCGCCTCTTGCGCCAGCGCCTGCAGCATGGCGCGCGCCGTGTCCAGCTGGCCCAGCTGCGCGTGCAGTACGGCGGCGCCATTGCGTGCGTCGGGCGAGTCGGGCTCAAGCAGCATCGCTTCGCGGTAGGCGGCCATCGCCGCGCGCGGATCGCCCAGTTCCTGCATGCGCTTGCCCAGCTTGCAGAACGCGGCGCTGCGGGCGGCGGGGCTGTCAATGCTGCGCGCCTGGGGCGGGGCGGCGTGATTGGCCTGGCTGTGCTGGCTGGCGGGACCGGGCAGGTGGCCGCAGGCGGGCAGCAGGCCGGCGCAGGCGAGCATGAGCATCAGGGTGGTGTGCTGTGACATGGCGGTTCTCCGGTCAGCTGCCGCTGCCCATGCTGGGCAGGAGCACGCGGTAAATTTGCAGGAAGGCTGGCCCCATCAGGACGACCAGCAGCGAAGGGAAGATGAAAAAGATCAGCGGGAACAGCAGCTTGAGGGCGATCTTCGCCGCTTCTTCCTCGGCCATCTGGCGGCGCTTGGTGCGCAGCTGGTCCGACTGCACGCGCAGCGACGCGGCGATGCTCGTGCCGAAGCGCTCGGCCTGGATCAGCATGGCCACCAGCGCGTCGACATCCTCGACGCCCGTGCGCAGGGCCAGGTTGCGCAGCGCCCGCTCCTTGGTGTTGCCGGCGCGCAGTTCCAGCATCACCAGATGCAATTCCTCGGCCAGCACGGCGCTTTTCAGGGCGATCTCGGCCGCCACCCGGGCCAGCGCCGCATCCATGGCCAGGCCTGCTTCCACGCACACCGTCATCAGGTCCAGCGCATCGGGAAAGCTTTCGAAGATATCGCGCTGGCGCCGCTTGATCATTTGTGCCAGCACGATATTGGGCAGGTAGTAGCCGATGGCGGCCACGATCAGCAGCCAGAACAGCAACGCCTTGCCCGCCACCTGGCTGCCCGAGGCGCTCAGCCCCAGGAACAGCAGCAGGGGCAGGCCGATGGCCAGCATGGTCTTGGCGGAAAAGAACAGGATGGGCGCCGATGCCTGGCGCAGGCCGGCATTCATGAAGCGCCGGCGCATCACCGAGCCTTCCCAGCCTTGGTCGGGCAGCGACAGTTTGGCCAGGGGGCCGCTCAGGCGCACCATGCGCGCCAGCCAGGGGCTGGGCGCCGATGCGCCGGGTGCCGCCGCGCTCTTGCCGGTGGCGTTGTCCATGCGCTGGCGCAAGGGATCGGGCGCAAAGCTGCGCATGGCCACCAGCACGGTGCCAAAGACGGCAATGAAGAGCAGGGCGAGAAAGGCGATATGCACGGGATTCATGAGGGTTCTCCTTGCGGGCTCAGACGCGGATGCGGATGATATTGCGCATGACCAGGATGCCGCACACCATCATCACCAGGGCGCCGGCGAGCATCTTGCGTCCGCCCGGGTCGACGAACAGCATTTCCAGGAACTGCGGATTGGTCAGGTGGATCATGGCCGCCGCGCCGAAGGGCAGCAGCGACAGGATCCAGGCCGACAGCTTGCCTTCGGCCGACAGCACGCGCACCTGTCCCAGCAGCTTGATGCGCTCGCGGATGATGCGGCTGATGCTGTCGAGCAGTTCGGCCAGGTTGCCGCCCGTTTCGCGCTGGATCAGCACGGCGATGACGAAGTAGCGCAAGTCCGTGCTGGGCACGCGCGTGGCCAGGTTCATCAGGGCGTCCTGCATGGCGATGCCGAAATTGACTTCGTCGAAGGTGGCGCGAAATTCCACGGCCAGCGGCGCGTTCATTTCATCGCCGACCATTTTCAGGGCGGTGGGGAAGGCATGGCCGGCGCGCAGGGCGCGCGCCATCAGGTCCAGCGCGTCGGGCAGTTGCTGCTCGATGCGCTGCAGGCGCTTGGCCTTGGCGCGCAAGACCACCAGCAGCGGCAGCAGGGCCGCGCCCGCCACCAGCGGCAGGAGCAGCAGCCACGGCACGCTGAGGTAGCTGAGCAGAAAAAATGCGGCGCCGGCCGTGGCCAGCATCACGCCGGCGAAGCTGGCCACGCTCCAGCTCAGGCCCGACTGCTCCAGCAGGCGGTCGAGCGCATGCACGCGGGGCACGCTGAGCAGCACGCGCTGCAGGGCCGGGGTGTCGCTCAGCAGGCGCTTCTTGATCATCGAGCTGCCCGTGTCGCCATGCGCGCCGGCCGACATGATGCGCAGGCGGCGCGCGACCCTTTCCGCTTCCGGACCGCGCGAGGTGTTCCATGCCAGGTACACGCCCTCGATCAGCAGTACCACGGCGATGAAGGTGAGGATGGCGAATACGTAATAGAGATAGTCCATGATGCTCCCCTTAATGGTACTGGCGGGCGGGATCGAACAGGGTTTCCGGCAGGCTGATGCCGAAGGCGCGCAGGCGTTCCAGGAAACGCGGCCGCACGCCGCTGGCATGGAAATGCCCCTGCACCGTGCCGTCCTCGCCGATGCCCGTCTGGCGGAAGGTGAAGATTTCCTGCATGGTGATCATCTCGCCCTCCATGCCCGTGATTTCCTGGATCGACGTGACCTTGCGCTTGCCGTCCGTCAGGCGCGATACCTGCACCACCACGCTGATGGCTGAACTGATCTGCTGGCGCATGGCTTTCACGGGCAGGGCCGCGGAAGCCATGCTGATCATGTTTTCCAGCCGCGTCAGCGCGTCGCGCGGCGTGTTCGCGTGGATGGTGGCCATCGAGCCTTCGTGGCCCGTGTTCATCGCGCCCAGCATGTCGAGCGCCTCGGCGCCGCGCACCTCGCCCAGGATGATGCGGTCGGGGCGCATGCGCAGCGCGTTGCGCACCAGCGCCCGCTGCGTCACCTCGCCCTTGCCCTCGATGTTCGCGGGCCGCGTTTCCAGGCGTACCACGTGCGGCTGCTGCATCTGCAGTTCGGCCGCGTCCTCGATGGTGACGATGCGTTCGGCCGTGCTGATGAAGCCGGAAATCGCGTTGAGCATGGTGGTCTTGCCGCTGCCCGTGCCGCCCGAGATCAGGATGTTAACCTTGGCCTTGCCCAGCGCCTGCAGGGTGGTGCTCATTTCCTCCGTCAGGCTGTGCTTGAGCAGCAGGTCGGCCAGGCGCAGCGGCTGGGCCGAGAAGCGCCGGATCGACATCACGGGGCCGTCGATGGCCAGCGGCGGGATGATGGCGTTCACGCGCGAACCGTCGGGCAGGCGCGCATCGACCATGGGGCTCGATTCATCGATGCGCCGGCCCACGCGCGAGACGATCTTGTCGATGATCTTCATCAGGTGGGCGTCGTCGGTGAAGCAGACGTCGCTCAGCTCCAGCCGGCCATGGCGCTCGACATACACCTGGCGGTAGGTGTTGACGAGGATGTCGGACACGCCGGGATCGGCCAGCAGCGGTTCGAGCGGGCCGAAGCCGAGCACCTCGTCCTGGATGTCGCGGATCAGCGAGCGCCGTTCCAGCTCGTTGATCACCACGTTGTCTTCCGTGAGCACGTCGCTGACGAGGATTTTCAGCTCTTCGCGGATCTGCTCGCGCGACAGGCGCTGCATGCCCTCCAGGTCGACGCGGTCGAGCAGCGCCTGGTGGGTGCGGTGCTTGAGCTGCTGGTAGCTGTGGCTCGCTGCGCCCTGGTGCGCGGCATCGTCATTCAGGCTGGCGTCATCCTGGGCATAGCCCAGGCGGTCCCGCAGGGTGAGTTTTTCGGCAGTCATGGTCGGTCTCCGGTGAGTGGGGCGGTATCAGGCTTGAGGATCAGGCTGGAGCCTCAGGCGCGCGCGAGCAGCCGCGAAACCCAGCTTTGCGCGGCGGGCGGGGTTTCGCCTGCCAGGCTGGCGGCCAGTTCCTGCAAGGCGCGCGAGACGGCGTTGTGCGGCGTCAGCTTGAGGATGGGCACGCCCTGGCTGACGGAGGCCGCCACCGCTTCGTAGTGGTTGGGGATGGATTTGTAGACGTGCTTGCCATACGCCGCTTCCAGGTCGGCCACGCGGATGCTGTCGCTGCTGGCATAGCGGTTCAGGATCAGGCGGACCTTGTCTTCGCGGTAGCCGAGGCCGCGGAACACGTCGAGCAGGCGCTTGCCGTCGCGCACATACGGCAAGGTTGCCTGCAGCACGGGGAAGATCAGGTCGGCCCGGTCCAGCGCGCGCACGCTGACGGGGTCGAGTCCGCGTCCCACGTCGAGCAGGATGTAGTCGTACTGGCTGCGCGCCAGGGTCAGCAGCCGGTCGATATGGTCGGCCTCGACGTCGGCCGCATGGGCCGGGTCGTCGGCGGCGGCCAGCACGCTGTAGGCGGGTGTGATCTGGATCATGCTGGCGCTGAGCAGCGAGGCGTCGAGGCGCACGATCTGCTGCGACAGCTGCGACAGGGTGGTGGCCGGCTTGTGGTCCGAGACGAACAGGGCGGCGTCGCCGAACTGCAGGTTCAGGTCGAACAGCGCCACCTTGCGCTGTTCGCCGGCGGCCAGCGCGTAGCCGAGGTTGGCGGCGATGAAGGTGGCGCCGCTGCCGCCCTTGCACGAGACGAAGGCCAGCACCTGGCCCTTGCGCGTGACCTGTTTCTGCAGCTTGTCCTCGATGCGGCGCAAGGCGGCGCACAGGGCCGCGTCGTCGTCGGGATGCAGCACTTCGCGCACGCCGGCGCGCATCGAGCGCAGCAGGAATTGCGGACTTTGCTGCGGACATTGCACGATGATGGCCAGGTTCGGATGGCGTCCGCCCAGCAGTTCGAGCCGTTCCAGCTCCGCTTCGCCCGTCTGCTCCTGCTCCAGCAGCAGCAAGTCCGGCGTGACGCCGTTGTCGAACACATCCGGTATGCTCGCCAGCAGGGAGACGCGGTCGGCCGTGCTGCGTTCGCGCAGCAAACGGGTCAGCCGCTTGAGCTGGGCTTCATTCTTCGAGACGATGACGATATTCACTTGGTACTCCCCGGTAAAGACATTCGGTAAAGGCGTTCAGTTGATCTGGAAGCCCAGGCTTTCGGCGTGCATGATCACCACCGAGGCTGGCACGGCGATATTCAGAAAACCGAACAGGCTGACCATCGGCGTGTAGCTGACGTTGTCGATCGACACGCGCACGCTGTCGATGCAGCTGGCCGTGCGCGTGTTGTCGCCGCAGGCCGACAGGTTGTCGCCCGGGTCAGTCGGCGGCAAGGTCACTTCGGCGCCGCTCTTGTTCAGGTAGCGGATGGTGATGTTGGCGGCCGTCAGTTCGGGCGCGGCCGGCAGGGCCGTGCCGCCGAACAGGGCCAGGGTCTTGACGGCGTCCGTCTGGTCGATCCAGCGCACCACCGCTTCGCGCGCGGCGCGGCGGCTCACTTCCTGCACCGTGTTGTACAGGTACAGCATGCGGCCGAATTCCAGGATGCCGAACAGCAGGGTGAAAAACAGCAGCGACACCAGGGCGAATTCGACTGCGGCGGCGCCACGCTGGCGCCCGGCTGGAGGAGACGATGAAAGGCGGTGGCACATGGCGTTCTCCTTACAGCATGTAGCGCATGGTGGTGCGCGGTGCGAGCGGCGTGGCATAGGTGCTGGCCGCGCCGATCACGAAGGGCAGGTACTGGCCCACCGACAGCGTGTAGTTGACGACTTCGACGCGGATGCCGCCCGGCGCCGTGCCGTCGGTGCAGCTGCTGTCGTTGAATGCCGCGTCCAGGCAGGTGACCGTCACGTTGGCCGTGGTGAAGTCGCTGATGCCGGCGCTGACGGCCGCGTCGGCCACCGTCTGTTTGGCCGCCGGCACGCCCTGCGAGGCGATGCCAGCCTTGGCCTTGACGGACATGTTGCGCGCCGCGTCGCGCGTGGCCTTGTTCAGCGCGTCGTAGTACCAGAAAGCGCGGCCGAAGCCGAAGATGCCGGCCAGCAGGGTGATCAGCAGTGCCAGCACGATGCCGAATTCGACGGCGGCGCCGCCGCGCTGTTTGATAGGGGAAAGGTGGATGCGCATGGCCGCCTCACTTGTAGAGTTTGATTTCGGAATTCGGCACGGGCTCGATCAGGCCCGCGAACTCGACGTCGAGGCGCTTGGTGCCGCCGCTGAAATCGGCTTTCATCGTCATGAAGAATTTGCCGATGCCAACCGCGTTCATGGTGCCGCACGAAGCCGGCCCGACTGGCGCCGTGCGGCAGTCGACCAGCACCACGTTGAGGATGCGGCGGTTGCGCTGGCCCGGATGGGCCACCGATGGCGCCTGGAACGTGGGGCCGCTGGTCTGGTTGTACGGCGCAGGCGGCGTACTGGCAGGAAAGCCTGCGCCGGCGCTGACGGGGTAGCTGGCCGTGTCGAAGTAATTCGCCTTGGCCGTGCTGTACATGGGGTTGGCGTTGCCGTCCGCGACGCTGTAGGCCGTGCCGGCCTTGGCCGGGGTGGCGCCATTGCTTTGGTAGGCGGGGCCGTAGGACCACAGCACGCCGTAGCCGGCGAATTGGGCGAACGTGGCCGACGGTGCCGGGACGGGACCGGCTGACGGCAGCTGGTAATTCGGTTTGTTGCCGGCCAGGCTGACCGGCTGCTGGCTGGGCAAGGTGCTGGCGCCCGGCTGCATCCAGCCGGTGGGCGGCGAGTTGGCGGCAGTGGCGGCGCAGGGCGAGGCGGCGCCCACGCACGGATATTCCTTGATATTGGTGTCGGGCGGTGCCGTCGCGGGGTCGCACACGGATGGCCCGCCGTAGTCGTCGAAACGCGAATTGAGCGAGGCGGCCAGCGAAGCCGTCAGCCCCGTGTTCGTGTAGACCTGGCCCGTGCCGCTGGTGATGACGGCGCTGCTGCCGGTGCACATGAATGGCGCGGTGGAGGCGGCGCTCGCGTGCGAGGCGCTGCAGCTGCCGGGCGGCGCGTCGACGGGGTTGATCAGGTAGGGATCGGACGGGCCGCCCAGCGGATTGAGACCGAACAGATTGTAGGTGACGCCGCGGCGAAAACCGAATTCCACCAGCTCCGTCAGGCCCGTGCCGGCCGGCGCGGCCGGATACGTGTATTGCGCCGACTTGTTGGCCGGATCGACGGCGCACACGCCGATCGGCGTGACGTCGTTGACGAAGCGGCCCGCCACGGCCACGCCCGAGGTGCTGGTGCTGGCGATGCCGGCGATGCCCATCAGGTAGGTGGCGAAGGTCTTGCTGCCCGTGTCGACCTGGATGAAGGTCATTCCTTGCGGACTGGTGCGGGCGCTGGCGCCGGACGACCAGGGACCGTCCGGGCTGGGGCCAAAGCTGATGTTGGCGGCCGTGATGGTCAGCGCGGTGGAAAAGTCATAGCGGTTCTTTTGCGCGATGGCGATGGCCTTCGTCTGCGCATTGTCGATGCCGGCGGCGCTCTGATTGAGTTCCACGGCGCCTGCCAGGGCGGCGCTGTCGGCGCCGTTCTGCAGTTCCGTCTTGGCGATGTACAGGTGGCCCAGGTCCAGCACCAGGCCGCCCATGGCGAACAGCACCACCAGGGTCAGCCCCAGCACGATGGCGATCGCGCCCTGCTGCTTGTCGTGCCTGCGAAATGCGGTCTTCATGGCTGTCTCCTGGTGGCCTGGGGGGAGTGCGTCGCGAAACTGGCGCCTACTGGCGTCCGCCCACGCCGATGGTGAAGACGTTCGGTTGCGGTTCCGGCGCGGCGAACGATTTCTGGTAGCGCTGGTAGGCGCTGGCGCCGGCCTTGCCGTCGATGCCGCTGACGGGGTCCATGTTGCGGTAGGCGTCCGGATACATGATCTGCTGCGCCTTGAGCAGGGCCACCGATTCGCCGAAGTGCGAATCGAGCACGGGCGTGGTGGTGGCGGCGCAGCCGGCTAACAGCAATAGCGACAGCAGGGTGGCGCAAGGCAGGCAATGTGCGGTTTTCATGGTGTTCTCCTATTTGAGGTCGAAGCCGGCGGCGGACTGGGGCGCGGCCGCTTGCGGCTGCATGGGCGCTGCTGGCGCTGCGGGGGCGGGCGCCGGTGCGCTGCCCTCCATTTTTCCCTGCATGAACATGTCGCCGCGCGTCGGCTGGATGTAGCCGTCGGTGGGCAGCTTGTAGTCGGCCGGCAGCGGCTTGACCAGGTGCGGCGTGATGATGAAGACCAGTTCCGAGCGGTCCGTCTGGAAGTCCGTGCTGCGGAACAGGGCGCCCAGCACGGGCACTTCGCCCAGGCCTGGCAGGGCCTTGATATTGCTGGTCACGTTGTTCTTGATCAGGCCGCCGATGGCGAAGCTCTGGCCGTCGAACAGCTGCACCGTGGTGGTGGCGCGCCGCGTCGTAAACGATGGCAGGATGGCCGTGGCCGAGATGCCGGTGGCGGTGATGCCGATGCCGTCCTTGTTCAGGTCCGACACTTCCGGCGCCACCTTCAGGTTGATGCGCCCCCCATCGAGCACGGTGGGCGTGAATTTCACGGCCACGCCGAACTCCTTCTCTTCCAGGGTGATGGTGGGCACGCCGTTATTGTTGCTCTGGCTGACGGGGATGAAGATTTTGCCGCCGGCCAGGAAGCTGGCCTCCTGGCCGCTGATGGCCATGATGTTCGGTTCGGCCAGCACCTTGATCAGACCATCGCGTTTTTGCGCGTCGAGGTTGAAGAAGTTGTTCTTGCTGGCGCCGCTCAAGCCGCTGGGATTGTTGCTGAGAAGGCTGGACAGCAGCGAATACGACCAGCTGCCGATGGTCTTGTTGATGCCCAGACTGGCGCCCAGCTGGTCGACCAGCACCTTCGACACTTCGGCCACCTTCACTTCCAGCATCACCTGCTGCGGCGCGGCGATCGACAGCAGGTTGATCACGCGCGGCATGCTGGCATCCGGCGTGGCAGCGGGGGCCGGCGCGGCGGCGCCCGCGGCTGGCGCGGCGCCGGAGCTGGCCGCGCCGCTGCGGGCGCTGCGCTGTACATAGGCGTTGGCCAGCGACAGGGCCTGGTCGGCCTTGACGACGTCGCTGACCATGCCCGACAGGATCAGGGTGTCGCCCGCCACCGTGACGTGGATTTTTTCGTTCGGCAGCAGTTCGGCCATGCGTGCCTGCAGGCTGCTGCTGTCGATGCCGACGGCCAGGTCGATGATGGTGGCGTCATTGCTCTTGTTCCACAGGATCAGGTTGGTGGTGCCGACGGAACGCCCCAGCAGGTACACCTCGTTGGGATTGAGCAGGATGACGTCGGCGATGCGCGGGTCGCCGACGGACATGCGGCTGGCGGCGAACGGCAGGCGCATCAGGGTCGACTTGCCTTCGGCCAGGCTCATTTGCGGCGCCATCTCGGTGCGGCCGGCGCGCGATTCGCTTTGCGGCGGCGTGGCCCTGGGCCGGGCGGCCGCCCGATTGCTCCTGGCGGCTCCCGTGTCGGTGCCGGCGGCGGTGGCGGCAGCGGCGACGGGTTCGCCGCGTGCCTGGGGCGCCAGGGCGCCGATCATGGCGAGGGCAAGCGCCAGGCTCAGTACCCGGCTTCCGCTTGCTGTGCAATATGTGCTCATGGCGTGACTCCTCTGGTGCAGGTTAGAATTGTTGGGAGCTGCGTTCCAGCCCCTTGATGACATCGACGCGTGGACCGGCCTGAGGCGCGGGTGCGGCGGCGGGACGGCGGCGTGGCAGCGGCTTGGCTTGCACCATGGCGGCGGGGGCGGCCATGGCGACCTTTTCATCGAGCAAGCTGGACTTGGTGGCGCCTTCCGTGTTGACGGGCTTGTCCTCGACCTGATTGCGCAGCACCAGCGACAGGGTGCCCACGCTGCGCGCCAGGTCGAGTTTTTCAGCCTGATCCGGCGTCAGCTCCAGGGTCACGGCGTTGACCACCTTGGGCTTGGTGTCGTCGCGGCTCGATTCCTGGGCGATGGCCAGCACGAGGATGCGTTCGAGCACGATCTTGGAAATGTTCGGATCGCGGTCCGGCGTCTTGCGGGCCCCTTCGCCCTGGGTGTTGACGAGGATGTCGACGAAGTTGCCGGGCAGGGCGAAGCCGGCCACGCCCACCACGTCGTTGACGCGCACGGTCATGGCGCGCTTGCCCTCGGCGACGACGGCCGACAGGCCGCCTTGCGTGCCGGGAGGCGCCAGCTTGCCTTCCATGATCGGTTCGCCGTGCTGGATGCTGGTGCGCGTGACGCGCGTTTCCAGCAGTTTCGGATCGTTGATGGCGCCTGGCGGCAGCGCGTTCGATGGCCAGTCGACCATGCGCACCATGTCGGGCGTGAGGCGTGCCCCCAGGCTGATGTCGACCTGGGCCACGGCCACCTTGTTGATGTTGCCCGAGGCTTGGGCATTGATCCAGCGCGCGGCCACGATGACCGCGGCGAACGCCAGGATGACCGCAATGGCCATCATCGTCAGAGCGCGTGCGTTTCTCATTTTGCTTCCCCTTTGTGCTGGACCGCTGCCGGTCCGGTGTGTGTGCTTGCGAGGTCGTTATCGCTGCCGAAATAGTTTTGCCATGCCCAGAACAGGACTTCCGGAGACAGTTGCGCCGGGTGGTCTTCATAACGCGCCTGGTCGCAGACCTGCGCGAGGATGTCGCGCGGATAGCAGGCGAGCAAGGGCCGCTTGTAGAGGCTATGCAGGTGCAGCAGGTAGGTGTAGGAGGCTTCGTCGAAATTGATGCCCAGCTGGGCGCAGGTGCTGCGGAACACGGCCAGGTAGTGGTAGGCGCTCAAGGGACCCACATGGATCTTGTAGCCGATGCGGCGCAGGAAGGAATCGTCGGCCAGCTGCTGCGGCGCCAGGTTCGACGAGAACACGACGATGACGTCGAAGGGCACGGGGAATTTGTAGCCCGTGTGCAGCGACAGGTAATCGATGTGGCGCGCCATCGGCACGATCCAGCGGTTCATCAGTTCCACGGGCGAGCAGCGCTGGCGGCCCAGGTCGTCGATGATGAAGATGCCGTTGTTGGCCTTCAGGTGCGGCGGCGCCTGGTACAGGCGGGTGCCCTGGTCGAATTGCAGGTCCAGCATGTCGAGCGTCAGCTCGCCGCCCGTCAGCACGGCGGGGCGTTCGGCGCGCACCCAGCGGGGGTCGGATGGCACGAGGCCTTTGCTTGACAGGGTGTGCAGCATGGGGTCGAGGAAGGGCAGCACTTCGCCGTCGACCATCACGGCATGGGGCAGGGCGATGGCGCCGCTGAGCAAGCCGTTCAGGCTCTCGGCCAGGTAGCTCTTGCCGCTGCCGGCGGGGCCGTGAAAGAACAGGGCGCGTCCGGAATTCATGGCTGCGCCCAGCTGGTCGAGCACGGCCGAACTGGCCACCACGTCGCGAAATTCGCGCTGCACGTCGTCGCGGGTGACATGCATGTCGGCCACGCTTTGCGCCAGCACCTGGTTGCTGTAATCGGACAAGGTGACGGGGGCGGGACCGCTGTAGGCGTTGCGGCGCATGTATTCGGCGGCGCGCAGGCGGCCCTGGTCGCCCAGCAGGTAATACAGGTCGGCGTCGGTGCCGCTGCCGCCATTGCGGCGCGCTTCGCACAGCTTTTCGGCGCGCATGAAGGTGAGCAGCGGTTCGAGCACGCCGGCGCCCAGTTTCACGTGCGTCGACAGGGCGGGCAGGCCGATCTGGCCGCGCAGGAAGAGTATCTTGACCAGCAGTTCGACCAGGAACAGGAAGGGCAATCCCGTTTCCTCGACCGTGCGTGGCGCGCGCTTGGCCGCCGGTTCGACGCCGCCGCCGTCGCTGCGTTCTGGATAGGTGTCAGGCATGATGGATACTCCTCTTGTTCGGATGGCTGGATATCAGAAAATGAAGGGCAGCAGGCGGTACTTCACCTGGCGCATGTAGACGCGGTAGCGCACGTCGGCGGACAGGAAACGCTCTTCGCGCAGCAGGCGCATCACCATCATGCCCATCGTCGCGACATAAATGACGGTGTTGGCGGGCGAAGTGTTGGCCAGCAGGTAGCCGCTCAGGGAAATCAGGTAGCTTGCATACAGCGGATGGCGTATCACGCGGTAGACGCCGCCCGTCTTGATCTCGCGCTGCGCCGCCACCAGGCCGAAGCTGCGGTTCAGCGACAGCAGGCCGGCGATCTGCAGCAGGCTGCCGACGGCCAGCAGATAGCGCGCGCCGGGCCAGATGGCCATGTCGGCGGGGGACAGAAGGAAGGGCGCGAAGGTGGCGCCGATGGCCAGCAGCCAGTCGCCCGCATCGGTGGAGACGCTGACGGGGGCCGAACGCACGATGAAGAACAGGGCGGCCAGGGTTTCGGCGGCGCAGAACAGCAGATAGCTCCAGTCGCCGCTGTGCAGGAATCCCACCACGTGGGCGCTGGCAAAGAACGTCCACAGGCAAGCCATGGCGATGCTGGTGAACAGGCTGGCGTGGCGCGAGTGGCAGAGGGTGGCGAGGGTGTCCATGGTCAGGTCCTATGGTGGCTGGTCGTCGGAGCGGCGCGTTTCAGCGCAGACTCCACAGGTGGGTGTAATGCAGGAAGACCTGCAAGCCGGTGCCGCTGGCGATGGCGAAGGCGTAGGCCAGCTTGCCGGTGGCCGGCGGCGGCTCGGCGATCGTGGCGGCGCCGCCGGCCAGGCTGTGCAGCAGCGCGCCCAGCATCATGTGATACGTGTTTTTCAGCACCTGGCGCAGGCGCTGGCCGGCCAGCGCGGCGGCCAGGGCCAGCACGCCGCCGCACAGGAAGGTCAGCAGGGCCGCTTCGAGCACGGCGTCGGGACCGAGGAAGGCGCCGCACATGGCCATCAGCTTGACGTCGCCGGCGCCCAGGGCGCGCAGCAGGTACATGGGCAGCAGCAGGGCCAGCCCGGCGGCGGCGCCGGCCAGGGCCTGCAGCAGTCCCAGGCCGCCGAAGGAGGCGTCGAACAGGCCGGCGCCCGATGGCACGAAGCTGTTGAGGATCAAGCCCGCCAGCGTGCCCCACAACACCAGCCGGTTCGGGATGCGGCGCGTGCGCAGGTCGTGCCACAGGGCGCTGGCGAGCAGGGTGGCCAGCACGGCCAGGCACAGCAGCATGGGCAGGTGGGCGTTCATGACGTCAGTCCTTCCTTGCTCATGCAGGGCGCCGTGGCCATGTGCATGGCCGGTGCCGCGGCCTGGCTGCCCAGCAGCCGTCCCACCAGGCGCCACACCAGCGCCGCGCCGGCCGCACCCACATAGCCGTCAAGCGCATAGTGCCAGCCCAGGTGGATGGAGCCGAGCAGGATCAGCATGGCGAAGGCGGACAGGGCGATCCCTGCGGCGCGGCTGACCTTCCAGCCCATGATGGCCATCAGCACGGCGGTGGCCACATGCATGCTGGGCATGGCGGAGATGCCCAGTTCACCGTTCGCGCCCTTGCTTTGATAGCCTTGCCACAGCATGTCCTGCACCTGCAGGGCCCAGACGGGAACGTGCTGGTTGGCGTCATGCAGGTAGGCCATCAGCGGCGCATATGGATCGCTGGCGTGCAGGTGGCCGTAGTAGCAGGGACCGACCGAGGCAAACAGCACGGCCAGGATGCTGCCCAGGGCGATCCAGGTCAGCGCAAAGCTGAGCAGGAACTGCATGCGCAGCAGCGGGCGGCGCGTGTCGAGGATGAGCCAGTACAGGATGGCGTAGAACAGGAAGAACCAGAAATGGTAGCTGAAGTTGAGCAAGCCCGTGACGAGCGGGTGGCCCAGCAGCGGCTGCAGCCTTTCCCATGGGGCCATGCCGCCATGCAGCGCGAGGTCCCAGGCGGACAGCGTGGCATCCCAGGTGTAGGGGTGCAGGCGCGGAATGGCGCCCTTGAAGACGGTGAAGCTGGAGGCGAAGACGGGAATCAGCAGCATGGCCGGCAGCGCGTGCAGCAGGCGCTCGTTGCTCAGGTAGCGGCGCAGATCGTGGTACAGATAGTGGCACAGGCGGTGCGGGCGTTTCATCACCATGACGTGGATGGTGTAGCCGCACAGGATGAAGACGGGACCCGTGAGGATGGCCACGAAGAAGCCGGCCAGCACGTTGAGGATATCCGATGCGCTGGGCAGGCTGCCGGCCAGCAAGGTCGCGGCGGCGGCGTACAGCAGCACGATCAGCAGCAGGGCGCGGTGGGTGCGCAGCGAGGCGCGCAGGGTGTTCATGACAGGGCCAGGACCACTTGGTCCTTGACGTAGACAAACAGCAGCTTGACCTGGTCGCCAAGCACGGTGATCGTGACCACCAGCACTGCCGCGATCAGGCCCGCCAGCAGCGCGTATTCGATCGCTGTAACGGCGGACTCGTCGGATAAACGGCTGAAGAGATATTTCACGATGGGCCTCGCTAGGCGGTATCAAGGTGGGCGTGCCGGGAATATGGGGAAGCGTAGTCCGGGCTGGCGCTGGGCCGGCCCGGACAGCAGCGCGTCAGGCATTGGCGGTGGTCAGCTTGGTGCCGATGGTGCTGAAGGTTTTTTTCAGCTGCGTGCCGACGATGGTGATGGCGGCGATGATCACCACGGCGATCAGGGCAGCGATCAGGCCGTACTCGATTGCGGTGACGCCATCTTCTTCGCGGATAAAGTTTTTGATGAGGTTCATGACAACTCCTGGTGGTGGTTAAGGTACGACGGTGGGTAAAACGGTTTTACAGCGTTGCTTCCTGGTGCTAGGCTCTCATGGGCTTTCGCCCAGTGCGAGCAGTCCGATGATGCACACCACCGCCATGAGGGCCGCCACTAGGGCATAGCGGTAGAACGCAGCCTTTTCCTTGCCCTGCAAATAGGTGATCAGGGCTGTCGGAAGAAACTTGTCAAGGCGCATGCTGTGCTCCGTGTCGTGGTGGGCCGCGCGGTGATTTGCACTCCGGTAAATCCACTATAGAAGTCAGCAGCTTGATCTACATCAGAAGAACATCCTTTTATTGCAAGGAGGAATTGCTTGTTTTTTTCGTGACAATTGTCATGGTCGAGTCTGGCGCGCGGGCGCACGGGCGCAGGCAGCGCCGGTGGCTGGCGAAGGGGGCGGTGGAGGGAGTGCGCGGCCGGGCAGTGGCCGTGCCGGGGGACAGCGGCGTCAGGCGCCGGGCGGCAATTGGCCCAGCTGGTGCTTGGTGGCGTAGGCGTACAGTTCCAGGCGGTTGTACACGCCCAGCTTGCGGTAGATCGACGTCAGGTGGTTGCGCAGGGTGTGTTCGGAGATGAACAGCTGGTCCGCCAGCAGCTTGGCCGGCGTGCCGCTGCCGTGCACCAGCGCGGCGATGATCTTTCTTTCCTTGAGGGTCAGGCTGGCGATGGAGATGGCTTGCGCCGAGCCGCCGCCGGGCTGGGTCAGCTGCGTCAGCATGCGTCCCAGCATCGCGTGTTCCAGCCACAGCTCGCCCTGGTACACCTTTTCGATGGCCTTCAGCACCATCTCCGCCGGCGCATCCTTGCTGACGATGCCGCGCGCGCCTTTCAGCACCGTCTGGTCCAGGACGGCCTGGTCGTGGCTGGCCGTCAGCACCAGCACGCGCGTGCTGCCGCACTGCGCCAGCGCGGGCAGGATGGCCAGCGAGCTGATGCCGCCCAGGTCCAGGTCCAGCACGATCACATCCGGTTGCAGCGCCTTCGCCTGCTCCAGCGCCTCGGCGCTGTCGGACGCCGTGGCGACCACGCGCATGCCCGAGTGCTCGCCGCCGATCAGCCGCTCCAGGCCCCACAGCATGGTCTTATGATCGTCCACCAGCATGACGCTGATGACATGGCTGGCCGGGGGCGTGTAGCGTAAGTCGTTCATATGGGGATCTCGATCTGCACGGAGGTGTTGCCCAGCATGCCATGCGTGACGCGGGCCGTGCCACCCAGGGCGGCTGCGCGTTCGGCCAGCGAGTCGGGCAGAAAATCGGGGACGTGCGCGGCGGCGCATTCGTTGTCGATGCTGATGTGCAGCGCGCCCTGCACGCAGGTCAGCTTGACGGCGCCGTGGCGCGCCGACGTATGCTTGCGGATATTGCTCATGCCTTCGTTGACGATCTGGAACACCTCGGCCGCCAGGCGGTCGTTGATGTGCAGGTCGCCTTCGATTTGCAGGGCGATATCGATGCCATAGAATTCGCGGATCTGCGTGGCCTGGCGGCGCAGCGCGACCAGCAGTTCCGGCTCGCTTTGCACCTGGCCGTTCTTGAACGTGCGCGCGTAGCTGCGCAGGTCGGCGATTACCTGGCCCGACATGATGATCAGTTTTTCCAGTTCGGGCAGCAGCGGGTTGCCGGGCGTGGCTTCGTTGCGCAGGGCCGCCAGGCCGTGGCGCAGGCCGATGTACGGCTGCACGGCCGTGTCATGCAGGTCGCGGGCGATCTTTTCGCGCTCGCGCGAGGCCGCCTGCGACGCCAGGCGGTCGAGCAGGTCGATGTTTTCAATGACGGGAAACGCCTGCGCGCCGATATGACTGAGAAACAGGGCATCCGTCTTGCTCATACTGGTGGCGGAGACGATAAAGATGCGGCCCTTGCCATTGCGCAGGGGGAGCGGTGCGCTGATGAAGGCGTGCGCTTCGAGCAGCTCGGCCAGGCGGTCGCCTGCCGCGTCGTCGTGCCGCAGCCAGCGTCCGCTGTCGGGATCGAGCATGCGCGCGCCGCCTGTCCACGGCAGCCAGCGGCCGGCGGGCTGGTTGTACAAGGCGATTTTATCGTGCGGGAAAGCGAGCAGGGGACTGGCCGCGTCATCGCTGAGGAGCGAGCTGGTGTGCACGACGCCCGTTGCCGTTTGCAGCACGCTGCGCAGCGACCAGACCCGCGTGCCCTTGTCCTGCATGATCAGCAGGCAGCTGCGGCCGTTGAAATAACTGCGGGTTTTTTCCAGTACGGAGGTAATGGTCTGGTCGACGCCGAAGCGCGGATTGGACAGCTGGCTGACATCGCGCAGCAGCGCCAGGTGGCTGCGCTGCGTGATGGCCGAGCCGCCCCAATAGGCGATCATGTAGCCGAGCGCCAGCAGGAAGGTGGTACGCAGCAGCAGGCGCGACAGCTCCGCATCCGATTCGCCGAACAGGGCCGTGGCGGCGAACAGGCCGGCCGAGGCCAGGGTCACGCGCGCGCCTTCCTCGAAGCCCCGCTGGAACGACGAGGTCAGGATGGCAAAGAAAAAAAACAGGAAGAATAAATTGTTGTGGCTGCTGGTGGAAAACACGATCAGCGCATACCAGGCCACGTCGAGCCAGTACAGCAAGATGTCCTGGGGCAGGCTGAAGCCCAGCACGGCCAGCACGTAGAGCAGCAGGCTGTGCATGGTGTAGGCGGAAAAGATCAGCCAGGTAATCTTGCTCAGCTTGCCGGCGCTTTCGGGGTCGATGAACAGGGTCAGCAAGGTGGCGCTCGACAGCAGCAGGCGCATGCCGTTGACCATGGTCGTATCCATGCCGGCACCCGGCAAGCCGGATCTGAGGGGAGGATCGAGATTCACAAGCGCTCCTGGCCATGTCCCGCATGGTGAGCCATGCGCAGGGATAGATACCACAGATAAATTCTTGTTATTGTTGCTGCAATCAATGACGAGTCTACGCACACGCCATAAAGATGTCTACTGGAATCCTTTGTCTTGCGTTGCTTTTTTTACAGCGGCTGCACCATCACGCGGTTGCGCCCGGCGCCCTTGGCCAGGTACAGGGCGCGGTCGGCGGCGCCGATCAGGGCGGAGATGGTCGGCTGCTGCTGCGGGTGCTGGGTGGCGATGCCGATGCTGACCGTGATGTACTCGACCTCATTGCCCGTCTTGGCATGCGGAATGCGCAGTCCGGCCGCGTGCTGGCGGATTACCTCGGCCATGCGCAGCGCCTGCGCCGCGTCCGTGTCGGGCAGGATGGCGGCAAATTCCTCGCCGCCATAGCGCGCCAGCAAGTCTGTGGGGCGCTGCAGGATGGCGGCCAGTTCGGCCGCGACGCGGATCAGGCAATCATCACCTTGCTGGTGGCCGTAATGGTCGTTGTAATCCTTGAAGTGATCGATATCGATCATCAGCAGCGACAGGGGGCTGCCCGTGCGCATGGCGCGCCGCATTTCCTTCTCGATCGCCACGTCGAAGTGGCGGCGGTTGGCGATGCCCGTCAAGCCGTCGGCAAAGGTTTGCGAACGCAAGACCATGGTCTGTTCGCGCAGCAGCTTTTCGCGGCCCACGGCGATGGTGACATCATTGATCTGGATCAGGCAGTGGCGCGGCGAATCGGGCAAATTGATTGGCGTGACGGCGATCGCCTGCTGCATGCGCTCCCGGCCTTCGGCCGCGCCATGCGTGTACAGGGGAAACGGCGCCTTGTGCAGGGTCTGCGACAGCAGCGACTGGAAATTGTCGCGCAGGGCCTGGGTGATGGCCGAATCGATGCGCTTGTGGCGCAGTTCCGGATAGACGGTGAAGAAATCCTGGCCCAGCACGGCGTCGGCCTGGCATGCCGAGTGGCGCGCCATCCAGTGGTTCCACAGCACGATGCGGTGCTGCTCGTCGAGCACGATGGCGCCCAGGTTGACGGCGCCGAGTATGCTCTCGAGCAGGGCGAGTCGGTGTAAGGCATCCGGCATGATCGTCACGCCTGTCCCAGGACCTTGGCCAGATAGTGGCTGACCTGCTGCTTCAGGTCGTGCAGGGCGGACAGGTCGAGCACGAATGCCACATAACCGTGGATCTGGTGCTTGGACAGCACGAAGTCGATATGCAGCATCAGTACGACGGCCTCGTCATCGTGGCCGCCGAACGAAGACAGGATTTCCGCGCTGGTACCCACGTGGTACAGGGGCAGCGAGCCATGCAGTTCGCTGTCGAACAGGTTGGCCAAAGTCCCTACGCAGGAATTGAGGATGATGTTGCCGATCTCGCTCATCGCTTCCTGTTCCATCTCCGTCAGTTCCTGCAGCGGCATGGCGTCGCCCACCATCAGGCGCACGATTTCCAGGCTTTTATCTTCGGGAAACATCAGGATGGCTTCGGTGGCGAAGGCGCCATCGTAATGCTGGCTGACGCCGCAGATGCGTTCGCCATCCTTCTTGCTGCCCAGCAGGGCAGCCGCATCGGCACGGTTCAGGAAAGTGATCGACGGCACCGACATGGTGACTTCTTCATTGACGATCTCGCTCATCGCGGCGGCCGCATGGCCCACCCCGATGTTGAATATCTCCACGAGGGCATCGTTTTCCAGTTCGGAGAGATTGACCATGCTCACAGTCCCAGTGACTCGATCAGCTGGTGGATGCGGGTTTCCGTGATCGGTTTTTCCATGAAGCCGACACGAAGTTCGATGGCGCGGTTGCGGATGGCGTTTTGCACGTTCGCCGTGACGAGAACGATGTGCGTTTGGGGGCACAGCGCGCGCAATTGTTCCGCCGCCGCCACACCGCCCATGCCGGGCATGTTGACATCCAGTAATATCAGCACAGGGCTGACAGTCTTGACTTTTTCCAGGGCTTCCTCACCCGTCGCCGCCTCAATCACTTGCCAGTCGGCATGTTTGCTGAGGATGAACTGATGCGACATCAGACGTGAAACCCGGCTGTCATCGACAACAAGTACCTGCTTACTGTGATTCATGTGCTATTCCTGAAACGTCATATCGGTCAATCGTGCCATTTTCGCATATTTTAGAGGGCATAGAGAGTAATTGGCTGGGCAATTGCCTTGGGGCAAGTCTTTTCCACTTGCCTGTTGTATCCCGTCGCCAGGTCCGTCATCATGGCCGGCTGGCCGGGCCGGCAATCCGTTAAAATAGCGGCATTCCTCACTTTAGCCTTTTTTTGCCATGACCCAAGACGAATTGAAGCAAGCCGTAGCCCGCGCCGCCATTAACTATGTGGTGGACGGTGAAATCATCGGTGTCGGCACCGGTTCCACCGCCAACTTTTTCATCGATGAACTGGCCAAGATCAAGGACCGCATCAAGGGGACGGTCGCGTCGTCCGAAGCGACGGCCGCGCGCCTGGCCGGTCATGGCATTCCCGTCTTCGACCTGAACGACGTCGAGTCGATCGCCGTCTACATCGATGGCGCCGATGAAATCACGGCCAGCGGCGCCATGATCAAGGGCGGCGGCGCGGCATTGACGCGCGAAAAGATTGTCGCGTCCGTCGCGAAACAGTTCGTCTGCATCGCCGACGGCTCCAAGCTCGTCGAGACCCTCGGTGCCTTCCCGCTGCCGGTGGAAGTGGTGCCGATGGCGCGCGCCGCCGTCTCGCGCCAGCTGGCCGCGCTGGGCGGCACGCCCCGCTTGCGCCTGAAGCCTGGCAGCACGGAAGCATTCATCACCGACAATGGCGGCGAGATCATCGACGTGCTGGGCTTGCAGATCGCCGACCCGGTGGCGCTGGAGCAGCAGATCAACCAGATCGTCGGCGTCATCGCCGTCGGCCTGTTCGCTGTGCGCGGTGCCAACGTTTGCTTGCTGGGCATGCCGGAAGGCGTGCGTACCTTGGCGTACTAAGGTGATAGCCGGCGTCTGCCGGCATTTGCACTTGTCTTACACGGCGGCCCCTTGCGGGCCGCTTGTCATGTGTGCCTGGCGGTACACGGCCACGGTGCGCAGCAAGCCGCCGAGGAAGATGCCGCTGAAGCAGCCATAGGCGAGGCAGACGGGCACGATGAAGCCGGTCGCATGGGCGTAGGCCGGCGCGATGGCCAGGGTCACGGCCACCGCATACTTCATGCAAAAGATACTCATCATCAGCATCAACGGCACCCAGCTGCCGGGGCGCTGCACGCTGGTCCGTTCGGGTATGGCGACGATCTTGCGCGCATCGCTCAGTGTCCATGCCAGCGCCGCGCCGGCCAGAGCGCCGGCGGCCCAGGCGAACGGCGCGCTGCCGGCCAGGCCGAAACTGCCCTGCACGCCGCTCAGGGACAGGGCCAGCATGACCAGGGGAATGATGCACAGCTTGCGCAAGGTCACCTCGCGTGCGCGGCTGGCCAGCACGCCCCGGTAGACGAGCAAGCCCAGGATGGCCCAGACGTAGAGGGGAGTGTGGCTGAAGATGTGCTGCAACATGGTATCCGCCTTTGGAGTGAGGTTGTCGATGGACGTACTGTGCCTGCAAGCGGCGCGGGCGGCGAGCGGGGTGCGACGAAACGGGAAAGGTCAGCCGTGAAACAGCGTCAGGCGGCGTGAAACGGGGAGGGGATGAAACTGCCCGCGGCGCGGCGGCCACGGGCGGGAATGCTGAAAAACTTATTCCGTTGGCGGTACGTAGCCCATGGCGGCATCGGCGCCATCGCCGAAGAAATGCTTTTCCATCTGCGTGGCCAGGTATTTGCGGGCGCGCGCGTCGGCCAGGTTCAAACGGTTTTCATTGACCAGCATGGTCTGGTGCTTGAGCCAGGCGGCCCATGCTTCCTTCGACACGGATTCGTAAATCTTCTTGCCCAGTTCGCCCGGGTACGGCGGGAAATCCAGTCCTTCGGCTTCCTTGTTGAGTTTGATGCAGTGGATCGTGCGGGCCATCTGTGCTCCTGAATCAGTGTAGAGATAAAGCGTGATTATAAGGCACTTTGCGCCTGCCCTCGCGGGGCCGTCGCGGCCTGGCGACACGCCGTTTGCCGCGCCCTTGCGCTGGATCAAATTTGATCTGCGCCGCCCTAGCTAGTAAGATGCCTTATCGCGCCAGCCGCTGGCTGTGCCTCTTCCAAGCAAGTAGTAACAATTAACCAATATGGAATCCCTATGACCTCAGTGAAAGTCCATGGCATCGATGTCAGCAATACCGGCAGCTTCGCGCTGTTTGGCGGCATCAACGTGCTCGAATCGCGTGATCTTGCCATGCGCGCCTGCGAAGAATATGTGCGCGTCACGAAAAAACTGGGCATTCCCTATGTGTTCAAGGCCAGCTTCGACAAGGCCAACCGTTCCTCGATCCATTCCTACCGGGGACCGGGCCTGGAAGAAGGCATGCGCATCTTCCAGGACGTCAAGGCGGCGTTCGGCGTACCCGTGATTACCGACGTGCATGAGCCATGGCAGGCGCAGCAGGTGGCCGAAGTGGTCGACGTGCTGCAACTGCCCGCCTTCCTGGCGCGTCAGACGGACCTCGTCGTGGCGCTGGCGAAAACGGGTAAAGTGATCAACATCAAGAAGCCGCAATTTTTGAGCCCAGGCCAGATGGCCAATATCGTCGAGAAATTCAAGGAAGCGGGCAACGACCAATTGATCCTGTGCGACCGCGGCACTTGCCTCGGCTACGACAATCTGGTGGTCGACATGCTGGGCTTTGGCGTCATGAAAAAGACCTGCGACGACCTGCCCATCATCTTCGACGTCACGCACGCCCTGCAGCAGCGCGATCCCGGCGGCGCCGCTTCGGGCGGCCGCCGCCAGCAGGTGGCCGACCTGGCCCGCGCCGGCCTGGCCGTCGGCATCGCCGGCCTGTTCCTGGAAGCCCATCCGGACCCGGACAATGCCCGCTGCGACGGCCCCAGCGCCTTGCCGCTGGACCAGCTGGAGCCGTTCCTGGCGCAGTTGAAGGCGCTCGACGATCTGGTCAAGTCGTTTGCGCCGCTGAATATCAAGTAACTAGTCACTAGCAGCTGTTTTTCGCGCGCTCTGTGAGCAAAAACACCACCGGTTCCGGTGGTGTTTTTTTTTGCCTGCAGCGGCTGCGGGTGCTGTTGTCTGGCATGCGTGTTGTGTTAACGCCCGATGGGGAGAATTTGTCGAAATTGCTTACTTGCAGCATTTTATAATGCCATTAATTGCTTTTGCCGAAAAGTCCTGGCAAGCCTCGATGTCATCACGTCAGATCGGAACATCACATGAATCGAATTCATCGCACGGTATGGAACCGCCGCCGCAACGCGGTCATGGTCGTGGCAGAACATGCCGGCAGCGGGGGCAAGCGCTCCGGCACCACAGGGACGCTGCTGGCCAGCGTGCTGACCGGCGTGATGCTGGGCGGCGCGGCGCAGGCGGCGGACCTTGCCGCCACGGCCTTGCCCAGCGGCGCCGTGGTGACGGCGGGACAGGCGCACGTCGGCCAGCAGGGCGCGGCCATGACCGTAACCCAGGCCAGCGGCAAGGCGGCCATCGAGTGGAACAGTTTTTCGATCGGCAAGGATGCCAGGGTCAATTTCGTGCAGCCGAATGCCGCCGCCGTGACCTTGAACCGGGTCCGGGGCAATGAAGGCTCGGTCATCGACGGCGCGCTGCATGCGAATGGCCAGGTGTTCATTTTGAATCCGAATGGCGTGCTGTTCGGCAAGGGCGCCAGAGTCGATACGGCGGGCCTGGTAGCGAGCACGCTCAATCTCGGCGATGCCGATTTTCTGGCAGGCAAGACCAGTTTCACCGGCAAGGGCGGCGCCGTCCGCAATCTGGGCAGTCTGAACGCCAGGGATGGCGGCTACATCGCGTTATTGGGCGCGCAAGTGCGCAATGACGGCGTGATCAGCGCCAGGCTGGGGACGGTGGCGCTGGCGGCCGGCAACAAGGTCAGCCTGACTTTCGATGGCGGCGCGCTGGTGGGCGTGGCCGTCGATGAGGCGGCGCTGGCCGCGCTGGTCGCCAATGGCAACGCCGTGCACGCCGATGGCGGCCTGGTGGTGCTGACGGCGAAAGGTGCCGACGGCCTGTTGAGTACCGTCGTCAACAACACGGGCGAAGTGCGCGCGCGCACCATCAACGAGCGCGGCGGACGGATTTTCCTGCTGGGCGAAGGCGGCGCCGTGGAAGTGGCCGGCAAGCTCGATGCCAGCGCGCCGCAGGGCGGCAATGGCGGCTTCATCGAAACCTCGGGGCCGGTGCTACGCGTGGCTGACGGCACGCGCGTCGACAGCAGCGCGGTTGCGGGCCGCAGCGGCTCCTGGCTGATCGATCCCACCGATTTCACGATCGGCAGCGGCAGCGCCGCGCAAGGCGCGAGCGGCATCGGCGTCGATACCCTGCAAGCGGCGCTGGCTGCCGGCAATGTCACGATTCAGACCCAGGCGGCCGGCAGCGAAGCGGGCGATATCCACGTCAACGCGCCGCTGGCCTGGAACGCCAACCAGCTGACCCTGGAAGCGCACGGCGACATCAATGTCAACGCCGTCATGAGCGCCACCGGCAGTTCGACCTTGAACCTGAAAACAGGCTACAACTTCAATCCCGGCAGCCCGACGTTTAACACGAGCAAGAATGTGCTGGTGGGTATCGATGACGCCGGCGTCTTCAAGGGCCGCATCGATGTCGACCGCGCCGGTACGGGGTTGCTGACGATTAATAACATCGGCTATACCCTGATCAATGCGCTGGGCAGCGCCGGCAGCACCAGCAGCCTCGATTTGCAGGGCATCAACGGCGGCGCCGGCGGCCACTATGCACTGGCCGGCAATATCGACGCCAGCGCCACCAGCGGCTGGAACGGCGGCGCCGGCTTCGCTCCCTTATCCCTCTCCGGCGTGTTCGACGGCCTGGGTCATACCGTCAGCGGCTTGCGCATCACCCAGCCGTCCGGCACGTATGTTGGCCTGTTTGGCAGCAACAACGGGCGGGTGCGCAACGTGGCGATGTCGAATGCGGTGGTCAGCGCCAATCAGGGCGTGGGGGCGTTGATCGGATTGAACATGGGCAGCGTTTACAACAGCTACGCCGCGGGCAGCGTGACGGGGCCGGGCGGTTACGTGGGCGGCCTGATCGGTGCGATCTTCGATGGCACGCTCACCCGCCTGCATTTCGACGGCACGGTCAATTCGCAGGGCAATAACATCGGCGGACTGACCGGTTACCTGGCATACCAGATCACCCTGGCCAACAGCTATGCCAACGCCACGGTGACGAACACGGCCGGCACCTGGACTGGCGGCCTGGTCGGGCAAAACGATTACGGCTACATCGTCGACAGCCATGCCGGCGGCAGCGTCAATGGCAAGGGCGACACGGGCGGCCTTGTCGGCAATAACAACAGCGGCAGAGTCTCCGGCAGCTACGCCACCGCCACCGTGACCGGCACCACGAATACGGGCGGCCTGGTCGGCAACAACAATAACGGCAAAGTCAGCGGCAGCTACGCCAGCGGCGCCGTTACCGGCACGAGCACGGTGGGCGGCTTGGTCGGCCTGAGCAGCGCCTCGGGCGGCGTTGCCACGCCGGACAATGAAATTAATACCAGCTATGCCAGTGGTGCAGTGACGGCTACCGGCGACAATGCGGGCGGCTTGATCGGCCGTAATTATGGCAACCACGTCGTCAATACCTACGCCCGCGGCGCCGTCTCTACGTCCGGCAACTACGTGGGCGGTCTGATCGGCAACAATCTGGGCACGGCCGACAAGAGTTATTCGACCGGCCTGGTAACTAGCCCGGGCGCAGGCGTGGGCGGCTTGATGGGTGTCAGCATCGGCGGCGTCAGCAATAGTTTCTGGGATACGCAGACCAGCGGGCAGAACAGTAGTGGCGACGGCACGGGCAAGACCACGGCGCAAATGAAAGATAGCAACTTGTTTACCACCAACAGCTGGGATTTCACTTTCCACAGCGGGGTATGGGGACGCAAGGCAACGCTCAATGACGGCTATCCCGTCTTGCGCACGTTTGGCTACGTCGATCCGATCACCATCACGCTGAATAACCCGGCCCTGTCGAAAACCTATGGCGGGGCCAATCCAGTCCTGACAGGCGGCTGGACGGTGAGCGGCTGCGACAACAACCTGGCATGCGTGAGCGGCGTCGACTGGAGTGCGGCCTTGCTGCCCACCACCTCCGTCGGCACGCTCAATTACGGCGCCAGCCTGTTCGCGCCCACCCTGGGCGCCGGCTATGGCAAGTTGAGCGATTATGACATCACCTACAGCACGGGTACCCTGTCGATCACGCCGGCCGTGCTGACCATTGCCGGCATCGGCGCCGCCAACAAGACGTATGACCGCACGAACGCGGCCAGCATCAACGCCGGCACTCTGGTGGGCCTTGTGAATGGCGAAAACCTGTCGCTGTCGGCCAGCGGCACCTTCGACAGCGCCAACGCCGGCGCCCGCACGGTGGCGGCCAGCTTGCTGGTGGGCGACGGCAGCGGCGCCAACGCGGGCTTGGCCAGCAATTACATCCTCTCCACGCCGACCGTCAATTTGGCGGCGACCATCCATGCGCTGGAAGTGCATCTCGCCAGCCTGGGCGGCAAGGAATACGACGCGACCGACAAGCTGAACGCCAGCTTGCTGCAGATCACGAATGTGCTCGGTGGCGACACCGTCAACCTGAGCGGCACAGCTACCCTGGCGTCGCGCAACGCCGGTACGCAGGCGCTGGCAGGCTATGCGGACCTTGTGCTGGACAACAGCAACTACACGTTCGCGCCAGCCAGCCTGGGCGCCAGCGTGCTGGTGACGCCGCGCGCGGTCAGCGTGAATGCGGCTGGCGGCGCCACGCGTCGCTACGATGGCAGCGTGAATGCGGCCGCCGGCCTGCTGAACCTGGCCGGCGTGCTGGCGGGCGATAGCGCCAGCCTGAGCGGCAATGCGCTACTGGCAGGCAAGAATGTCGGTACGCAATCCATCAGCGGCCTGGGTACCTTGAGCCTGGACAATGCCAATTACATCTTGAACGGCGTGCTGCCTGCCGGCAGCGTGGCCATCACGGCCTTGCCCGTCAATGTAGCGGCAGTCTCTGGCGCGAGCCGGGCGTTTGACGACACTGCGGATGCGGCCGCCAATTTGCTGGCCTTGAACGGCGTGCTGGCCGGCGACAGCGCCGTGCTGGGCGGCAAGGCGACGCTGTCTTCCAAGGAGGCGGGCAAGCAATCCATCGTCGGCTTGTCGGGCTTGACTGTGTCCAACAGCAATTACACGCTGGCCGGCGCGAATGCCAGCGGTACCGTGGAGATCCTCCCGCTGGAAGCGGAAACACCGGAAACACCGGAAGCGCCAAAGGCGAGCCTGGCCAGCACCATAGGCGAGGTCTCCCGGACCAGCGTTCCCAGCAAGCGCGAGGTCTTGCGCGATGCCGGCCTGTCGTTGCAAAGCGACTTGATCCCGTTCGTTTCCGTGCCACCCACAGTGAATAGCAGTGCCGTGCCACTGGGCGCCGCCTTTGGCGCGAATGCGCCGCTGAGCGTGCTGTACAGTCCCGGCGCGAACGAGATGAGCGAAAGTCTTACCCTGGCGCAAACCCAGCGCTTGCTGCAGCCAGCCGGCGCCCAGGGCAATGGCGGATCGCAGCCATTGCGCTTGCCCGTCAGCCGCAATTCCCTGATGGAGATCGTCAATGGCGGCGTCAAGCTGCCCGATGGCGTAGACCAGTTGCTGTTTGTCGTGAAGGCCCAATAAATGAGCATGCTTATCCGTACCTCCATCGTCCCCACCGCCCGCCGGGCGGCATGCAAACGCACGGCCATGTCGCTGGCGCTGGGCCTGGCCTTGGGCGCGACCGCCATGGCGCAGGCCCAGCAGGTACCGACCATCGGCGACGTCGTGCGCCAGAGCCAGCCGGTGCCGCCGCCGGTGACGCCGCCGCCGTCCCTGCCTGCGCTGGGCGGCGTGCCGGCCGCGCCACCGCTGCAGGCCTTGACCGGCGATGCCGCCAGCAAGGTCAGGGTGACGCAGTTCGTGCTGGAGGGCAACCACGCCATTGACAGCGCCACCCTGCTGGCGCTGCTGCAGCCGGAGCTGGGCCGGACGCTGACCCTGGCCCAGCTCGAAGAGATGGCCACCCGTATCACGCGCCATTACCGTGCCGCCGGCTACTTTGTGGCGCGCGCCTATATCCCGGCGCAGGAATTGACTGATGGCAAGTTGATCATTCGCGTGGTGGAAGGTCAATATGGAAAATTTATCCTCAGCAATACTTCACGCGTGCACGATAGCGTGGTGCAAGGCTTGCTGGACCAGGCCAGGCGGCACGATGTCGTGTCCCTCGATACCCTGGAGCGGGCGATGTTGATCATCAATGACACGCCTGGCGTCAAGGTGGTGCAGGCCGACGTGATGCCGGGCGAGCAGGTCGGCACCTCGGATTTTGCCATCCGCACCGAGGCCACGCCCGCCTGGGGCGGCTACGTGTTGCTGGATAACTATGGCTCTACGTACACGGGCAAGCAGCGCCTGCGTTTCAATGCCGACTGGAATTCGCCCAGCGGCCGCGGCGACCGCCTATCGGCCAGCGGCATGGCCACGCGCAACAGTGGCTTGCTGAATGGCCGTCTTGGCTATTCGATGTTGCTGGGCACGGACGGCGCCCGCCTCGAAGGGGCGCTCAGCCGCACTACCTATGAACTCAGCGATGTGTATGCCGCGCTTGACGCCTCTGGCAACGCCAATGGCGTGGACTTGCTCCTGAGTAAGCCGCTCAAGCGTACCCGCGAGCACACGGTGGAAGCGGGCCTGGGCGTGGCGTACAAGGATTTAAAGGATGAAATCGGTGCCACGCGCACCTCGGTGGGCAAGCAGTTGAGCAGCATCAGCGCCAGCATCGCGGACCGGCGTATGCATGCCTTGCTGGGCTGGGATGGCTTGACCCAGAGCAGCGCCAGCCTGACGGTGGGGCGCTTGCACTTCAAGGAAGCGGCTGCCGAAGCGCTCGATGCGGCCGGCGCCGATACGCAGGGCGGCTATGCCAGGCTGAATCTGGCGGCGTCGCGCGTCAGCGTGCTGCCGTCGCAATTCCTGCTGACCACCAGCGTCAAGGCGCAGGCGTCGCTGAACAATAAAAGCCTCGATGGCGTCGAGCGCATGAGCATTTCCGGCGACGGTGGCGTAGCCGCGTATCCGATCGGCGAACTCAGTGGCGACCATGCGGCGCTGCTGCGCGCCGAACTGGCCCGGCCGCTGGCGGGCGGCGGCACGGCGCAGCTGAGCGGCAGCATCTTTAGCGACTATGGCTGGGCCAGGTCTGTCGCGGCGCCGGCCGGCGTCGCCGCCTCGCGCAAGCTGGGCGATATCGGCCTGGGCCTGAGCGCCATGGCTGGCGGCATTCTGCTCAACCTGCAACTGGTGCACCGCACGGTAGGCGGGGTGCCGAGCAGCGAATCGGCATCGCGCACGCGCCTGCTGTTCCAGGCAGGCTGGGTAAGGTAAGCCATCGGCTGCTCTTGTCTGCAATGCAAAAAGCCTGGCAATGCCAGGCTTTTTGCGTGTTCAGTGACGCCGATTACAGGGTCTTGATCAGCACCTGCGATTTACGCTGCCAGTTATACATATGCTGGCGGTCCTTCGGCAGATCGTCGACGGTGGCCGGCACAAAGCCCCGTTTCTTGAACCAGTGCGAGGTGCGCGTGGTCAGCACGAACAGTTTGTTCAGGCCGGCGGCGCGCGCGCGGTTTTCCATGTGTTTCAGGATGCGCTCGCCGTCGCCCTGGGCTTGCACTTCCGGGTTGACCGTCAAACATGCCATTTCCGCCATCTTTTGCGCGGGGAACGGGTACAGGGCGGCGCAGCCGAAGATCACGCCGTCATGCTCGATGACGGAGAAATAATCGATTTCGCGCTCGATCAGCTCGCGGCCCCGCTTCACCAAAGTGCCGTCCGCTTCCAGCGGTTCGATCAGTTTGATGATGCCGCCCACGTCTTCGATGGTGGCCTGACGCAGGCTTTCCAGGTTTTCATGGCTGATCATCGTGCCCACGCCATCATGGGTAAACAATTCCAGCAGGGCGGAACCGTCCATCGAGAACGGCACGATGTGCGAGCGCTCGACGCCGTTGTGGCAAGCCTTGACGCAATGCTTCAGGTAGAACGCCGTGGCGTCGGGCAAGAAACCGGCCATCAGCACGGCTTCGGCCTGGTGCGACGACAGTTCGCGGATTTCCACGCCCGTGGCGTCTTCCATCATCGGCGTTTCGGTAATAAAGATCAGTTTGTCCGCGTGCAGGGCGATGGCGGCGCTGCACGCCACGTCTTCCATGGTCAGGTTGAACGCTTCGCCCGTTGGCGAGAAGCCCAGCGGCGAGAGCAGCACCAGGCCGTCCGAGCCAAGGATGGAATGGATGGTTTCGGCGTCGACCTTGCGCGTGATGCCCGTCAGTTCCAGGTCCACGCCATCGATCACGCCCAGCGGGCGCGCCGTGATGAAGTTGCCGGAAATGATGCGGATGGCCGCATGCGACATGGGCGTGTTCGGCAAGCCCTGGCTGAACGCGGCCTCGATATCGAGGCGCAGCTCGCCGGCCGCTTCCTTTGCGCATTCCAGCGCGGCGATATCCGTGATGCGCACGCCGTTGTGGAAGCGGCCTTCGACGTTACGCAAGGCCAGTTGTTCCGCCACCTGCGGCCGCGAGCCGTAGACGACGGTGACATTGATGTCCAGCGCATGCAGCAGGGACAAATCATGGGCCAGCACCTGCAGCGCCCCGGCGCTGACGAGTTCACCGGGGAAGGCGACCACGAAGGTCTTGCCGCGAAAGGCGTGGATGTAGGGCGCGACGGAGCGCAGCCATTGGACGAATTGGGTAGGGTTTTCCATTAAGCGCATTATAATTCGCTGCGCGATGTGCGCGCTTAAAATACCTGTAAAAAACAATGTCTTCAGCCAGCAATAAGTCTTCCCCTCCTTCCACCGTTGCAAATGTGCCCGCCAGCGGGGGTGTTGCCACGCCTACCGCCACGCCTGCCGCCACGCCTGCGCAAGGCCGATCACGCCCGCCCGTGAGCCAGCAAAGGCAGCAGCCGCCACGCGCGGAACAGCAGAAAGAGCAACAGCAACAGCAACAGCAACAGCAGCAGCAGCAGCAGCAGCGCGCGCCGCGTCCGCCGCGCGAGGGGCAGGCGCCGCGCGATGACCAGGCCAGCCGCGAGAGCCGTGACGCGGCCCGCGCCGCGCGCGAGGCGGAAAAGGCCTTCCGCAACCCGCTGCCACCGATTACGTATCCGGAAGACTTGCCCGTCTCGGGCCGGCGCGAAGAAATCGCCAAGGCCCTGATGGAAAACCAGGTCATCATCGTCTCGGGCGAGACGGGTTCCGGCAAGACGACGCAGTTGCCGAAGATTTGCCTGGAGCTGGGACGCGGACAGAAGGGCATGATCGGCCACACGCAGCCGCGCCGCATCGCCGCCTCGTCGACGGCCAAGCGCATCGCGCAGGAACTGGGCACGCCCTTGGGCGAAACCGTGGGTTTCAAGGTGCGCTTTAACGACACCCTGAGCCGTGGCGCGTCCGTCAAGCTGATGACGGACGGCATTCTGCTGGCCGAGACGCAGACCGACCCGTTGTTGAAAAACTACGACACCATCATCATCGATGAAGCGCACGAACGCAGCCTGAACATTGACTTCCTGCTTGGTTATTTAAAGCAGCTGCTGCCGCGCCGGCCCGACCTGAAGATCATCATCACCTCGGCCACCATTGATGCCGAGCGCTTCTCGCGCCATTTCGGCACGCCGGAAAAACCGGCACCCGTGATCGAAGTGTCGGGCCGTCTGTACCAGGTGGAAGTGCGCTACCGTCCCGTGGAACGCGAGCAGGTGGCCATGCCTGGCGCAGGCAGCAATGCCGACAAGCCCGGCCAGCGCACCGCCGCCGCGCGCGAAAAGCGCGACCTGATGGACGCCGTCGTCGATGGCGTGGAAGAGCTGTGCCGCATCGGCTCGGGCGACGTGCTGGTGTTCCTGCCCGGCGAGCGCGAAATCCGCGACTGCGCCGAAGCACTGCGCAAGCACCATCCGCCGCATGTGGAAATCCTGCCCCTGTTCGCCCGCCTGTCGGCCGAGGAGCAGGAACGCGTCTTCAAGACCAGCAATGCGCGCCGCATCGTGCTGGCCACCAACGTGGCGGAAACCTCGCTGACAGTGCCCGGCATCCGCTACGTGGTCGACGCGGGCCTGGCGCGCGTGAAACGCTACAGCTACCGCAACAAGGTCGAACAGCTGCAGGTCGAACCGATCGCCCAGTCGGCCGCCAACCAGCGCGCCGGCCGTTGCGGCCGCGTGGCCGACGGCGTGTGCATCCGTTTGTACGAAGAGCAGGATTATCTGCTGCGGCCGAAATTCACGGAGCCGGAAATCCTGCGCTCCTCGCTGGCCGCCGTCATCCTGCGCATGAAGTCCCTGCACCTGACGGACGTGGAAACCTTCCCCTTCATCGAGCCGCCGCTGGCGCGCGCCATCGCCGACGGTTACCAGCTGCTGCAGGAACTCGGTGCTGTCGATGAAGTCAATAAACTGACGGCGCTGGGCAACAAGCTGGCCAAGCTGCCGCTGGACCCGCGCGTGGGCCGCATGATCCTGGCCGCGCTCGATAACGCGTGTCTGACGGAAGTGCTGATCGTCGCTTCCGCCCTGTCCGTGCAAGACCCGCGCGACCGCCCGATGGAACACCAGCAGGCGGCCGACGAAGCGCACAAGAAATTCGCCGATGAAAAATCGGAGTTCCTCAGCTACCTGAAGATCTGGCGCTGGTTCGAGTCCGCCATCGAGCACAAGAAAACCAATCGCCAGCTGCAGGACAATTGCCGCACGAATTTCCTGTCGCAGATGCGCCTGCGCGAATGGCGCGACGTGCACTCGCAGCTGCTGACCATCGTCAAGGAGCAGGGCTGGCGCCTGAACGAAGCGCCGGCCACCTACGACAATCTGCACATGGCCTTGCTGACTGGCTTGCTGGGCAATATCGGTTTCAAGGGCGAGGACGAGCCGGGCGCCGGGTATCTGGGCGCGCGCGGCATCAAGTTCCATATCTGGCCCGGTTCTTCGCTGCTGAAAAAGCCGGGCAAGTGGATCATGGCGGCCGAACTGGTCGACACGACGCGGCTGTACGCGCGCTGCGTGGCGCAGATCCAGCCCGAGTGGCTGGAAAAAGTCGGCGAGCACCTGCTGAAGAAATCGTGGGGCGAGCCGCGCTGGGAAAAACGCTCGGCGCAAGTGACGGCGTCCGAACGCGCGACTTTGTACGGGCTGGTGGTGTACAGCCAGCGCCGCATCAATTACGGCAATTTCAACTTGCCGGAAGCGCGCGAGATTTTCATCCGCGACGCGCTCGTTGGCGGCGACTTCGACACGCGTGCGCCCTTCTTTGCGCACAACCACAAACTGATCAAGGATATCGAAAACCTCGAACACAAATCGCGCCGGCTGGACGTGCTGGTCGACGATGAGCTGATCGCCGCTTTCTACGACAAGCTGCTGCCGGCGGACGTGTGCAATGGCGCCGGCTTCGAGAAATGGCATAAAGAGGCCACGCGCGAGAATCCGAAGCTGCTGTATCTGAACCGCGAAGAGCTGATGCGCCACGAGGCGGCCGGCGTGACGACGGACCTGTTCCCGAAAACCATGTCCGTGACGGGCCTGGAAATGGGCCTGACCTATCACTTCGAGCCGGGCAGCGTGCGCGATGGCGTGACCTTGAGCGTGCCCCTGTATGCCTTGAACCAGTTGCCGCGCGAGCGCTGCGAATGGCTGGTGCCGGGCATGCTGAAGGAAAAAGTGCATCTGCTATTAAAATCCCTGCCGCAAAAGCTGCGCCGCCACTGCGTGCCGCTGCCCGATTACGCGGCGAAATTCTGCGAGCGCGTGCATGAAGCGGGCGTGTTCGGCCGGGGCGACCTGATCGACGCCATCATCCTCGATATCCGCACGCAGATCACGATCAACGTGCTGACGACGGATTTCAAGCCGGAAACCCTGCCTGCCCATCACTTCATGAATTTCAAGGTGATCGACGAGCATGGCCGCCAGCTGGACATGGGCCGCAACCTGGCCACCCTGCAGGCGGAATTCGGCGGCCAGGCGCGCCAGAGTTTCCAGAAGCTGGCCGAAGTGTCGGGCGTCTCGGGCACGGGCACGCCCGGTGCCAAGGTGGCGGGCGCGCAAGTGGCGTCACGGCTGCAGGCGCAGGGCGCTACAGTTGCAGCAGGCAAGGGCGCATCCGCCGCCGCGCCGGCGGCTCCGAACGCCACCGTCTCGCAGCACATGGGTTTGACGGCCTGGACCTTCGGCGAATTGCCGGAGCTGCTGGAAATCGTGCAGGGCAAGCTGACACTGATCGGTTTCCCGGCCCTCGTCGACAAGGGCACGCATTGCGACCTGGAAGTGTTTGATGATCCGACGGTGGCGGCGCGCACGCACAAGATCGGTTTGCGCCGTTTATTTGCGCTGCAAATGAAGGAGCAGATCAAGTACGTCGAGAAAAGCATTCCCGGCTTGCAGCAGATGGGCATGCAATTCATGGCCCTGGGATCGCAGGAAGAGTTGCGCGAGCAAATCATCAACAAGGCGCTCGACATTGCTTGCTTGCAAGATCCGCTGCCGCTGGACGCCGCCTCGTTCGCCAAGCGCCAGGCGGAAGGCAAGTCGCGACTGGTCTTGCTGGTCAATGAAATCGCCCGTTTGCTGTCGCAAGTGCTGACGGAATTCCACGGGTTGCCGAAGCGGCTGCAAAACATTCCCGCAGCGGCGGCCAGCGATATCCAGTCGCAGTTGCAGGGCCTCGTGCATAAACGTTTCCTGACGGAAAACGAATACACGCAGCTCGCGCATTTCCCCCGCTATTTGAAGGCGATCAATGTGCGCCTGGAAAAATTGCGCGCCGACCCCGCACGCGACACCAAGTTGATGGCCGAATGGCAATCGGCCGCCGCGCCGTATTTGCGCCAGGCCAAGGACCGCCAGGCCGGCAAGAACACGGATCCGAAACTGGTCGAGTTCCGCTGGATGCTGGAAGAGCTGCGCGTGTCGCTGTTTGCGCAGGAACTGCGCACGCCGATGCCCGTATCTGCCAAGCGTTTGCAGAAGGTATGGGAATCGATGCAGCGGTAGGTCGGATTAGCGCGTCCGCAGGGCGCGCGTAATCTGACGTCATCGTTGGCCTGGGCGATGGGGTGGTGTTGATTGTGTCAATGGTGTCAATGGTGTCAATGGTGTCGATGGGTTTCGATGGGTGTTAACGGTTTCGCTGGTGGTGTCGGATTACGCGGCTGCGCCGCTAATCCGACCTACCCGACCTACCCGACCTGCCCGACCTGCCCGACCTGCCTGACTGTTCGCACGGGAACTGCGCACGCTGATGTCCGTTTCTGCCAAGCGTTTGCAGAAGGTATGGGAATCGATGCAGCGGTAGGTCGGATTAGCGCGTCCGCAGGGCGTGCGTAATCCGACGCCATCGTTGGCCCGGGCGATGGGGTGCTGGATGGTGCGCTGTTAACGTTGTCGCTGGTGGTGTCGGATTACGCGGCTGCGCCGCTAATCCGACCTACTCGACCTACCCGACCTGTCCTGCCTGCCCGATCTACGTTCTATCTTTATTGAGATCATCGTCGCTGAGCGATGAGCGCGAGCCGCTCTGGCTGCTGGTGCCGGCGCGGCTGCCGCTCATGGAGCTGCCGGACAGGCTGCCTTCGCTGCCCGATTGCAGGCTGGCGCCACCGCGCAGGTCGCTGCCCGATGGCATGCGGCTGCCGGCCATGGCGCCGCTGCTGTAGCGCGTGCCGCTGCCATAGAACGCTTCCATCTGCTGGTTCCAGGCATCGCTGCCCATGTCGGGCCAGTTGTTCTTGTCGAAGCCGGGAGCGTTTTTCAGCAGGTCTTTATCCACGTTGAGCAGGAAGCGCTTGTTGACGGTGTCCAGGGTCAGGCGTTCCCAGGGCACGGCAAACAATTTGTCGCCCATGCCCAGGATACCGCCGAAGGACAGCACGGCATACGCGATCTGGCCGGTGCGCATGTCGAGCATGATTTCCTTGATGTCGCCCAGCTCCTCATCGTTGTGATTGTAGACTTCGTCCCCGATCAGGGTGTCGGCCCCCATCAGGGCTGGCCCCGGGCCGTCGTGGTTGCGGTACATGCCCAGGATGTCGCGGTCCAGGTAGCTCATGGTGTTCTCTCCTCTGGTGAAATGCTGATCGAACATCCAGATTAAGCATACGCACCTGTTCGCGTTTGATCTGCCTCAATGGTGTTAAGTAACCCCCAATAAATTATTATGATTTCTGACTTCCATAACCGGCGCTCTGCGGCGTTGCCCACTGCTAGCAGTGCTCGCACTGCTAGCAGTGGGCGCCTTGCATAGCATCCGGTTCTGTTCGTCATAAATTCACAATAATTTCCTGAGGATTACTTAGCGGCACTTTTATCCGTGCGCAAACGTACGGTGCCGTGGCCCAATTGCGGTACTCTATGCGTTCTACGGAGGAGGCCGCGCATGCTGACGATGCAACGATGCAGAGGGATGAACTTGCGGTACGCTCCACCAAGACACGCGCGCCGAGCGCCATGGTAAAGCCCGCCACCAAATGGCTGCGCGGGCTATTGCGCGCCGGTAAGGCACAGCAGCGCACGGCAACCAAGCTGGCCAAGGTGCTGTTCGGGCCCGTGCCTGCCAAGCCCAGGGCCAAGCCTCGCAGCAAACCTGTGGCCAAGACCAGGCCGACGCCGCGCGCCAGGCCCGCCAGCGACGCCGTGCCCTCGCTGGCGCCGTTTGCCACGCCCCTGTCGCCCCCACGCGTGCGCAAGCGAACGGCGCCTCCGCCGGGCAAGTGGCTGGCCGCCCACTATGCGCCCCTGCCGGAACTGGGACAGTTGCCGGGCCGGCGCCTGCCATATTTCCTGTACCTGCCCGACAAGGCGCCGAGCGCCGCCATGCGCAGCCGTGGCCGGCCGCTGCTGGTGATGCTGCACGGCTGCGAGCAGAGCGCCACGCAGTTTGCCGACGGCACGCGCATGAACCGCCTGGCCGAGCGCAAGGGCTATGCCGTGCTGTATCCGCAGCAATCGCTGCGCTCGCATGCGCGCCGCTGCTGGAAGTGGTACGACAAGCTGACGCAGGAGGGCGGCGGCGATGTGCGCCTGATCGTCGGCGCCATCGAGCAGGTGGCGGCCCGCTATGCGATCGACCGCGCGCGCATCTATATCTGTGGCATTTCCGCCGGCGCCGGCATGGCGCATATCGTGGCCCTGAATCACCCGCATCTGTTCGCCGCGCTGGGCCTGCATTCGGGCCCTGTGTTTGGCGCCGGCCATAACCTGATCGGCGCGCTGGGCGTGATGCAGCATGGTGCTGCTGCCCGCGCCGATGCGGCCATCGATGAAGTGCTGGCGCGCCAGCCCGCGTTCCCCCGCCTGCCCACCATCCTGCTGCAAGGGCAGGCCGACAAGGTGGTGCGGCTCATTAACCAGACGCAGCTGGTGCGTCAGAGCGTGCGCGTGAACCGCATGCCCTTGGACACCGTGGTGACGGCGCAGCGCCTGCCCGGCGGGGCTGCGGGCGGGCGCAATCCGGCCCATGCCTATGCGCTGCACGACTATCAGGTGGGCAAGCAGGTGCTGCTGCGCGTGGCGCAGATCGAGCACCTCGAGCACGCGTGGAGCGGCGGCGACGCCAGCCTGCCGTTCAACGACAAGGCCAAGCCCGACGCCAGCAAGATGCTGCTCGATTTCTTCGCCGGCCACCGCCGCCGGTAAGCGGCTCGCCGCGCGCCGACTGGTACGCATCGTTTTTCCCTTCCCGGCATGCCCGCGCCAGCGCACCGGCATGCTGGCGCGCCCTTTTCAGGGCAGGCGCCATTCCCGCAATGCCATGGATTTACCGTAAGTGGTATTGCTGCGGTATTTAAAAATCACAAAAATCGGCGTTAAAAATACTAATTGGTATACAATTGGTACACTTTTTCAGTGTGAGACGTGTCCGCCGTCCCATGCCCCGACGGCTGGCATGCACTGACGGCAGCCACCCACGTTACGGAACGCGCCATGTCCATCAAGTCCAAGCAGTTGCTGTGGTTTTTTGCGTTTTTTCTCGTCTTTGAACTGAATATCTATCTGTCGAACGACATGATCATGCCGGCGATGCTGGGCATCGTCGACGAGTTCCAGGCGGAGAAAAAGTTTGTCCCCCTGTCCCTGAGCCTGTATCTGCTGGGCGGCAGTTCCCTGCAGATTTTCCTGGGGCCATTGGCCGACTGCATCGGCAAGCGCAAGCTGGTGTTGACCGGCAATGCCTTGTTCCTGCTGGCCACCTTGGCCGTGCCATTGACCGCCTCGATCGAGCAATTTCTCGCCGTGCGCTTCATCCAGGGCATGGGCTGCTGCTTCATCTTTGTCGGCTATGCCATGATCCATGAACTGTTCGACGACATGGCCGCCGTCAAGCTCAGCAGTATTCTGTCGAGTACCACCATCCTTGCGCCCCTGGCCGGTCCCATCCTCGGCAGCGCCATCATCAGCCGGCTGGACTGGCGCTACGTGTTTTTCCTCTCGGGCCTGCTGGCGCTGTTGTCCCTGCTGGGCCTGTTCAAGACCATGCCGCGCACGGCGCCCACGGTCACGCGCCTGGACCTTGCCGCCATCGTGCGAAGCTATGCCGCCATTTTCAGCAACGGGCGCTTCATGTTCGGCATGTTCACGGCCGGCCTGGCCACCGTGCCCCTGACGGCCTGGATCGGTTTCTCGCCCATCTTCGTGCTGCAGGAAATGGGCGCCTCCTACGCCACCTATATCGCACTGCAATGCGTGATTCTGTCGGGCTTCGTCCTCAGCAGCATCGCCATCCAGCGCCTGCGCCAGGATTTCCCGCTCGTCCATCTACTGCGCATGGGAGGGCTGATCGCGGCGGCCGGCATGCTGGGCGCCGGCGCGGGCCGCCATCACGTCGATGTGTTTGCGGCCTGCATGTTTGTCTATTCCATCGGCTTCGGCCTGTTCAACGGCGCCTTGATCCGCAGCGCGATCACGGCCAGCAAGGAGTCGATGACATTGACGACGGCCGCCATGAGCTTGCTGTACTGCATTTATCTGTCCGCCTGGCTGCAGCTGTACAACGTGCTGTGCCAGCGCTTCGGCTATGCGCTGGAAACGTATGCGTTGCTGAATATTCCCGTCATCGTGGTCATCGCCGCCTGCCTGCTGTTGTTTACGCGGGGCATGGCGGGGCGCCGGGAAAGCGAGGTGCGGCTGGCCCGGCACTGATGGCGCAGCGCATGTTCTCGACCTTGTTTTACCTCCTGCGACGTTTATTGACACTCTCCTGCGGAAAATGGTGCGCCCATGAAAATAGATGACCTGGCCTCAAAACACGATCAAGCAAAGATTTTCAACCTGGAATACGAGTTCCGCATCAACCGGCTGAAGCTCGATTACATCACTCTGGCCGATGTGCGGCCCCCTGGCATTGATCTGGAACAACTGGCCGCGGAACACCAGGCGGGGATCGCCGCCCTGCGCAGCTTCGTCGGTCTGAACTTTAACCATTTCAATGCGGCAAGCTGTTCTTCGCTCAGCTGCATCCCCACGCGCGCCCTCGGTGACGACGAGCGCTACCTGCACCGCATCTGGATGGGCGGACCGCTGCCGGCCATCGCATTTGACGCGATCGGGCAGTGGGGCGCGGCGCTGGAAGAAGTACGGCACAACGGCGGCGCGCCGTATGTCTCCATCCTGTGGGTGTGGGATGCGCAGCAGCTGCGCAATGACGAACGCTTCAGCCCCACGGGCGGCGCCGGGCGCTACACGATAGGCCGCTATGCCATCGGCGGCACGACCCTGCACATCAACTCGCTGCGCGCGCTGGCGCTCGATTTCGCGCCGGCCCGCTTCGACATTCTCGACACCCTGCATACGCAGCGCTACTTCGCCACCTTGTCCGATTATTTCCGCATCCTCATCATGTGCGAATACGGCGGCATGTACATGGACGTCGATACGATCCCGCATAATCCGGCGACGATTTTCCTGATGAAGCCGGAAGTGCCCGATTATTTCCAGCGCAAGAGTGATGACAGCGAAGAGCGCCGGCACGTCAGCTGGATGAATCTGTTTCTCGATGAAACGGGCATGCTGATCGCCAAGAAGAACGACGCCGCGCTGCGCGTGATCCAGCGCAATGTGAACCTCGCCTATGCGGGTATCGCTGCGCAGGTTCCCCGTTCCTGTCCGCAGTTCGAGGCGCAGCTGTTCGGCCAGTTCTATGCCGAATGGAAGAAAAACCTGGGCGTGACCCTGCTCAGCCATGCCGAGTTCTACCAGCGCTATTGTGTGCTGTATGACGGCGTGCGCGAAGCGGTGGCGGGCGGCATCCGCGGCATGCGGCTGCTGGACGATATCATTACCGGCATGCACATCCCCCTGAGCGACGAAGAGCGGCGCGCGTATGCGCGCTGCGTGGCGCGGCTCGATGACATCGACTGGCAGCTCGACGATCCTTTGCGCCTGCCCGACATCGTCGACGTGTTCGACATCGAGGAAGTGCCGCGCATGGCGTATGCGGCCCAGCTGCGGGCGGACATCGATCATTTCCACTATTACTCGGTGCTGTCGGACGATCCGCAGCTCGATCGCGTAAATGACGTCTTTTGCCGCTACCTGCTGGCCCACCGTTCGCAGCATATTGCCGCCGGCAATTTCTGGCGCCCCACCGTCGGCCGCCACGGCAGCCGCATGCCGGCCGTCAGCGAGGCCGCCCCGCCAGGTGACGAGGCGCAGGCGGGCTTGCTGTCGCATGCGCCGCTCAAGCTGGTGGCAGGTGAATTGCTGGGCGACGAGACGAAGAACCGCATGGCCAAACTGCTGTTTGCCACCAGTTATCTGGAATACTGCTCTTTTGGAAATAAACTCAATCTGCAGTTCGTCGAATTGCAGCGGCGGCAGAATATCGATCCGTATCTGGCGCACATCCACGGCCTGCATGACGAGGACGAGCGCTTCATCGGCTTTTTCACGGCCGCGACGATGGACGAGTTCCAGGCCTGCGGCGCCGTGTCATATTACCGCGATGACATGAAGGCGCTCGACGATGCGTATGACGCCTTCGTGCTCGCGCATGCGTGCGCCGACGACTGTTTCGTCAGCAGCCTGGCCATCGACGAGAAATACCGGGGCCAGGGCCTGTTCCGGCAAATGTTCCATGAAATCCGCGACCTGGCCAGCCGCAAGGGCTGCGCGCGCATCACCCTGACGGTGTGGGAAAAGAGCGAAGCGCTGCAAGTGTATCTGCACAAGGGTTTTCGCAGCGTGGGCACGTTCGACTATGCCTACAGCCTGTTCTATGACCGGCTGCATTTCCTCGTGTATGAGGGAAACTGAGGGGAAACTGAGGGAGAGCAGGGGCGGCCGGCAGCCGCCCCGCGAGGGTGCTTACAAGGCCAGGAAGGCCAGGCCCGCCACGGCCGTCGGCAGCAGGGCGCCCGCCAGCAGGCCGACGGCGCCGATCGATTCATCCTTGAAGCCGCGGCGCAGCAGGGCCACGCCGGCCGGGTTCGGCGCATTGGCGATGACGGTCAGGCCGCCGCCGGCCACGGCGCCCGCCATCAGCATGTATTTCGCTTCGTCCGTCATGCCGACGATCAGTGAACCGAGGTAGGTGAGGGCCGCATTGTCCGTGATCGCCGTCAAGCCCAGGGCGCCGAAGAACAGGGCCAGCGGCTTCAGACTCGAGACGATCGGTTGCAGCCACCATTGCTGCATGCCGCCCAGTACCACCAGGCCGCCGAGGAAGAAGCCGACCAATAAGCCTTCCTTCAGGATCAGCGGGCTTTGATAGCGTTCATACGCCTGCACGAAGCCGAGGAAGAACAGGAACAGGCCGATGAACAGCACGGGATGATGCGCCAGGGTGACGACGCCGGCCAGCACGATCATGTGCACGAGGCTGACGGCCAGCGGCACTTTCGGCGCTTCGACTTCACCGGCTTTCGGCTTGATGTCGGAGGTGTTGCTATGCAGGTATTTGCGCAGCAAAATGCTTACGCCCGTGGCATTGACCAGCACGGCGATGGCGGCTTTCCAGCCGAAATGGGTGGCCATGAAGGCGCTGTCCCAGTTCCATGTGGTGGCCACCATCAGCACGGGTGGTGCCGCATACGAGGTGAGGGTGCCGCCGATGGAAACGTTGACGAACAGCACGCCCAATGCGCCGTATTTCAGCCATTCAGGGATGCCCGGGCGGAAGATTTGCGGCGCCAGCATCAGCGCGGCCAGGGTCATGGCGGCCGGTTCCGTGATCAGGGAGCCCGTCAGCGGCACGAGCGCCAGGCCCAGCCAGACTAGGGCCAGTTCCGTGCGCAGCGGCATCACGCGCGCCACGCCTTTCAACAGGCGCTGCACGGCGTCGAGCACGGGGCGCGAGGCGGCCACGACCATGACGACAAAGACGAACAGCGGTTCCGTGTAATGGCGCGACTCGGCATACTCGATGGCCGCATCGCTGCCCGAGACAAAGGCCATGATGATGATCAGGATGAAGGCCCAGAAGCCGAACACGACTTCCACTTCGCCCAGCAGATGCAGCAAGCCCGCATGGCGGGGGTGGCGCCGCGATAATGTTTCAAACGATTTGGCGGCGAAGGTGTGGATGAGCGCAAGGCCGAAGACGATGGCGCTGATGATTTGGATGGTGGTCAAATGCGTTTCCTTATGGACGGAGGAAGCCGCCCGGTGCATTGCCGAGCGGTAAGGAGAGTGCTTATGGTACAGCAATCGATGCCAGAAACGGGGTTTTTCGGACATGGCGGAGCGGCCCCGGGCGCGCTATATGGCAGATAAGCCTTGCCAAAAGCAGGGCTGGATAGTACTGTATATGCATACAGTATTTATCTTCATATTCAATTATGCAACATTCCGAATTGATGGCCTCGCCGGAAGCCCTGCATCCGTCTTTATGGCGCGCATCGCAGCTGGGCCAGGGTGCCGCGCGCTGCCTGGATACGGGCTTTGCCGCCCTGTCGGCGCAGCTGCCCGGCGGCGGCTGGCCCAGCGGCAGCCTCATCGATCTGCTGGTGCAGCAGCCGGGCAGCGGCGAATTGCGGCTGCTGGCGCCCGCGCTGGCGCAGCTGCCGGGCTTGCCCATCGTGCTGCTGCAGCCACCCCATCCGCCGCAGGCGCTGGCCCTGGCCGCGCAGGGGCTGGCGCCGTCGCAGCTGCTGTGGATCAAAAGCGCCGGCAGCAAGGATGCCCTGTGGGCGGCGGAAAACATCTTGCGCAGCGGCACGTGCGGCGCCCTGCTGTTCTGGCAATCGCACGTGCGCGCCGACAGCCTGCGCCGGCTGCACCTGGCGGCGCAGGCGGGCAATACCCTGTTCTGCATGCTGCGCCCCTTGCACGGCGCGCAGGATGCGTCGCCCGCGCCGCTGCGCCTGTCCGTGCGTCCGGCCGCCGGCGGCATTGAAATCGGCTTCATCAAGCGCCGGGGACCGCAGCGCGACGCGCCGTTGTTCCTGCCCCTGCAACCTCCTTCTTTACTGCTGCGCCATGCGACTCTGGATCGGCCTGTGCCTGCCCCGGCTCCCGCTCGAAGTGTTTTGCCCGCGCTGGTCGGCTGACAGCCTCGGCGTGGTGCTGGAGCAGGAGCAAGTGATGGCCCTGTCGCCGCTGGCGCGGGCCGCCGGCATCCGGTCGGGCATGTGCCGCGCGGGCGCGCTGATGCTGGCACCGCAGGCGCGTTTGCACGAGCGCTCGCCCGAGCTGGAAGCGCAGGCCCTGCAGGCGGTGGCGCTGGCGCTGCTGCAATATTCGCCGCTGGTGGCGCAGGGCGAGGAAGCGACCCTGCTCGTCGACGCGGGCGCCAGCCTGCGCCTGTTCGGCGGCGTGCGCGCCCTGTGCCGGCACATCGCGGCCAGCTTGCGCGCGCTCGGCTACACGGCCCAGCTGTCGTGCGCCCCCACGGCACGCGGTGCCTGGCTGCTGGCGCGCGCCGGTACGCGCCGGGGCCGGACCTTGAGCATGGCCAGCCTGGTGCGCCGCCTCGATGGCTTGCCGTGCGCCTTGCTGCCGCCCGCGCGCCCCTGGCTCGACTGGTTCGAGGGCATCGGCTGCCGCACCCTGGGGCAGTTGCGCCACTTGCCCCGGCCCGGCTTGCAGCGCCGCTGCGGCGGGGCCTTGCTGGACATGCTCGACGACGCGCATGGCCACAGCACGGAACTGTTCGTCTGGCTCGAAGCGCCGCCCACGTTCCGCGCCAGCCTGGAACTGTTCGACCGCGTGGAGCACGCCGACGCGCTGCTGTTCGGCGCGCGCCGCCTGCTGCAGCAAATGACGGGCTGGCTGTGCGCGCGGCAATTTGCCGTCGAGCGCATACAGCTGCTGCTGGCGCACGAACGGGGCAGGGTGGCGCGCCCGCCCACCGTCATCGACCTGGCGCTGGGCGAAGCCGTCTGGCGCGACGAGCATCTGGTGCGCCTGCTCAAGGAGCGCCTGGCGCAGCTGGCGCTGGAGGCGCCCGTGATCGGCTTGAGCCTGGAAGCGCTGCAGGTGCAAGCGATGGCGCCGCCCAGCGAGAGCCTGTTCCCCGAGCCGGGCGGCACGCCGCAGGAGCGTCAGCGCCTGCTGGAATTGCTGGTGGCGCGCCTGGGCACAGACAATGTCTTGCAGGCCGCACCGCGCGCCGATTACCGCCCCGAGGCGGCCAACCAGTGGCTGCCGCTGCCGGTCAGGGGCAGTGGCAAGAACGCGCCACCCGACTTGCCGCCCGGCTTGTCCGGCATGCCCCGTCCCGGCTGGCTGCTGGCCCAGCCCATCGCCCTGTTGATGCGCGAACACCGTCCCTTCTATGGCTCGCCCTTGAAAATGGTGTCCGTTGCCGAGCGCATCGAAGCGGGCTGGTGGGGCCAGTCGCAGGCGCGCGATTATTTTATTGCGGAAGGCCTCGACCACGCCCACTACTGGGTCTACCGCGAACGCATCGCCGGCAGCGGCGAAGACGCCGCGCCGCGCTGGTTTTTGCATGGCTTGTTTGGCTGAAAGGGCTGTCCTGCTGAAACGGCCATGCTTGGCTATACTTGCTTTCTTGCGTCGCGTCTTTAATTGAAATGAAGGATATCCATGACACCGCTTTCCGACTTCCCCATCACCCAAAAATGGCCTGCCCGGCACCCCGAGCGCCTGCAGCTGTACTCGCTGCCCACGCCGAACGGCATCAAGGTCTCGATCCTGCTGGAAGAGCTGGGCCTGGCGTACGAGCCGCACCTGGTCAGCTTCGAGCAAAACGACCAGCTGTCGCCCGCCTTCCTGTCCCTCAATCCGAACAACAAGATTCCCGCCATCCTCGACCCGGACGGTCCCGCTGGCCAGCCGCTGGCCCTGTTCGAGTCGGGCGCCATCCTGCTGTACCTGGCCGAAAAGACGGGCAAGTTCCTGCCGCAGGACGCGGGCCTGCGCTATGAAACCATCCAATGGCTGATGTTCCAGATGGGCGGTATCGGCCCCATGTTCGGCCAGGTGGGCTTCTTCCACAAATTCGCCGGCAAGGAATACGAAGACAAGCGTCCGCTCGAGCGCTACCTGGGCGAAGCGAAGCGTTTGCTGGGCGTGCTCGAGCAGCGCCTGCAGGGCCGCGACTGGATCATGGGCAGTCAGTACACGATTGCCGATATCGCCATCTTCCCGTGGGTGCGCTGCCTGGTGGGTTTCTATGGCGCGGGCGACCTGGTCGGTTTTGATAATTTCCCGAACGTGCGGCGTGCGCTGGATGCGTTCCTGGCCAGGCCAGCCGTTGCCAGGGGCGTGGATATTCCCAAGCGTGGTTAAAACAGGCGGCGGCCGGGCGGCGCTACAATGCGCCATCGGCCGCCCTGCGCGGCAGCTTTGATCTGAGACAATGAAATCCACCCGGCAAGATTTTCCCGGCGCGCACGGCCATGTGCTGGCGGCGCGCCTCGACGCGCCCGACGGCGCCATCCGCGCGTACGCGCTGTTCGCCCACTGTTTTACCTGCGGCAAGGATGTGCTGGCCGCGCGGCGCATCGCGCAAGGCTTGACGGAACACGGCATCGCCGTGCTGCGCTTCGACTTCACGGGACTGGGCGCCAGCGAGGGCGAGTTTGCCGCCACGAATTTCTCGTCGAATGTGGACGATTTGATCGCCGCCGCCGATTTCCTGCGGGCAAAACATGCTGCGCCGCAATTGCTGATCGGCCACAGCCTGGGCGGCGCCGCCGTGCTGGCGGCCGCCGCGCACGTGCCGGAAGCCACCGCCATTGCCACCCTGGCCGCGCCGAGCACGCCCGCCTACGTGACGCGCATGTTCAGCGAGCATCTGGAGCGAATCGCTGCCGAAGGCGAAGCGCTGGTGCAGCTGGAAGGGCGGCCCTTCCGCATCCGCCAGCAATTCGTCGACGACGCGGGCCGCCACAGTTTAAAGGAGCACATCGCCGGCCTGCGCCGCGCCCTGCTGGTGATGCACGCGCCGAACGACACGACGGTGAGCCTGTCGAACGCGATGGATATTTTTACTGCCGCGAAGCACCCGAAAAGCTTCGTCTCGCTCGACGACGCCGACCACTTATTGACGGGGCGCAATGATGCGGCCTATGTCGCCAACGTCATCGCCGCGTGGAGCGCGCGCTATTTATCGTAACGCAAGTAATCGATGGCTGGTGACTGCGGGTTTTTAAGGCCTGAAGTTGTATCACCCAAATATATGATTACTTGTTGCTGTCCTATTATTCATCCTCAGGCAGATCCAGCCATATTTGATACAAACCATTGTGCTTCAGGATGCGAGCACAGCATTCAAATACCGCGTATTCGTTCAGGTCGCCGGCGATGAGAGCAGCGTGGAAATCGCGGGCAATGTACTTGGACAGGTAGCCTGTGATATTGCCGGACATTTCTACCGATATCGCGCCATCGGGATGCCGACGCAGAAGGGCAGGCAGGCCGTTGTTGGCGAACTCTTCACCATAGGAAATGACACTTCGGGCTATTTGTTCCTGATGCGTAAATACTCCCGCCACTTCGATGCCGAATTTTCCAGTTCCCATAATGATGGGGATAATGTCATTGGCGATTGAGGCCTCATTGACAATGACAGGCGCGGTAAAAATTTCCGGTGTGTGTATAACGGGTACGCCGTTCTGCAACTGACTGTACCAATGCTCCTCGCTGAGAATGGCGAGTTCGCAACCTGATTCCTGATAGGCAATGGCCTTTTCTATTTTTCTGCCATGCGTCGAATGCAGCCAGTTCTCGTTGCCGGTGACACCCACCACCAGATAATTGAGTTTCTTGGTGATTCCATTGAGACAAATACCCCCACGTTGCTCGATTTGCGCTTGGCACCACGAGCGTGTGCCAGACTGGAATGTTCCGGTAAAACAGAAATATTTTCCTTGGAAAGTAACGGGAGAGTCGCTACTTAAAGGCAAGCGTGTACTGGTTTGTGCCGAGGGCTCATTTCTATCTGGAATGATTGCGCTACCGATGGTGTTTCTCAATAGGCTGAGTATTTCGACGGCATCGCTTGATTGCATGGCGCCTCCAGAAAGCGCAGCAGCCAGACGCGGATACAAGACTTTGGCTGGCCAGAGCATTGCCACCTTACGGTTGGCTTCCATCCAGGCCAACAGAAACTCTACTTCGTCTTGCGTGACCACGTTATCTGCAAGTACGCCTTTTATTATGCCGATGAGTTCGTCCACCTGGCGGTCAGCGACAGCTTGATGGCGAAATGCTGTTACGCATTGTGTGTTTTCTGAGGAAATAGCCAAGCTCCTTCATGAATTTGGATAATTGCGAGGATGCCTGGTGATTCTACTGTACCGGAATTGTCTTCCTATACATTTGATTTGTGTTGATTTGTGTTTTGGCTAAAAAAATGCCGCCTCTGCAAATACAGACGCGGCGTTTTGGCTGGAAAGAAATGCGAAGGCTCAGTCTTCGTCAAATTCGGCCGAAAGATCTTTCCAGCCCTTGCTGACGGCAAAGGCGGAAAACTCCTCGGGCGCTTCCAGGACGATCAGTTTCTTGTCTTGCAAGCCCAGGTCGCCGTGGCCGAAGTCGGGGCCCACGTAGCCGAGGCTGCGCAGGCGGGTCAGGATGTGGCCGACCAGGGTCTTGTCCTTGTAGGCGCCCGCTTCGAGCGGGGCGGCGAAATCGACGTAGACGTCGATGATGCCGTAGCCTTCGTCGAAGATGCGGATGGCCTTGATGTCATGGGCACGGCCGGAGCCGTCGGTGGCCTTGAAGGGGCCGCTGAGCTGGATGTCGGTGTCATTGTTCATGCCGCCAGCATACACCAAAAGCCGGCCCCGCATAGGGGGTGCGGCGCAAAATCGCCGGGCAATCTCCGCCTCAGCGCGCCTGCAGGATGGCCGACAGGCGGTCGCGCGTGCCGGCGATGCGTTCCAGTTGCGGGTAGCGCAAGCCGCCGTGGTAGTCGAGCGCTACCGTCTGGAATTGCTTGCCCTTTTTGACCAGCAAGTTGATCGGTTGCGGGCTCGTCTTGGCCGCCTGGATGGCCGCCTTCAGTAGCTTGGGCGTGTAAGCCGTGCCATTCACGGCGAGCAAGGTCGTGTTGCCGGACAAACCTGCCTGGAAGGCGGGGCCGTCCCACAGCAGCTTGCGCAGCTTGCCATCCTTGTCGATCGTCAAACCCAGCGAATAGCTCAGGTCCGTGCTCTTGCTGCGCTCTTCATTCGCTTTCAGGAAGGGCGTCGGCGTGTCGCGGTAGACGAGTTTCCAGCCGGCGCGGGCCAGGCCATCGAGCGGTGCGCCGGGGCCGTGGCTCTCCAGGCGCGTGCGCAAAAAGGCGGCCCAGTCGTGCGGCTGCACGGCGTTCAGGGCCGCCACCACGTCCTCGAAGGTGTAGGGCAGGGGCGTGGTGCTGCCATCCTGCATGCCAAAGAAACTGCGGGCGAAGTCGTCCAGCGAGCGGCGCTCGTGGGACAGTGCGCGGATGGTGGTGTCGACGTCGAGCCAGATCAGCGCGCCTTCCATATAGTAATCCTCGTCGCGCTGCCAGCTGCTCCAGGCTATGGGGCGCCGGCCATTGATGATGGGATCGTTCGTCGTATCCTGCATGGTGCGCCAGCTGCGCCCGGGCATCACGTCGTAATGGGCTGCCGTCGCGGCGAACAGGTCGCGCATATTGGCCGGCGCCACCAGGCCGGAACGGGCCGCCAGCACATTGCCCCAGTACTGCGTCTGGCCTTCGTAGACCCACAGCAGGCTGTTTTGCAGCGGCGTGTTGAAGTCCGGCGTGTCCTGACCGGCGGGACGGCGGAACTTGCCGTTCCACGAGTGCACCAGCTCGTGCGGCAGCAGCACGCGGCCCGCCTCGTTCTTGTCCCACTCGCTGAAATAGCCGGGCTTGACGCCGTTTTCGCTCGACTGCAGGTGTTCGCGGCCGATGCCGCCGAACTCGTCGCTCAAGGCCAGCAGGAAATCATAATGGCGGTAGTGGCGCGCACCGAACAATTTGTAGGCTTGCTGCAGCATGGTCCGGTGTTGTTCGACTTGCTGCGGCGACGCTTCCAGGCTGTCGGCGCTGTCGGCCATCACGTTCAGCAGCACGGGCACCCTGGCGCCAGGGTCGAGGTCGATGCGCTCGAAATGGCGTCCGGCAAAGACGGGCGAATCGACCAGGGTGTCGAGGTCCAGCGGCTCGAAATCGACTTGCTGGCTGGCCGGCGTGGCCGCCCGCGCGCGCACTTCCAGGGCGCTGGCAAATTCCCAGCCGGCCGGCAGGGTCAAGCTCGGTTGCACGAGAATGTCGCGCGCGGCGCGCCCGGCCGGATACAGGGTCATCGCATGCCATTGCACGCCCAGCATGGCGCTTGTCATGGTGATGCGGCCCTGGCTCGTGTCGACGGGCGAGAGGAGCTGGTATTGCGCTTCCACGGCCGTGGCGCCGGCCGGCACGTCGAGGTGAAAAGCGAACATATTGACGGGGTCGCGCCGCCACTCCAGGGGCGCGCCGTTGGCGGACAGGCGCAGGCCGGCCAGCTGGTTCAGCGGGCCGCTGGGGCCGTGGTTGCCCGGCACCCATTGCGGATACAGCAAAGTCAGCTTGCCGGGCGCGGCGGGAATGCTTGCGCGGATGCTGAACAGTTGCTGCGCCACGTTGCTGGCATCCACCTGCAGCACGATGGGGGCAGTAGTGGGCGAGGCGGCCTGGGCGCCAGTGAAAACGAGAAGCGAGAAGGACAGGGACAGGACGGCACGGGAATAGGGCATGGAGCGGGGCATGGGACGGGGCGGCGGCGGGAATGGCAAACGGGCAGTCTAGCATTCTGTAAAAATTTCTTACAAATTTGAGGCCGTCTGGGGCGTTTTACGCCAATTTCAAGGCCTTGAAAGGGACTGGAGAGGCCGTATATCGGTAACAGGTGGATGCTCATGGTGAGGTCCGCCCCTCTTATCGCTTCATTTGAAAAGGATATTTATCATGCGTACTTTTGACCTTGCTCCCCTGTACCGTTCCGCCATCGGCTTTGACCGCCTGGCACAGCTGCTCAACGAACAACGCGCCGATGCGCAACCGAGCTATCCGCCCTACAACATCGAACTGGTGTCGGAAGATAAATACCGCATCGTGATGGCATTGGCGGGCTTCTCGCGCGAAGAGATCGACATCATCACCGAACGCGACTCGCTGCACGTCACGGGCCGCAAGCAGAAAGATGGCGTCGAGCGCACGTTCTTGCACCGCGGCATCGCTGCCCGCGATTTCGAACAGCGTTTCCAGCTGGCCAACCACGTGAAGGTCACGGGCGCCACGTTTGAAAACGGCATGCTGACCATCGACCTGGTGCGCGAAGTGCCGGAAGCGCTGAAACCGCGCAAGATCGAGATCGGCAGCGGCAGCGACACCATCGCCGCCAACGTGAATGCGCTGGAACAGCGCCAGGCAGCCTGATCTGATCGCGGCGCCCCTCGGGCGCCCGGGCTAGCCTCTCCCATGCAGTAAAATACTGGCCGGTTAATCCGGCCAGTGTCACGTCCGGAGCCCGTTCGGGCTTCCATTGATTGTCACGCGGCACGCAAGATTAAACCCTGCTTAAAGGCGCAAATGCCTGTTTCCAAATAGAAAAATGTTAAGCACCGCCTAAGACTCGTGGCCCACTATTGCATACATCAAAATCTCATTGAATGAGGAGCAATTCATGGAACAGCAAACGAATACCGCATCCCTGAAAATCAAACGCACCGTAGCCGCGCTGGCCGCGATCGGTGTGCTGGGCGCCGGCGGCGGCATGGTGGTGCATCAGAACAATGCCGGCGCGAATGCCGCCGCTGCCGGCGCACCCGCCGCCCCCGTGGCTGCCGCCGTGGCGCCCGCCGCCAGCGCGCCGCTGGTGGCCTTGCCCGACTTTAGCCAGATCGCCGCGCGCAACAGCCCGGCCGTCGTCAATATCAGCGTCACGGGCAGCACCAAGGTGGCTTACGACCCATCGGCCCAGGCCGGCAATGACGATTTCGGCAACGACCCCTTCTTCGAATTCTTCCGCCGCTTCCAGGGGCCGCAAGGCGGACAGCGGGGCGGACGCGACGTGCCCACGCACGGCCTCGGTTCCGGCTTCATCGTCAGCCCCGACGGCGTCATCATGACCAACGCCCACGTGGTGCGCGATGCGCGCGAAGTGACCGTCAAGTTGAACGACCGCCGCGAATTCCGCGCCAAGGTGCTGGGCACGGATCCGAAGACCGATATTGCCGTGCTGAAGATCGACGCCAATAACCTGCCCGTCGTGCCGCTCGGCCATTCGAGCGACCTGAAAGTGGGTGAATGGGTGCTGGCCATCGGTTCGCCCTACGGCTTCGACAGCACGGTGACGGCCGGCGTCGTCAGCGCCAAGGGCCGTTCCCTGCCCGACGACAGCAATGTGCCGTTCATTCAGACGGACGTGGCGGTCAACCCCGGCAACTCGGGCGGCCCGCTGTTCAACACGCGCGGCGAAGTGGTCGGCATCAATTCGCAGATCTACAGCCAGACGGGCGGCTTCCAGGGCTTGTCGTTCGCTATCCCGATCGACCTGGCCGGCCGCATCAAGGACCAGATCGTCGCCACGGGCAAGGCCAGTCACGCCAAGCTGGGCGTGACGGTGCAGGAAGTCAACCAGGGCTTTGCCGACTCGTTCAAGCTGGCCACGCCGGAAGGCGCGTTGGTGGCCAACGTCGAACGGGGCAGCCCGGCCGACAAGGCGGGCCTGAAATCGGGCGACGTCGTGCGCAAAGTGAATGGCCAGCGCATCATCGGCTCGGCCGACTTGCCGGCGCTGGTGGGAACTTCCTTGCCAGGCGACAAGATCACCATGGATGTCTGGCGTGACGGCAAGATCGTCAGCCTGACGGCAACCCTGGGCAATGCGGCCGACAAGGTGGCCGAAGTGGCGAAGAGTGACAGCGCCGCCGGCAAGGTAAAGCTGGGCCTGGCCCTGCGTCCGTTACAATCGGATGAAAAACGCGAGGCGGGCATCAGCGCCGGCCTGCTGGTGGAAGACGCGGGCGGTGCCGCCGCGAATGCCGGAGTGCAGCCGGGCGACGTGCTATTGTCGGTCAATGGCCGTCCCGTCAACACGGTCGAGCAGGTGCGCGACGTGGTGGAGAAATCCGCCAAGTCGGTGGCCTTGCTGATACAGCGCGGCCCCGATAAGATATTCATTCCCGTGCGGCTGGGGTAAATACCGGGGTCAGACCCGCCGGGTCTGACCCCAGCCTTCCGCTATGGGGCAAATAAATAAAAAAGGAGCGGCCATGCGGCTATTGCTGGTAGAAGACGACACGATGATCGGCGAGGTGGTGCTCGACTTGCTGCGCGCCGAGCATTACGCGGTGGACTGGGTCAAGGATGGCGACATGGCCGATACGGCCCTGCAGACGCAGACCTATGACCTGGTGCTGCTGGACCTGGGCTTGCCGCGCAAGGATGGCCTCGACGTGCTGCGCTCGATGCGCTTGCGCAAGCTCGACACGCCGGTGCTGGTCGCCACGGCGCGCGACGCCATCGAGCAGCGCATCGCCGGCCTCGACGCGGGCGCCGACGATTACGTCCTGAAGCCGTATGACCTCGACGAACTGCTGGCGCGCATCCGCGCCCTGCTGCGGCGCGCCTCGGGACGGCCGGAACCGGTCTTCGAGCACCAAGGCGTCTCCATCAATCCGCTGACGCGCGAAGTGATCGCCGAAGGCCATCCCGTGAACCTGTCGGCGCGCGAATGGGCCGTGCTGGAAGCGTTGATCGCGCGCCCCGGCATCGTGCTGTCGCGCGCGCAGCTGGAAGAAAAGCTGTACAGCTGGAAAGATGAAGTCAACAGCAATGCCGTGGAAGTGTATATCCACGGCTTGCGCAAGAAGCTGGGCAGCGACTTGATCCAGAACGTGCGCGGCCTCGGCTACATGGTGCCCAAGGCATGAGGATGAAGGTCACGGTGACGCACTCGCTGCGCGGCCGCCTGCTGTGGTTTTTGCTGGCGGCCATCATCATGGCGGCCCTGGCGCAGGCGTCGATCGCCTACCGCAGCGCCCTGTACGACGCCGACCAGATTTTTGATTACCACATGCAGCAGATGGCCCTGTCGCTGCGCTCCGGCGCGCCGCTGGCCAACCACGCGCAAGCCTTGCCGGCCGACCCTGTCAACAACGACATGGTGGTGCAGGTGTGGACGCCGGACGGCGTGCAGGTGTTCCGCTCGATCACGCGCGCGGAACTGCCGCAGCGCGCCGTGCTGGGCTTTTCGAACGTGAAAGCCAACGGCACGACTTACCGCATCTTTTCCGTGCAAACCAGTTCCCAGACCGTGCAGATCGCCCAGGACATGGCCGTGCGCAAGCGCATGGCCGGCAGCCTGGCGCTGCGCACGGTGGGGCCGATTGCCCTGATGGCGCCTATCCTGATGCTCGTCGTCTGGTGGGTCGTCAGCGGTTCGCTGGCGCCCGTCTCGCGCGTGCGCAAGCAGGTGGCGGCGCGCCAGGCGGACGATCTGTCGCCCGTTTCCGAAGCGGGCTTGCCCGACGAAGTACGGCCCCTGGTGCATGAACTCAATCTTTTGTTCGGCCGCGTCAAAACGGCGTTCGACGCGCAGCAGCATTTCGTCGCCGACGCCGCGCATGAATTGCGCACGCCGCTGGCGGCATTGAAACTGCAGGTATTGAGCCTGGAACGGGCCGAATCGGAAGAAAAGCGCAGCCTGGCCATTTCCCGCGTGAGCGCCGGCATCGAGCGGGCCACGCGCCTGGTCGAGCAATTGCTGGTGCTGGCGCGCCAGGAAGCGAGCGCCGCCAGCGGCGACCAGCTGCAGGCGGTGGACTTGAACGACGTCGTCAAGCGCGCGCTGGGCGACATGGCCGGCATCGCGCAGGCACGCAAGATCGACCTGGGCCTGCACCACATGGATGCGGCCAAGGTGGCCGGACAGGCCGATGCGCTCAACATCATGTTGCGCAATCTGGTCGACAACGCCATCAAGTACACGCCGCAGGGCGGCACCGTCGACATCGACCTGCGCGCCAGCCCCGTCGGCGTGACGTTATCGGTGGAAGACAGCGGCCCCGGCATCCCGTCCGAGGAGCGCGAGCGCGTCTTCAGCCGCTTCTACCGCGTGCCTGGCACGGACGCCAACGGCAGCGGCCTGGGGCTGGCCATCATCAAGGCCATCGCCGAGCGCCATGGCGCGCGCCTGGTGCTCGACAAATCCGAGCGCCTGGGCGGCCTGTGCGTGCGCGTAGAATTCCCGCAAGCCGTGAAATGAGCGTTTTGATCATGATCTTTGGCATGTTGCATTGACGCGCGCGCCGTGGCCCTATATTGTCTGCGAAACAAGCAGAACCAGACCACGGAGCGCAGCATGCAGAGAATCGGATTTTCAGGAACCCTCGACCCCATCACCAACGGCCACATGTGGGTGATCGGCGAAGCGCGTTCGCTCGCCGACGAGGTGATCGTGTTCCTGTCGCAAAACCCCGCCAAGAAGCCGCAGTTCCCGGCCGAAGACCGCAAGCGCATCATCGAGCAGAGCGCGCGCGAGTGCGGCTGGGACAATGTGCAGGTGGTTATCGTCAAGGGCGACTACACGGCGCGCGCGGCGAAAAAACACGGCTGCGACTACCTGATCCGCGGCATCCGCACGACGGCCGATTTCGACTATGAAAACCTGATCCAGCAAACGAATGTGGACGTGCTGCAGGGCGCCAAGACGATCTTCGTCATGCCGCCGCGCGACCTCGGCTCCGTCAGCTCCAGCTTCGTCAAGGCGCTGGAAGGCCCCGTGGGCTGGAACTGGACCATGAAGAAATTCGTCCCCGGCCCGGCCTACCAGGCGTGGATACTCGACTGCCTGCGCAAGGAGTGGGAAGCGCTGTGGAATTACACGACTGCCTCGCAAGCGGACATCGCGCTGGCGGATCACTGGTTCGCCCACCTGACGGGGCCGCAGGCGTATGGCGGCGCGGACCGCCACTATCACAATCTCGACCACCTGGTGCACGGCCTGTCCGAAATCCGCGTGTGGGCAGACAATACCTATGCGCCCAAGCGCGACAGCGCGCTGGTCAAGAAAGCGTTCTGGTTCCACGACGCCGTCTACAGCCACGATGACGATGCCCTGTATTCCAGCGAAGAGGCGAGCGCCCAGCTGTGGCTGGCCAGCGGCCTCGATGCGGGCGACAACCTTGATGTGGCGCAATTGATACGCGTCACCGATCATTTCCAGGGACCGGGCATCAGCCACGCGCTGAAGGATGCCATGCTCAGCGCCGACCTGGCCATCCTGGGGCAGGATGACGAGGTGTACCAGGCCTACACGCAAGCCATCGGCCGCGAATACGCGCACGTGGACCCCGCGCGCTTCAACGAGCAGCGGAGCCTGGCGCTGCAGCATTTGTGCGGCAAGGCGCAGGCGGGCCAGCTGTTCGGCGATGCATACTTTGCCGACCAGTACAACGAACGGGCCATTGAAAACATGCAGAAGGAAATCGCGGCGCTGGCCGGCTGATGCTCGTCAGGGGCGGGCGGCGGCATGCGCCAGCGCATCGTCGAGCCGGTCGTTGCCCCAGAAGAGTTCGCCGCCGCTGAGGAAGCTGGGGGCGCCGAACAGGTTCAGCGCTTGTGCCTGCTCGGTCTGGCGGCGCAGGCGCAGCTTGTTGTCCTGTGTCAAAGCCAGCGCCAGGATGGCGTGTGCATCGAGGCCCAGTTCCTGCAAAGCCTCGCTGACGGCCGCGATATTGTCGATATCGCGGTCCGCGGCAAAATTCATCGTCATCATGCTGCGCGCAAAGGGCGCAATCCAGCCCTGGTCCGCGCCGATCAGCGCCACGCGCATGGGCAGCAGGGCCGTGCGGGGGAATGCGCTCGGTTGCCGCCATGGAAAGCCGTACTTTGCGCACTGGCGCGCCATGTCGCGCCACGTGTAGTCGCCCTTGATTTTTTGCAGGACGAAGGGCGACGTCTCCCAGCCCAGCGCCTTGAAGACGACGCCCAGCAGGAAGGGTTTCCAGATCACATGGACCTGCTTTTCGCGCGCCAGCGCTTCGATGCGCATGGCGCTCAGGTAGCTGTAGTTGCTGCCGAAATCAAACCAGAATTCCAGTGCGGCCATGGTATCGCTCCTGGGTCAGGCGGCAGCCGCCCTGGCGCGCGCCGCGTGCAGTTTCTTGAAGCTGTCGATCAGGCGCTGATGCCTGTCGAGGCCTTCCAGCTGCATGCTGGTCGGGGTCAGGCCGAAGAAACGCACGCTGCCATCTACCGAGCCCAGCACCGCGTCCATGCGTTCCTTGCCAAACATGCGGCGGAAATTGACGACGTAGTCGTCCAGCTCCAGCTCGTCATCGAGTTCCACTTCCAGCACCACGTTCAAGGCTTGATAGAACAGCTTGCGCTCGAGCGTGTTGTCGTTGTACTGCAGGAAGGTTTCCACCAATTCCTTCGCTTCCTCGAATTGCTGCAAGGCGAGATGAATCAGCAGCTTCAATTCCAGGGTCGTCAGCTGGCCCCACACCGTGTTTTCGTCAAACTCGATGCCGATCAGGGTGGCGATGTCGCCGTACTCGTCGAGCTCGCTGTTTTCCAGCCGGTCGAGCAAGTCTTCCAGGCTGGCATCGTCCAGCTTATGCAGGTTCAGGATGTCGGCGCGGAACAGCAGCGCCTTGTTGGTGTTGTCCCAGATCAAATCTTCGACCGGATACACCTCGGAATAACCGGGCACGAGGATGCGGCAGGCGGTGGCGCCCAGCTGGTCATACACGGCCGTGTACACTTCCTTGCCCATGTCGGCGAGGATGCCGAACAGGGTCGCCGCTTCCTCGGCATTCGAGTTCTCGCCGTGGCCGGAAAAATCCCATTCGACAAAATCGTAATCGGCCTTGGCGCTGAAAAAGCGCCACGAGACGATGCCGCTCGAATCGATGAAGTGTTCGACGAAGTTGTTCGGCTCGGTGACGGCTTCGCTGGCAAACGTCGGCTGCGGCAAGTCGTTCAAGCCTTCGAAACTGCGGCCCTGCAGCAATTCCGTCAGGCTGCGCTCGAGCGCCACTTCCAGGCTAGGGTGCGCGCCGAACGAGGCAAACACGCCGCCCGTGCGCGGGTTCATCAGGGTGACGCACATCACCGGGTACACGCCGCCCAGCGACGCATCTTTCACCAGCACGGGGAAACCCTGTTCTTCCAGCCCCTGTATGCCCGCCAGGATGCCCGGGTATTTCGCCAGCACTTCCTGCGGCACGTCGGGCAGGGCGATCTCGCCTTCGATGATTTCGCGCTTGACGGCCCGTTCGAAAATTTCAGACAGACATTGCACCTGGGCTTCGACCAAAGTATTGCCGGCGCTCATGCCATTGCTGACATACAGGTTTTCGATCAGGTTCGACGGGAAATACACGGTCTCGCCGTCGGACTGGCGCACGTATGGCAGCGAGCAGATGCCGCGCTCGGCATTGCCGGAATTGGTGTCGACCAGGTGCGAGCCGCGCAGCTCGCCATCGGCATCGTAGATGTCGAGGCAGTATGCATCGAGAATCTCCTTCGGCAGCGCATCCTTGCGGCCCGGCTTGAACCAGCGCTCGTTCTGGTAATGGACAAAATCCGCGTTGGCGATGTCCTCGCCCCAGAACGAACCGGCGTAGAAATGGTTGTTGCTGAGGCGCTCGATATACTCGCCCAGGGCCGACGCCAGCGCGCTTTCCTTGGTCGCGCCCTTGCCGTTGGTGAAACACATGGGCGAATGTGCATCGCGGATATGCAGCGACCAGACATTCGGAATGATGTTGCGCCACGAGGCGATTTCAATCTTGATGCCCAGGCCCGCCAGCAGGCCCGACATATTGGCGATGGTCTGTTCCAGCGGCAAATCCTTGCCGACGATATAGGTATTCGCGCCCGGCGCCGGATTCAGGGCCAGCAAGGCCTGGGCATCGGCGTCCAGGTTTTCGACTTCTTCAATGACGAACTCGGGGCCCGTCTGCACCACTTTTTTCACCGTGCAACGGTCGATCGAGCGCAGGATGCCCTGGCGGTCCTTGGCCGAGATATCGGCCGGCAGCTCGACCTGGATCTTGAAAATCTGCTGATAACGGTTTTCCGGATCGACGATATTGTTTTGCGACAGACGGATATTTTCCGTGGAAATATTGCGCGTATCGCAATACAACTTCACGAAGTACGCGGCGCACAGTGCCGACGATGCCAAAAAGTAATCGAACGGGCCAGGCGCCGAGCCATCGCCCTTGTAGCGGATGGGCTGGTCGGCGATGACCGTAAAATCGTCGAACTTGGCTTCGAGACGCAGCTTGTCGAGAAAGTTGACTTTAATTTCCATGAGGTAATCCAATACTGTGCTTATGAGTTAGGCGCTATTATCCGTGCTTTCCGCCGCAGGGCAAAGATTGTTCACCGTGGCCGTGCTGGCCGTGGCAATGAGGCGGACAGATAAATGTGCGAGGCGACCGGATTGAATATGCGAATAACACTGATGCGTCACGGCGAGCCCCGGCTCGCCAAGGGGCGCTGGATAGCGCCGATACATATGGGACAGTGGATTGAACGCTACAATCAATCGCTGATCAAAGAGAACGATATTCCTGCACAGTGTGCAGTGGCGGCGCTCTCCGCGTCGACCATCGTGGCAAGCACGGCATCGAGGGCAGGTTCGTCGGCCAGGGCACTGGGTGATTTACCTTTCATGCAAGAGGCGATTTTCTGTGAAGCCGCGCTGCCCTTTGCGCTCTGGAAAGCACCTCGTTTGCCGCCTGAAACCTGGGCAGTGATTTTTCGCCTGCTCTGGCTGTTCGGTTATGCGCGCGGGTCGGACTCGCTCACGATCACCGGGCTGCGCGCCAGGGCTGCCGCCGAGCGCCTTGTTGCGCTTGCGGCCCAGGGGCCTGTGCTGCTGGTCGGGCATGGCATCATGAATCGCCTGATCGGCAAGGAGTTGCAAGCATTGGGTTGGCTTGCCCGCAACAGGCAAGGCAGCCGGTACTGGAGCATGGGAGTCTATGAACTGTGAAAACTTGCGACGAATGTGGCAGCCGATACCGTGATGATGCCGGCAGCATGGCCAGCTTGTGTCCGGAATGCGCCTCGGTCATTTATGGCTTGCCAGGGTGTGAGCACGTGTTTGAGGCAGGCCGGTGCCGGAAATGCCTGTGGGACGGGCGGAAAAGTGCATTCGTGCGCAAGCTGGAGAAACCGGGGCGTTGATCGATACAATAGATGGGGATGTTGTCGAAACGCTTAGTCCTTCCCATGGCGAAGGTCAGCGTCCACAATAAGAATACAAGAGGTCATGCCTATGCAAATTTCCATGAATGATGTGATCACTGAGCAAGAAGTGATTGCCATCTACAAGGCCAATAACTGGTCGTCCGCAGAAAAACCGCAAGAACTGATGGCCGCGCTGCGCAATTCCCACAGCCTGGTGACGGCCCGCACAGATGGCAAACTGATTGGCATCGGCAATGCCATTTCCGATGGATATCTGGTTGTCTACTTCCCGCATATGCTCGTCGATCCGATGGCGCAAGGCCAGGGTGTCGGCAGGAGGATGATGGCGGCGATGCTGGAAAAATACTCGGGGTTTCACCAACAAATGCTGACAGCGGACGGCAAGGCCATCGCGTTCTACGAATCCGTGGGCTTCGTGCGCGCCGGGAAAACAGAACCCATGTGGATCTATGCAGGCGATGAGCATTGAATGGTGATGCCGACATAAAAAAAGCTATGTCACCGTCAAATGTGGGAACTCTCCCAGTGTTGCCTTCAATAATGTTTCTGAGGAGCGGATGCGCCCGGCGTCCAGTATCCAGCGCCAGCCCAGGTAATTCGGCAGGTAGCGCGTCGCCACGCCGTGAAAGGGGCGTAACCATGCCCGCAGGCGGCTGTGATACGCGTTGACGTTCTGCACGTGGGCGGCGCCCTGCACGCGGATGCCGGCACGCACATTGACGGCCTGGTGGCTGATGCCCGCTTCACGCGCGAAGGCGCGATAGGCAGCGTGGCCGTCGGTGACCAGCAAGATGTCCTTATCGATCACCGGCGGCAGGCAAGCATGCAGCTGCGCCTTGCTCAGCGCCCCTTTTCCCGCGACGAAATCGCGGGTTTGTCCCGTGCGGTCGCGCGCCACCAGGATGCAGACTTGTTCACTGGAAATGCCGCGCTTGTGGGCATGACCGCCACGGCGGCGCGCCGGACGCGTCAGATGCCGCGCGCCCTTTTCTGACTCCAGCACATACAGCTCGTCCGCTTCGGCGATGCCATGCAGGCAATGGGGCCGGTCCGTCTTGGCCAGGCTTAAAAACCGGTGGCGCCAGCGAAAAGCGGTGTTGCGGTGCACTCCCAGCTGGCTTGCCGCCTTGCGCACGGAAGCCGATGCGAGCAGGCAGTCGGCGTAGTCGAGCCACAAGGTCTTGTGGCGCAAGCGGGCCAGCGGCGTGCCGGTGAGCGCATTGAAGGTGCGCCCGCACGGCACGCAACGGTAGCGCTGCAGTCCATGCGCATGACCGTGCCGGTGCGCATGGCTGCTGTTGCAGGCGGGACAGTGTAACCGCTGCCGGGCCACGCTTTCGACCAGTGCCACGGCGGCGTTCTGCGATCCTGCCCCGCGCAGCAGAGCAGTGCTCGCCAAACGCTGGCGACGGTTCAGTGCGGCGAACTGGGCGATGAAGGTTTTCCATTCGGCTGGCTGCATGGATGGCTCCCGTTTGTCTGATATGTACAGTCAGACAGCCGGGGCTGGGGACGATTCCTTGAGTTCCCCTATTTGTCGGGGACAGAGCCTAAAAAAACAGCGGCTGCCCATGCCGGCGCAGCCGCTGTTTCTTCAGGTGGACACGGCGATCAGAACTTCACCCACAGCCGGCCGAAATACGAGGCGCCGTTCAGGCCGAATTGCACGCTGTCGTATTTGAAGCCGTTGTCCGTCTCGTCCGCGTTTTGCGTCGTGGGCTTGACGTTGAAGATGTTGTTGCCGCCAAAGGTCAGCTTGGTATTTTTATTGATGCTGTAGGTGAAGCTCAGGTCGGCCGAGGTCTTGGCCGCGTAGCGGGCGTTCGGTACGCCCTCGGCCGTGCCGCTGAAGGTGCCCAGGGTTTGCGGGCCAAAATAAATGATGCGCAGGTCCGACTCCAGCTTGCCCGTGATGTAGTCGAAGCCCAGGGTGGCTTTCGAACGGGGGCCGCCCTGTTCGATGAACAGGCGTTCGCGTTCGGACAGCAAGACATCCTCGAAGCCCGTCAGCGAGGCGGGCGTCTTGACTTTCGTCACTTCCGTTTTGCTCAAATTCAAGGCCAGGAAGGTGTTCAGGCGGTTGCCGGCGAATTCTCCCTTGTGCGAGGCCGTCAGGTCCAGGCCACGCGTGCGCGTGTCGATGGAGTTGACGAAGAATTGCGCTTCGCCCACGCCCAGCAGGGCCAGGCGCGCGGCCAGGTCCGGGTAGTTGTCGGCATTGAAGCGGCCCGACAGCACGATGCGGTCCTTGATCTTGATATTGTACAAGTCGGCCGTCACGGAAATGGCTTGCGTCGGCGTCCAGGTGGTGCCGAACGTAAAACTGGTGGATTTTTCCTCTTTCAGCTTGGGAATACCGGCCGCATTGGCGACGGTGCCACCGTTCGGCGCCAGCACCACGTCGGTAGGCACGCCGCCGATGAAGTCGGTGAAGGTGGACGAGAAATACACTTGTTGCAACGATGGCGCGCGGAAGCCCGTGCTGGCCGAGCCACGCAGCAGCACGTTGGGCGCCACTTTATAGCTGGCGGCCAGCTTGCCCGTCACGGTGGAGCCGAAATCGCTGAATTTTTCGTAGCGCAGGGCGGCCTGGGTTTTCAGGCGTTCCGTCCAGTCCAGTTCCACGTCGCCATACGCGGCGATGCTGTGGCGCTTGGCCTTGGTGGCGTCGCCGGGCTGGAAGCCGGGAAAGCCCTGGCTGCCCGCATTGCCGCCCACGCCCACGCCGTCGGCATCGATGTAGGAGTTCGGCTCGCCGGCCATGATCTTGTATTCTTCGCTGCGGTATTCGGCGCCGAAGGCCACGTTCATGCCGCTCAGTACCGTGTCGTAGTAGCGGCTGAAATCGGCGTTGCTGGTCAGCTGCTGGAACGAGAAGCCACCCGCGTCAAAGTTGCTGGCGCTGACGCCCTTGCCGCCATTCATCAGGTCGAGGTTGGCGATCGAGGCGTTCAGGGTATGGCTGATGTCGTAGCGCATCTTGTTGTAGCCATAGGTTTGCGAAAGGTCCGCATGCCATTCGCCGATCTGGCTGCGGTGGCCGATGGTGGCGTACTGGTCGTCGATCTTGCCGTTAATGAACGGTACGAAACCGTCCGGGTACATGGCGGCCGAATTGCGCGATGGAATGTCGTCGCTGCCGATGCCGCCCCGGCCGAACGCGGCGCTGGACGCGTCGCGCGTCTGCGCGCCGGCCGTGAAGTACAGCTTGCCCGTGCCGCTGGTGGCGTAGTCGCCATTGACGTACAGGGTCTTGTTCTTGGACTTGGTGTCGCCGATGATGCGCATGCTGTCCGCGTCGGCCCGGTTCGAGCGGCCCCGGTCCAGGTATTCGCCCGTGATGGCAAGCGTGCCCTTGTCGCCCAGCGCGATGCCGCAGTAGGCGGAGGTCATGTAATTCTTGCCGTCGCCTTCCGAGTACTGGCTGTAGCCGGCCACCGCTTCGCAGCCCAGGCTTTTCTTCAGTTCGATGTCGATCACGCCGGCAATGGCGTCCGAGCCGTACTGGGCGGCCGCGCCGTCGCGCAGCACTTGCACGTTCTTGATCGCCAGCAAAGGAATCGCATTCATGTCCGTGCCCGTGTTGCCGCGGTTGCGCGCACCGAACAGGTTGACCAGGGCCGTCGTGTGGCGCCGCTTGCCATTCACCAGCACCAGGGTCTGGTCGGAGCCGAGGCCGCGCAGGGCGGCCGAATCGATCAGGTCGGCCCCGTCGGCGCCCGTCTGGCGAGTGGAGTTGAACGAGGGCGAAATGTATTGCAGCGATTGCGCCAGATCAAACTGGCCGCCTTGCTCGGCCACCCGGGAAATGGGGATGATATCGACGGGCACCATGGTATCGGTGGCGGAGCTGGCGACCCGGCGCGAGCCGACCACACTGACCGTTTGCACGGGACCGTCCGTGGCGGCCGCTTCCGTGCTCTGGGCCATGGCGGCGGGACTGACGGCGGCCAGGGCGGCGCTGCCGTACAGGCTGATGAGGATGGCTTTACGCAAGGTGGTGAGGGTCGGCACGCAGTATCTCCAAGTGGCTGATGAGCAAGATTCGTGACTTGATTCTAGTGCCATCATTTCAGCATTCACCAGCGATACTTTGTTTTGTTATTACAAATTTGCTGTAACTGTTGTTTCCTGGTTGATTCTCTTTTGGCCGCTGCCGGGCTTGCCTTGTACTGGTGCGTGATGCCCCGTTCAGGTGCTGCGTTGCACCATGCCGCCCACCCAGATTGCCTGCGTGCTGTATTGCACCTCGATCAGACACGGCTGCTGCGTCACGTAGCCCTGATGCAGGCGCAGCGACTGTTGTCGGTGCGCTGACAGCGCGCCCGCCGCCACGCCCGTGGCGCTGTCTTCCAGCGCCGGATCGCGGTGGTTGAAGTTGCGCCCTTCATATTCATGCTCGCCCGTGCGGCAATACGCATAGCAGCCGCTGACCTGATGCAGGGCGCTCCAGTCGGCGATCAGTTCCAGGTTCGGCCGCAGTGCGCGGAGGGTGGTGCGGTCGGCCACTTCCAGCAGCAGCTTCGGGCTGCCGACGGACGCGATCACGGGCGGCGACAGCAAGTGCATGTGCTGGCCCATCAGTTCCGACGGCACATATTTTTCCAGCATGACGACCGGTGCCGGCTGCGGCGCCAGGCCGATGAAGAATCCTTCCGCGCGGCGCGCCAGTTGCAAGGCTTGCCCGCGCATGGCCGTGCTCACCGTCAAGGTTGCCGGGGCGCCGGGCGCCGTCAGCAGCACATGCGCGGCGGCCAGGGTAGCGTGCAGGCACAGGGGGCTGCGCGTGTGCGGATAAAAATAGTCGAGCACGATGGCACCGTCCGCCTGCCGGTCGAGGAAGACGCAGGCGCTGACCTGGCGTTCGCGCGCGAAGGTCTGGCGCGCCGTTTCGCTGCTGCCGTCGTTTTCCACGACCAGCGCCGCATTGCCGCCACCGGGTGCGGCGCCGAAACATTTTAATAAGTGAATGATCATGGCGGTCGATGGGCAAGATAAAACATCAGCATAAACGAAAATAAGTGCAAAGCTCCGCGATGTCTTGGCTGGATGGAGTCAAAGGCTGCGCCTATTGACGCTTTCGTGGAAGTGACATATCAGCAGATGATATACTTCCCGCATGAGGACCGATCCTGCCATTGACACATTGCTGGACCTGGATGGTTCCATCCTCGACCAGGATGGCGGTTATTGGATCAAGATAGAAGCCAGGCGGACGGAAGTGTCGGATGAGATTCCTCACGGCATACGCTACTCGCTGACGCTGCACGAACCGTATGGCAAACGCATCCTCGGTTACGACAATGCGCACATGGTAAAGCCGCCAAAGAAATTCAAATATGCGGGACGTATCGTGGCATTCGACCATAAACACCGGCATCCGTCAGATCAGGGAGTGCCATACGAATTCAAGGATGCGCAGCATCTCATCAATGATTTCTTTGCTGACGTGGACCGCATTTTGCTGGAGATAAAAAAGCAATGAAACCGATTTTTATTGGCATCATGCCGCAAGAGAAAATCCGCGAACGCGTGCTCGCCATCGCTCGCGGCATATATAAACCGAAGGCGGATGAGCCCAAGGTCTGGTTCACTTCGATCAAATCGCTGGCGGAAGTCCTGAGCGACGAAAACCGGGCGTTGTTGCACGTGATTCTGGAAACGCAACCGGAATCCATCTCGGCCTTGGCTGAAACAACGGGTCGTAAACCGAGCAACCTGTCGCGCACATTGAAAACAATGTCCAATTACGGCATCGTGGAATTGAAACGGGAGCGCAATCAAGTTCGCCCCGTAGCCACAGCGACGGAGTTTCGCATAGTTGCTAACTGATTTGCCGGACTATCAATGTGGCCTGTCATGCGACAGGCCAAAGCCTAGCGCGGGCCGGCAGACGCTCCGTGCGCCCATCAAAATGAACACTATCCGGCTGAAACCGGCTACTTGACTCAGGATGAGTATATTATACTGTGTTTATATACAGTATTGAGGTAGATCATGTGGGGCGCCGTCTTACCCGAGTATGCTGAGTTGTACTGCCTGAGCAATTTCAGCTTCCTGCATGGCGCCTCGCATGCGGAAGAGCTGGTGGCGCGCGCAGTGCAGCTTGGTTACAAGGCGCTGGCCATCACGGACGAGTGTTCGCTGGCCGGCGTCGTGCGCGCCCATGCGGTGGCCAAACGGGCCGGTTTTCCCCTGATTATCGGCGCGCATTTTCATTTGACGCAGGCCGACGGCAGTCCGGGGCCGTCCCTGCTGGCCCTGGTGCGCGATATCGATGGTTACGGCAATCTGTCGGAACTGATCACCATGGCGCGCACGCGGGCGGCCAAGGGGCGCTATCTGCTGACGTCCGATGATTTCACCGCGCCTGCGGCGGAGTTTGCCCATTTGCGGGGCTTGCCCGGCTGTCTGATGATCTTGCTGCCCGGCTATGCGGTCGAGGCGGAAACCGTGCGCGCGCAGGGAGAGTGGATGGTATCCACCTTTGGCCGCGAGCGCAGCTGGATCGGCCTGAACCTGCTGCAGCGGGCGCAGGATGACGCCCATCGCAGCGCCGTGCAGGAGGCGGCGCAGGCGCTGGGCTTGCCCGTGGCGGCCGTCGGCCATGTGTGCATGCACGTGCGGTCGCGCAAGCCCCTGCTCGACACGCTGTGCGCAATTCGCTTGGGCAAACCCGTGGGCGAGTGCGGCTATGCGCTGGCGCAAAATGCGGAACAGCATCTGCGCGCGCGCTTGCGCCTGGCCAATGTGTATCCGCCGCAAGCGTTGGCGGAAACCGTGCGCATCGCCAAACTGTGCACATTTTCCCTCGACAGCTTGCGCTATGACTATCCCGACGAGTTGGTGCCGCACGGCCACACGCCGGCGACGTATCTGCGCGAGGAAACGTATGCGGGCGCGCGCCTGCGCTTTCCGCTCGGTATCCCGGCGAACGTGCAGGAACAGATCGAGCAGGAGCTGGAGCTGATCCGGGATCTTTCCTACGAAGCGTATTTTTTGACCGTCTACGACATCGTGCGCTTTGCGCGCTCGCAAAACATCCTGTGCCAGGGCCGGGGTTCGGCCGCTAATTCGGCCGTCTGCTATTGCCTGCACATCACGGAAGTGGACCCGGCGCGCGGCAATTGCCTGGTCGGGCGCTTCATGTCGCGCGAGCGCAACGAGCCGCCCGACATCGACGTCGATTTCGAGCACCAGCGGCGCGAAGAGGTGATTCAATATATCTACGGAAAATATGGGCGCGAACGGGCCGCGCTGGCCGCCGTGGTGATCAGCTACCGGCCGAAGAGTGCCTTGCGCGACAGCGGGCGGGCGCTGGGAATCGATCTGGTCATCGTGGAAAAAGTGGCCAAGGCGCATCGCTGGTTCGACGGCAAGCGCGATCTGCTGGAGCGCCTGGCCGAATGCGGGCTGGACCCGGAAGCGGAATTGTCGCAGCAGTGGGCGGGCCTGGCGCAGCAGCTGCTGGGCTTTCCCCGCCATCTGTCGCAGCATCCGGGCGGCTTTGTCATCGCTCAGGAAAAGCTGTCGCGCCTGGTGCCGATTGAAAACGCGACCATGGCCGAACGCAGCGTCATCGAGTGGGACAAGAACGACCTGGAAGAACTGGGCTTGATGAAGGTCGACGTGCTGGCGCTGGGCATGCTGTCGGCCCTGCGCCGCGCCCTGGAACTGGTCAGTGGGCGGCGCGGCGAGGAATTTCGCCTGCAGGATATTCCCGCCGAAGACCCCGCCACCTACGACATGATGTGCCAGGCGGACACCATCGGCGTATTCCAGATCGAGTCGCGCGCGCAGATGAGCATGCTGCCCCGGCTGCGGCCCCGAGAATTCTACGACCTCGTCATCGAGGTGGCGCTGGTGCGCCCCGGGCCCATCCAGGGCGGCATGGTGCATCCGTATCTGCAGCGGCGCCAGCAGAAAGAGCCGGTCGAGTATCCGAAGGGCCTGGACAAGGCGCTGGGGCGCACCCTGGGCATCCCGATTTTCCAGGAGCAAGTGATGCAGGTGGCCATCATCGCGGCCGATTTCACGCCCGGCGAGGCCGATGAGCTGCGGCGCGCCATGGCGGCCTGGAAACGCAAGGGCGGCATGAACAATTACAAGGAACGCATCGTCGAAACGATGGTCAAAAATGCGTATAAACGGGAGTTCGCGGAGGCCATCTTCAGTCAGATCGAGGGCTTTGGCGAATACGGCTTTCCCGAGTCGCACGCGGCCAGTTTCGCGCTGCTGACCTACGCCAGTTCCTGGCTGAAATGCCACGAACCGGCTGCCTTTCTGTGCGCCTTGCTCAACAGCCAGCCCATGGGTTTTTACAGTCCCTCGCAACTGGTGCAGGATGCGCGCCGCCATGGCGTGCAGGTGCTGCCCGTCGACGTGGCCGTCAGCGGCTGGGAGGCGGCGCTGGAAGCGCCGGCAGGGCAGGGCGGGCAGCGTGATGCACCGGCCGTGCGCCTGGGCTTGAACAGCCTGTTCGGCATGCGCGCGGAGGCCGCCCGGCGCATCGAGGATGCGCGTGCCATCGCCGCCTTCGTCGATGTGGCCGACCTGGCCCGGCGTGGCGGCCTGGACCGCCATGACTTGCAGGTGCTCGCTGCCGGCAACGCGCTGCATGCGCTGGCCGGGCACCGGCGCGAAGCCCTGTGGCAGGCGGCCGGCGCCGTGCCCGACAGGGACTTGCTGCGCGATACCACGCAAGAGGAAGATTTGCCCGTGCTGGCCGCGCCGACGGAAGGCGAGAGCATCGTCAGCGACTACCGTGCACAAGGCCTTACTCTGGGCCGCCATCCGCTGGCGCTGCTGCGCAAACAATTGCTGGAACAGCGCTTCATGCCGGCGTCCACACTGATGACGTACACGAGCGGGCAAGTGGCGCGCGCCTGCGGCATCGTCACCGTGCGCCAGCGTCCGGGCACGGCCAAGGGGGTGATCTTCATGACCCTGGAAGACGAGACGGGCACCGTCAACGTCATCGTCTGGCCCGACCTGGTGGAAAGCCAGCGGCGCGAAGTGCTGAGCGCGCCGCTGCTGGGCGTGTATGGCGTGTGGCAAAGGGAGGGCATCGTGCGCAACCTGGTGGCCAAGCACCTGGTCGATATGTCGCATTTGCTGGGGCGCTTGCGGACCAGCAGCCGCGATTTTTGTTGAGAGTTGCCGGCGGGGAGGAGGGCATGGCATTATTTGAATATGACAACATTACCCGAACCGACACTGCGTCCCGCCCTGGTCGCCGACGCGCCCGCTATCGTCGCCCTAATCGACGACTTGATGCCCTTTTTGACCCTGCACCCGGACGGCGCGGGGGCGGAAAAGTTCATCGAGAACTGCCGCCAGCCCGCCATCGAAGGCTATCTGTCGCTGCCCAATTACGCCTACCAGCTCGCGCATATCGACGGCGTACTGGCCGGCGTGGTGGCCATGCGCGACAACACGCATCTGTTCCACATGTTCGTGCCGCGCGCCCTGCACCGGCGCGGCATGGCGCGCTGTTTGTGGCAGGCAGCCCGCGACGCGTCGCTGGCCAGGGGCGGCGTGACGGCGTTTACCGTCAATTCCTCGGCCTACGCCTTGCCCCTGTATCAAAGCCTGGGCTTTGTCGCCACAGGGCCGAAGGTGGAAACGGGCGGCATCGCTTTCGTGCCGATGCGCATGGATTTATAAAAATAACCCAACGGCAAGGACTGGGGTCGTACCCGGCGGGGGCATTTTTCCCAGTGGGAAAAATGCCGATCCCGAAGGGAGCGACCTACCATCTGACAATCTTCCCCGGATTCATGATGTTCTTCGGGTCGAGCGCGTGCTTGAGGGCGCGCATGGTGTCGATGGCGCCCTCGCCATGTTCTTCCACCAGGAAAGCCATCTTGTGCATGCCCACGCCATGCTCGCCCGTGCACGTGCCGTCCATGCCGATGGCGCGCGTGACCATGTCGCTGTTGACCTTTTCGGCGCGCGCGATGTCGGCCGGGTCGTCGGGGTCGACCAGCATCTGCACGTGGAAATTGCCGTCGCCCACGTGGCCGATGATGGCGTAGACGAGGCCCTGCGCCTCGCAATCGGCCTTGGTGGCGAGGATGCATTCGGCCAGGCGCGAAATCGGCACGCAGCAGTCGGTGGAAATGGCGCGGCTGCCCGGCCGCATCTGCAGCAGGGCGAAATACGCGTTGTGGCGCGCGGCCCACAGGCGCGAGCGCTCTTCGGGGCGGCTGGCCCACTCGAAATCGCTGGCGCCGTGCTCCGCCGTGATGGCTTGCACCAGCTGCGCCTGCTCGGCCACACTGGCTGGCGTGCCGTGGAATTCAAACAGCAGCAAGGGTTTTTCCGGCAAGGCCATCTTGTCGTAGGCATTGATGGCCTTGACGCCATTTTCATCGAGAAACTCGACCCTGGCCACGGGAATACCCATCTGGATGGTCTGGATCACGGCGCTGACGGCCTCGCCCGTGCCGGGGAACGAACACACGGCCGCCGAGATCGCTTCCGGCAGCGGATACAGTTTCACGGTCACTTCCGTGATGATGCCCAGAGTCCCTTCGCTGCCGACAAATAAACGCGTCAGGTCGTAGCCGGCCGACGATTTTTTCGCCCTGGTCCCCGTCTTGATGATGCGGCCATCGGCCGTCACTACCGTCAGGGCCAGCACGTTTTCGCGCATGGTGCCGTAACGCACGGCGTTCGTGCCCGAGGCGCGCGTGGCCGCCATGCCGCCCAGCGAGGCATTCGCACCCGGGTCGATGGGGAAGAACAGGCCCGTGTCGCGGATGTCCTCGTTCAACTGCTTGCGTGTCACGCCCGCCTGCACGGTGGCCGTCAAGTCTTCATTGTGCACGGCGACCATGTGATTCATTTGCGACAGATCAATCGTCACGCCGCCATGCAGTGCCAGCACATGGCCTTCGAGCGAAGTGCCGCTGCCGTAGGCGATGACGGGCACGTCGTGCGCGCTGCACAGCTTGACGGCGGCCGCCACTTCCTCGGTGGAATGGGCGAAGATGACGGCATCGGGCAGCATGGGGGGATAGCTCGACTCGTCGCGGCCATGGTGTTCACGCATGGCTTGCGTCATGGAAAAGCGGTCGGCAAAGATCAGGGAAAGTACGGCAGCAAGAGATTCGGGCAGCGGTTTTTTCAGTACCGCCAACTGGTCAGTTTGATTCACGCAAGTCCTCCGTTTTTTTTATTCTACTCCGCGTCCGGGGATTTCACTGAAGCGCCAGTTAATTTTTTGCCGCTTGTAAAAAAATCCGCATGGCGCGCCGTGCATTGGTTGTAAATGAGAATCATTTCCATTAAAATGCCCGCCAGTAGTTATTTTGCAATGCATGCTTCCACCCGAAAGGCCATGCCATGAAATTCCCCCTGTCCCTCGCCGCCGTCCTGCCCGTCTGCGTGCTGGCGCTGAGCGCATGCAGCAGCGTCGCTCCGCTGAGTACCACGACTGCGGCATCCGCTACTGTGCAAGACGTGCGCCAGCTGGGCGAGATCGTCGACCTGCGCAGCGGCCAGCGCTTGACTGCCGAGCAATTGCTGGCCCAGCTGGCCGCCGCCCCGAGGGTCATCGTGGGCGAGCAGCATGACCAGCTCAGCCACCACCGGATCGAGCAGTGGCTGTTGCTGCAATTGCAGGGGCAGCGCCCGCAAGGCAGCGTGTTGCTGGAAATGCTGAACCCGGACCAGCAAGCCAAGGTGGACAAGGTCAAGCCGTGGCTGCAGACGGACCCCGTCGTGCGCCCCGAACACGTGGCCGAGCTGCTGGCCTGGCAGCCGAGCTGGAAGTGGGCGCAATATGGCGACCTGGTCATGACCGTGATGCGCGCGCCGTATCCCGTCTGGTCGGCCAACCTGGACCGCAGCGAAATCAAGCAACTGTTTGTCGACCAGCCGGCCGTGCAGGGCAAGCATTCGAATCTGGCCAACGATGGCAAGGTGCATGACAAACTTAAAGATATCATCCGCGTCATGCACGACAACCAGATCGATGCGCCGCGCCTGGCCGCCATGCTGTCGGTGCAGCAGCAGCGCGACCGCCGCATGGCCGAGCGCCTGCTGGCCGCGCCCCCGCCCGCCGTGCTGATCGCCGGCGCCTACCATGCGCACAAGGACCTGGGCGTGCCGCTGCATGTGCAGGACTTGACGGGCGGCCCCGCGCCGCTGGTACTGGTACTGGCGCAGCAGGGCGCCACGGTGCTGGCGCCGCAGGCGGATTTTGTGTGGTACACGCCGGTGGCGGCACCCGCCGTCGCCAGCGCCAAGTAATTCGTTGTAACTCCGCCGGGCGTTCAGCCCGGCACTCCTCCCCAGCAAGCTTCTTCGCAGCAGCCAGGTAGTTTTTCCGATTTTTTTGCATGCGCGTGCGCGCCGTTGGCGCAGCCATGCCTGTTACCTGTTGAAGCTCCCATGCGTATCCTCTGTATCAAAGCCGCCGCCGGCGGCGTGTTTCTTTCCCTGTTCCATGCCACGGCGCAAGCGTCCGCCTTACCGCACGATATGTCGCCGCTGGGCATGTTCTTCGCCGCCGACCAGATCGTCAAAAGCGTGCTCATCGGCTTGCTGCTCGGCGCGCTGGCCACCTGGGTGGTCTTGCTGGTGAAGGGTGCCAGCTTGCTGCAAGCGCGGCGCGCGGCGGCGCAAGCCGTCGCCATGCTGAAGACGGCAACGTCCTTGCCGGACGCGGCCGTCAAAGTAGAGGGCGCAGGCAGCAATTCGCTGGCGCAGCAGCTGCTGGCCGAGGTGCAGCAGGAACTGAGTCTGTCGCATGCCAGCGCGCCGGCGGCGGCCCTGAAGGAGCGGGCCGGGTTTCGCCAGGAGCAATTGATCGCGCACAAGGTACGCAGCATGACGCAAGGCATCGGTTTACTGGCCAGCATCGGCGCCGTGGCGCCGTTCGTCGGCCTGTTCGGCACCGTGTGGGGCATCATGAACAGCTTTATCGGCATCGCCGTCAGCCAGAGCACGAATCTGGCGACCGTCGCGCCCGGTATCGCGGAAGCCTTGCTGGCGACAGCGCTGGGCCTGGTGGCGGCGATACCCGCCGTCGTCATCTACAACGTCTTGAGCCGTGGCATCAATCAGTACAAGGCGCAGCTGCGGGCCGCTTCCGCGCAAGTGCTGCTGATGCTGAGCCGCGACCTCGACGTGCGCCAGCAGGCCTGAGCCATGGCCAGCCTTTTCCCATCGCAGGACGACGACACGGCCGACATGCCGGAATTGAGTGAGATCAATGTCACGCCCTTCATCGACGTGATGCTGGTGCTCTTGATCATCTTCATGGTGGTCTCGCCGCTGGCCACCGTCGACCTGAAGATCGACTTGCCGGCCGCCACGGCCAAGCCCGAGCCGCGCCCCGAAAAACCGGTGTTCGTTTCCCTGAAAGCCGACCACAGCCTGTACCTGGGCGAGTCGCCCGTGGCGCGCGGGCAGCTGGGCAGCCTGCTCGATGCACAGACGGGCGGCGACCGCCAGCGCACGCTGTTTTTCCAGGCCGACAAGCAAGCCGCGTATGAAGACGTGCTGGGCGTGATGGATGCCCTGCGCCAGGCCGGCTATCTGAAAGTGGGCCTGGTGGGCCGGGAGGAAGGGTGAATCCCCGTCCGGTATTGAGCTGGGGCATCGCCACGTCGCTGGTGGCGGCTACCGCACTGTCGCTGCTGCTGTGTGCGGCCTGGCAGCCCGTCGCCGTCGCGCCCGCGCAGCCGCCCGCCAGCGTGATGGTCGTATTTGCCGCGCAAGCGATGTCGCCGGAGACGCAACAGGCAGCAGCGGCAGGGGCGCGCCAGTCGGCCTCGTCCAGCGCAGCCCAACCGAAAAAGAGTACGACCAGGCAGCAAGCGCTGCCCGTGCTGGCGCGCGCCGCCGCGCCGAAAATCGTCGCGGCCGAAAAAGAAGCGAAGGCAGAAGCCAGTCCGTCGCCAGATCCCGGCAAGGATGCCGCCAGGGAAGCGTCCATGCAAGCGCAGGCCAGCAGCAGCGCCACGCCGGCGCCAAGTTCGGTGCGCGGTCCGCAGGCGGCGCCGTTCGACAGCGACACGCCGCCCGCCAGCGCAGCGCCCGCCAGCTGGCAAAGCCGGGTGCTCAGCCATCTGGCCCATTTCAAACGCTATCCGGGCGACGCGCGCCAGCGCAAGCGGGCCGGCGCCGCCTGGGTACGCTTCCAGGTGGACCGCGACGGCAAGCTGCTGGCCAGCGAACTGGTCACTTCATCGGGCACGGTGCTGCTCGACCGCGAAGCGCTGCAAGTGCTGCAGCGCGCGCAGCCGCTGCCGGCGCCGCCCGACAAGGTCTTACACCAGGGCACGGTGACCGTCACCTTGCCCGTCTCGTTCAAGCTGGAGCCAGGGCAGGACAAGGCATGAGGATGCCGATTGTATTCATTAAAAATCCAACCATAACAAATCGAGGGTGTATGCATATCAAGACAATGACACGAGCCGTGGGCGTCTGCATGGCGTTGCTGGCGCAGCAGGCATGGGCGCAAGAGAGTAGCGACGGCAAGGTCGTGTTTTCGCCGCTGAATGTATCGGGTGAAACGGTTCCGGCGGAACAGCAGGCGCTGGAAAAGCCGGGCGCCGTCAGCGCGCGCGGCGCGGACACGCGCTTGCAACCCGTGGACCAGATCGTGCGCAGCATGCCGGGCACGTTTACCCAGATCGATCCGGCGCAGGGCGCCGTCAGCGTCAACATCCGTGGCCTGTCGGGCCTGGGGCGCGTCAACATGATGGTCGATGGCGTGAGCCAGAATTACTATGGCAGCGCACCGTCGTCCGTGTCGCACGGCGGCGTGCCCAGCAGCCAGTTCGGCGCCCTGATCGACCCGAACTTCATTATCGGCGTGGATGTGTCACGCGGCAATGTCGTCGGCGGCGACGGCGTCAATGCACTGGCCGGCAGCGCCAACTTCCGCACCATCGGCGTCGATGACGTGGTCTTCGCCGGCGAAAAGGTGGGCGCGCGCACGAAGATGTCGACAGGGAATAACGGCGTGGGGCGCAGCGCCATGCTGGCCGTGGCCATGAAAAACCCTGCCTTCGATGGCGGCAGCGTAGGCTTTATGGCGGCCACCAGCGCGAGTGTTATCGGCAACAACTACAAGAATGCGAAAGGCGTCAACAGCGAGGAATTCGGTTTCGGCTACAACCGCTATTACAAGCAAAAGCCCAAGTCGCAGCTGCTCAAGCTGGATCTCACATTGAGCGACTTCCACGCCCTGGAGCTGTCGGCGCGCGACTACCGCAGCACGTTTACGCGCCGCGATATCCGCAGCAATGACTACTACGTCAAATATCACTACACGCCGTTTTCGGAATTGATCGACCTCAATGTGGTGGCCAGCAGCAGCCGTGGTAACCAGAAATATATGCCTGAAGCGTTGACCAATTTCATCAACACGAATGCGGCCAACCGCGCCGATGCCATCGACATCAACAACACGAGCAGCTTCAAGCTGGCCGGCGGCGATGCGCTGGTGACGGTGGGCGGCAAGCTGATGCGCAACAAGTACAGCAAGCACGTGGAAAGCCTCGTCGACGATCCGGACAACCCGGATGCGAACCAGCAATCGATTGAAAATAATACCTTCGGCCCCGAGGGCGTGCAAAAGATCAGCAGTCTGTACGCGGGCCTGCAATACAACCGCGGCATGGTTCAGGTCAATGCGGGCCTGAACACCACGCACTTTGATTTGACCGGCCACAAGCCCGCCTGCGATCCGCGCGTGCAGTGTTTCCCGCAGGGGGCGAGCAATATTGCGCTGAAAGAACACGGCATCAACCCTTCGCTGCTCGTTTCCGCGCAAGTGACGCCGTGGTTCCAGCCGTTTGCCAGCGCCGAGCGCACCATGCGCGGGCCGAATCCGCAGGAAGTGTTTTTCTCGAATGACGGCGGGGCTTCGATGAACCCGTTTCTGAAGGGCGAGAAAGCGACGACCTATCAGCTGGGCTTCAATTCCAGCCTGCATGGCTTGCTGAGCAAGAATGATGTGCTGAATTTCAAGGCGCTGTATTTCAAGAGCAAGATCGATGGCTATATCACCAGCCAGTCCTTCCTCGTGTGCGACCGCGGGCGCAAGTGCAATATCGCGGAAGTGCTTGCCAATGATTGGCAGAATGTCGATGACTACATGACCAATATGTATATCTACATCAACTCGGCCACGCCCGTGTATTCGCGCGGATGGGAACTGGAAGCGCAATATCATCTGGGACCGGCGTATGCGCGCCTGTCGTACACGCGCGAAACGACGCGCCAGCCCACCTCGATCGCCAGCGCCTGGTTCGGCGCAGCCGACATCAGCGAGCTGCCCAGCGTGTATTACAACCTCGACGTGGGCACGCGCCTGCTGGATAACAAACTGGAAGTGGGCGCGATCCTCAAGCACACGGGTTCGAACCGCCGCCTGTCGCCGGACAACGAAACCGATGAAGCAACGGGTGAAGTGCTGAAGGCCGACAATCCGAAGATACCGGCCGTGATCGACTTGTATGCGAGTTACCAGGTGTCGAAAAACCTGTTCCTGCGCCTGTCCGTGCAGAACGCCATGAACAAGGATTTTTCGGAAGCGCTGAACCGCCTGAACTCGATGCCGTCGCAGTCGCAGGACAACACGCCGCTGAGCACGGCGCGGGGCAGGACGTATGTGGCGGGGCTGGAGTACCGGTTTTAAGGTGTACCCCAGCCCTCCGCTTAGGGGTTAATTAATACTCGCGTGGAGTGGTGCCATAGTAACTATGGATCGACGTCGCCCAGGCGCTGTCCGCCATGTTCGGCCAGTTATCGGTATCGAAGCCGGGCGCGTTTTCGATGCGTTCCTTGTCGACGTTCAGGGTGAAGCGCTTGTTGACGGTGTCGAGCAGCAGCGCTTCCCAGGGCACGGCGAACAGTTTTTCGCCGATGGTGAAGACACCGCCGTGCGACATGACGGCATAAGCGATCTTGCCGCTGCGCATGTCGATCATGATTTCCTTGATTTCGCCCAGGTGTTCATCCTTGGCGTTGTGCACATGGTCGCCGATCAGGGTGTCGGCACCCATCAGTTCAGGGCCGGGGCCTTTGTGGCCGCGGTTGACATACATGCCGTAGGCGTCGCGTTCTTCGTAGCTCATGGTGACCTCCTGTTGAAAAATCCCAGTCTGCCGCCAGGGCGCGGCAGGGTCTGTTCGCTCGCCCACACAAAGTATGGAATTGGAAATATTTCAATTCTTGCTATCGGGTAATTTTGTTGTGCGTAGACAGCAGGAGGGGGAGGGATAGTCGGTATTTGGCGCAAATTTCCGCGCGCGGGGGGCGACGCAGGCGGGCTTTAGTGTATAATTTCAATTTCCCGCACGTGCCGTTCGGCACCATCTGCAATGACCAAATTTGTCTTCGTCACTGGTGGCGTTGTGTCCTCCCTTGGAAAAGGGATTGCCGCCGCCTCCCTCGCCGCGATCCTCGAATCGCGCGGCCTTAAAGTCACCATGCTCAAGCTCGACCCGTACATCAACGTCGATCCTGGCACGATGAGCCCTATGCAACACGGTGAAGTATTCGTCACCGACGACGGGGCCGAAACCGACCTCGACCTCGGTCACTACGAGCGCTTCATCTCCACCCGCATGAAAAAGGTGAATAACTTCACCACTGGCCAGATCTATGAATCGGTGATCCGCAAGGAACGCCGGGGCGAGTATCTGGGCAAGACCGTGCAGGTGATTCCGCATATCACCAATGAAATCCAGGACTACATCCGCCGTGGCGCCGAAGGCTACGACGTGGCCCTGTGCGAAATCGGCGGCACCGTCGGCGATATCGAATCGTTGCCATTCCTGGAAGCGGCGCGTCAGCTGAGCCTGCGCGCCGGCCGCAAGAACACGGCCTTCGTCCACCTGACCCTGGTGCCTTACATCGCCTCGGCCGGTGAACTGAAGACCAAGCCGACCCAGCACTCGGTGCAAAAGCTGCGCGAAATCGGCATCTTGCCCAACGCCTTGCTGTGCCGCGCCGACCGCGCCATCCCGGAAGACGAGCGGGCGAAAATCTCGCTGTTCTCGAACATCGAGGAAGACGCCGTCATTTCCGTGTGGGACGTCGACACCATCTACAAAGTGCCGCAAATGCTGCACGACCAGGGCCTCGACAAGATCATCTGCGATGCGCTGGATCTCGATCCCGCACCGGCCGACCTGTCGATCTGGAGCAAGCTGATCTACACGATGGAGCACCCGAAGGCGGAAGTGACCGTCGGCATGGTCGGCAAGTATGTCGAGCTGACCGAGTCGTACAAGTCGCTGATCGAAGCGCTGCGCCACGCCGGCATCCACACGGAAAGCCGCGTCAACATCGAGTACATCGATTCGGAAGAAATCGAAACGACGGGTTGCGACAACCTGGGCAAGTACGATGCCATCCTGGTACCGGGCGGCTTCGGCAAGCGCGGCGTGGAAGGCAAGATCAAGGCGGCCCAGTTCGCCCGCGAAAACAAGATCCCTTACCTGGGCATCTGCCTGGGCATGCAAGTGGCCCTGATCGAATACGCGCGCAACAAGGCAGGCATGCCGAACGCGAATTCGACCGAGTTCGACCTTGATACGGATCAACCTGTTGTTGCACTGATCAATGAGTGGCAAAACCACGATGGTAAAGTCGAGTTGCGCGATGAAAACTCGGACCTGGGCGGTACCATGCGCCTGGGCGCGCAGACCTGCGCCGTCAATCCGGGCACCCTCGCCGCCGAGATCTACGGCAGCGTGGTGACCGAGCGTCACCGCCATCGCTACGAAGCCAATAATCACTACCTGGCCCGTGTCGAAGCGGCTGGCCTGATCGTGTCGGCCCGCACGCCAAGCGAAGATTTGTGCGAAATCATGGAATTGCCACGCACGGGTGAAAATGCCCACCCATGGTATATGGGCGTGCAATACCATCCCGAGTTCAAGTCGACGCCACGCACCGGCCATCCGTTGTTTACCTCGTTCATCAAGGCAGCGCTGGCGCACAAAGAAGCCAACGCCGCTGCGCAATAACGCGGTCGATTACGACAGTATTACCCGTAAGACAGCTCCCGGCCAGATGGTTCCCGCCGGGAGTTTCTTTGCCCCCTTTGTGCAATTGCGCATCAGAACGCAGTGTGCAGCCCCTGTTACGCTTAACTTTGGAGAATGACATGAGTGCTATTGTTGATATTATCGGTCGCGAAATCCTGGACTCGCGCGGTAACCCGACCGTCGAATGCGATGTGTTGCTGGAATCGGGCGTGATGGGCCGTGCGGCCGTGCCGTCGGGTGCCTCGACCGGTTCGCGCGAAGCCGTGGAATTGCGCGATGGCGACGCCAAGCGCTACTTCGGCAAGGGTGTGCTGCAAGCATGCGAAAACATCAATACCGAAATCTCCGAAGCCATCATGGGCCTGGACGCCAATGAGCAGGCTTTCCTGGACCGTACCCTGATCGACCTGGACGGTACGGAAAACAAATCGCGCCTGGGCGCCAACGCCATCCTGGCCGTCTCGATGGCCGTCGCCAAGGCTGCCGCCGAAGAAGCGGGCTTGCCGCTGTACCGCTATTTCGGCGGTTCGGGCGCCATGCAGATGCCAGTGCCGATGATGAACGTCATCAACGGCGGCGCGCACGCCGACAACAACCTGGACATCCAGGAATTCATGATCATTCCCGTGGGCGCCCCATCGTTCAAGGAAGCCGTTCGCTACGGCGCGGAAGTGTTCCACACGCTGAAAAAGATCCTGCACAAGAAGGGCCTGAATACCAACGTGGGCGACGAAGGCGGTTTCGCGCCATCCTTGGCCAACCATGAAGAAGCCATCAAGCTGATCATCCAGGCCATCGAAGAAGCGGGCTACGAGCCAGGCACGCAGATCGCCATCGGCCTCGATTGCGCCGCGTCCGAGTTCTACAAGAACGGCAAGTACGAAATGGAAGGCGAAGGCCTGAGCCTGACGGCCACCGAGTTCACCAACCTGCTGGCGACCTGGTGCGACAAGTACCCGATCATCTCGATCGAAGACGCGATGCACGAAGGCGACTGGGACGGCTGGGCGATCCTCACCCAGGAACTGGGCAAGAAAGTGCAGCTGGTCGGCGACGACCTGTATGTCACCAACACCAAGATCCTGAAAGAAGGCATCTCGAAAGGCATCGCCAACTCGATCCTGATCAAGATCAACCAGATCGGCACGCTGACGGAAACCTTCGCCGCCATCGAAATGGCCAAGCGCGCCGGCTACACGGCCGTCATTTCGCACCGCTCGGGCGAAACGGAAGATTCGACCATCGCCGATATCGCCGTTGCCACGAACGCCCTGCAGATCAAGACCGGCTCGATGTCGCGTTCGGACCGCATGGCCAAGTACAACCAGCTGCTGCGTATCGAGGAAGACCTGGGCGACATCGCCAGCTACCCTGGCCGCGATGCGTTCTATAATCTGAAGTAAGCTGATGTAAAACCCACTGGCCGGCCGGAGATATCCGGCCGGTTTGTTAACCGACTACCCCATGCGCCTGATTACGCTTGCCCTGGCAGCCCTGCTGCTGCTGATCCAATTTCCCCTCTGGCTGGGTAAAGGCGGCTGGCTGCGCGTTGCCGACATGGAAGCCCAGGTGGCGGTGGCGAATAAAAAGAATATGGAATTGAAGGCGCGCAACGCCAAGCTCGAATCCGAAGTGCGCGACCTGAAAGATGGTACGGGCGCCGTCGAGGAGCGTGCCCGCTATGAGCTGGGTATGGTCAAACAGAATGAGATTTTCGTGCAGATCGTGCGCAAGGGACAAACCCCGCCACTGCTGGAAACACCGGTGGACGCTGCCGCGCCGCACTAAGTCATACACATTTCCCGCTTGCCAGCCTGGACCGATTGCCAGGCTGACATATCACAGCTGTATTAGTACCTGGTACTTCTTACTTTCTACTGCTATACACGACTGCCTTGTTGCTTGCTGATCAGAAACGGGCCTTGCCGGTCGAGATCAGGTAGAAATGGATGCCGGTAACGACGACGGCTACGGCGATCAGTGCGGTTTCGAGAAACATCATATAAAAATCCTTTCAGAGTATTGAGTTAGCCGCGCGACGCGAGGAAACGCAGTTCGGCTGCCAGATTCGGCATCAGCTTTTCGTAGCGGTTCGCTTCCGAGTTCAGCAGGGCGAAATCGCGCTTGCTTGGGCGTACATAGCGCTCGTCGTCGGCGCTGGTCGTCGCGGTGGCGATGACTTCCTTCTGCGCCAGTTCGCTGTACGGCTTGGAAGCGAGCAGGGCGCCCAGGAAGGCGCGCGTGGCGCGGCCCAGGTTGCTGAAGTAGTTGTCGTTGTCGTTGCTGTAGGTGTTGGTAAAAGTGGACATATGCCCTCCATGAATGGTCTGTTGTTGCATTGCACAATAATGGAGTTGGCGATATATGTCTAATTTCAAATTCCAATTTCAGAAATTCAAGAAACGAATAATAAGGGCGTAGCCGCCGGCCACGCCCTGAAAAAGAATTTGTTACCAAATGTTTATCCGGCGGCGATGCGTCCCAAACCGGGATCGTCGCTGAAAAAGCCGTCCAGTCCCGTCTCGATGTAACGCCGCATTTCCGCCACGGAACCGGCTTCGTTGCGCGCATTCTCGCCATTGCCATCGCGGAAGTCGGCCGCCAGGAAACGGTTTTCCGGGCGGAAGGTCCACGTGTGCAGCAGCAAGCCCGCCTGGTGCGCATCGTCGACGATGGACGAGGGTTTTGCCAGGCGCTGGTCGGCGCCCAGTGCGATGACGCCACGCGTGGGCGGCGCCACCACGTCCGCGTAGGCGGCGATGTCGCGCAAGCCTGCCGACGTGGTCATTTGTCCAAACGTCAGCTTTCCACCCGCCTTGACGACATCCATCGGGCGCACGTCGCCGCCCACCACCAGCTGCATCAGGCGCACGTTGGCGCGCCGTCCCAGCTTCTCGCGCAAGTACTTCAAATTTGCCACTTCGAAGGACTGGATCTCGATCGGCGCGCGGCGCGTGTATTCGTGCGCCAGCATGGTCGACAGGAAACGGTCTTCCAGCGCCAGGCCCGCATCGCGGAAATACGTGGAGCTTTTCAGCTCCGGCACGAGGCCGATGACGCGGCCGCTGGCGGCAGATTGCGCTGCAACAAAATCGATGATTTCTTCCCATGTGGGGATCTGGAATTGTCCATCGTACAAGGTGTTGCCTGTGCGTACTTTGGGCAAGCGTTCGATGGCGCGCAGGGTTTTCAGTTCCGCCAGGGTGAAGTCGTCGACGAACCAGCCTTCGTGCCATTCGCCATCGACCATCTTCTTGCCGCGCCGGCTGGCAAACTCGGGCCGGCGCGCCACGTCGGTGGTGTCGATCAAATTGCTTTCGTGGCGCGCCACGAGGATGCCGTCGCGCGTGGCCACCAGGTCCGGCTCGACGTAGTCGGCGCCATCGAGGATGGCCTTGGCGTACGACGCCAAGGTATGCTCGGGGCGCAGGGCGCTGGCGCCCCGGTGGGCGAACACGAGCGGACGGCTCGGGGGCGTGGCCAGCAGGCCGGCGGCAAAGCCCGGTGCTGCCGCCAGGGCCAGGCCGCCCACGGCCGCCTGGACGAAGTTGCGGCGCGAAAAGTGCCGTTGCGGGAGGATGGGTGAGCGCATCAGAAGTCCGCCGTCAAGGTCAGGAAGCCCTGGCGTGGGGCAATCGGGAAGGTGTTGTACGTCTTGTCGGCCGCGCCCACGACCACGTTCAGCGATCCTTCGCGGTTGGCCAGGTTGCTGACGTTCACGCGCCAGCGCGGGTTTTTCAGCCAGCCGGCCATGGCCGGCAGCTTGCCCGACACGCCCAGGCCCATCAGGAAATAGCTGGGGACGGACAAATCGTTGGTGTACGTCGCGTAGCGCTTGCCCACATAGTCTCCCGTCAGTTGCACTTCGATATCGCCAAACGTGGCCGAAGCCACGAACTTGTTCAGCCATTCCGGCGAGCCGGGCACGTTCTTGCCAGCGGTCAAGACCAGCGCGGCGCCATTGTTGTAATTGTCCGCGTACTGCGAGCGGTTGTACGACAGGGCATTGTAGAACGAAAAATTGTTACCAAAGTGCACGGTGCCCGCGATATCGATGCCGTCCGTGCGCACGCTGCCCACGTTGGCCAGCACGGGGTTGCCGCCGATGATGGACGAAATCACGGGCGTGGGGCTGATCTGCAGCAAACGGTTGCTGAAGTCGACGTGATATACATTGACCTGGCCATCGATGGCCGTGATGGCACCCAGGTTCAGCGGATGGCTGCCGCGCACGCCCACTTCATAGGTGAGCGCCGTTTCCGGCTTGGCGTCGCGCTTGAACAAATCAAACGCGGCCTGGCTCGACAAGCTCCATGGCGAGGCGCCGCCGCCGCCGTAGGTGACGAACTGGCGCATGTTTTTCTGGATATTGAAGTACAGCTGGTCTTGCGGCGTGAAGTCCCAGCGCGCGCCCACTTGCGGCAGGAACCATTTTTTCGTGTTGATGGTGCCGACCGGCAAGGCCGTCGAGCCGCCCGCGATGGCGCCCAGCGCTGGCTGCACGGGGAATTGACCGTCGGCAAACTGCAGGCTGGACTTGAAGCCGGCCTGCAGGGCGATATCGGGGCGGATGCGCCATTCATCCTGCAAATGCAGCTGCACCACCTTGTTGTCGATCTCGCTGCCGTACTGCGTGATCAAGGGATTGCTGGGGCGGTCATACGGCGAGGTGGGGTTGTTGACGTCCAGCGCATACCAGCGGCGGTAGGCGGACGAGCGGTTCTGTTCCAGCCACAGGCCCGCTTCCAGCTGGTGCTCGCCGAGCTCCTTGCGCAGGGTGGAAATGAAGCCGCCGCGCTTGATGTCGTATTCCGTGGTGCGCACGGCGTAGCCCGAGTTGCCGAACACCTGTTTCAGGTTCTGTTTCGGGTAGTACACGCTGAACAGGCCCGGCAAGCCGGCCACGCCGATGGGGCCGGCCACCACGCCGGCGCCGTCATCCTTGTGGTAATACACCTGGTTGGACCATGTCATGCCTTCGGACAAGTTTGCGTCGAACTTGGCGTAGGCCAGGTAATCGGTGCGCTGCGCATCGCTGTAGTAATTGCGGTAATTGTTGCCGTCGGCGGCAGGCGTCGCGCCCGTGGGCGACAGGTAATTCAGGGCCGCCTTGAAGTCGGGGTACAGGAAGGGGCGCGTGTACGGTGCGCTCGTTTCGCCTGCCACGTGCACGGTGCTGTCTTCGTTCGGCTCGATCTTGTCCGAGTAATTGAAGAACAGGGTCAGCTTGCCCGCCTCGCTGCGGTTGACGTATTTGGCATTGAACTGGTCGCCGCCCTGGCGCGCATCGAAATCCCAGGCGCGCGCTTCGTGGTGCAGGATGGAAAAATAGGCGCTGCTGCCGTCGCCGAAAACGCCCGTGTCGTAGCGGGCAAATGTGCGCGAGGTGCGGTGGCTGCCCACCGTTTGCTGCACGCTGGCGCCTTGCGTGGCCAGCGGATCGCTGGAATACGTCTCGATGGTGCCGCCCAGGTTGCTGGTCGAGGCCGTCGCCAGGTCGCCCGCACCCGAGGACAGCACGACGCTGCGCACGTTTTCGCTGATGACGGCGCGCTGCGGCGACAGGCCGTTGTAGTTGCCGTACTGCTGGTCGCCCAGCGGCACGCCATCCATGGTGTAGCCGAGTTGCTGACCGGAAAAGCCATGCACGAACAGCGACAGGTTTTGCTCGTTGTTGCCCCAAGGATCGGCCGTCTGGAAGCTGACGCCTGGCAAGGTTTGCAGGGCTTTCAGGGGATTCGTGCCGGGCAGGACTTTCTGGATTTCATTCTTGCTCAGGGAAACCGAGGAGCGCGTCTTGCGCGAGGAAATCTCCACGGTGGCCATCGGTGCGTTGTCGTCGGCAGCCGGGGCGGCAGCGGCTGCCATGTCGGTAGTGGCGGATGCCACGGCGGCGGCCACGGCCGTTTGCGCCAGCGCCGGCAGGGAGAAGCCCGCGGCGCAGGCGCCCAGCAAAACGTGGAAGGAATGGCGGCGCAGGGCCAGCGTCAAGTGGGTGGTCATCATCAGCCTGTGGAGAGTGGGAAGTAATACAAGCTGCGCAGCGTAACGGCGGCGCGTGACGGGCTGATGACGAACTGATGACGGAACGATGACAGTGGAAACAATTGCGCCGCCTCAAGGGCGGCGCGGCAGATTCATTGCGAAACTGTAATGCTTAGTTGATGCTGGCGGCTGGCGGAATCAAGACCTCGGCCGGCGCATCGGTGATGAACAGCTGCGCGCAATCGACCTTGTCGAATTCGTAATGCTGGCCGCAGAAATCGCAGTTCACGCCCACTTGCCCCACTTCTTCCAGGGTGCTGTTGACTTCTTCCTCGCCCAGCATCTTGAGCATATTGCCCACTTTTTCGCGCGTGCAGCTGCAATGGAAGCTCGGGTGCAGCGGGTCGAAGACGCGGATCGTCTCTTCCCAGAACAAGCGTTGCATCAGGGTATCGATGTCCGTCGACAGGATTTCCGTCTCTTTCAGGGTCGACGCCAGCATCACGGCGCGGTTCCACGTGTCGAGCGCATCTTCTTCCGACACGGGCGTCGCCTCGGCCTTGCCGCCATGGTGCGGCAGCTTTTGCAGCAGCAGGCCGCGCGAGACGGTGTCGTCCGTGGCCAGCCACAGACGGGTGTCGAGCTGTTCCGAACGCAACATGTAGTTTTCGATCACGGTGGCCATGTCGTCGCCGTCCAGCGGCACGATGCCCTGGTACGGTTGCTGGCCAGGCACCTTGTCGGCCGGGTCCAGGGTGATGATGAAGCGGCCCTTGCCCGTGGCGTTGAGCAATTGCGGCACCGTGGCCACGTCGGGAATGGCGGCGTCCGGGTCCAGCTTGGCCGTGGCGCGCAGGCGAAGGTCGGAATCGCATTCGACCACCATCAGGCGCACGGGACCGTCACCGTGGATTTGCATGATGATGGAGCCGTTGAATTTCAGGTTGGCCGACAGCAGGGCGGCGGCGGCCACCATTTCGCCCAGCACTTTCTTCACGGCCGTGGGGTAGGCGTGGCGCGACACCACTTCCTGCCAGGTGGTCGATACGTCGATGAACTGGCCGCGCACGGCGGCATTGTCGAAAATAAATTTTTGCAGGGTATCCTGGCCGCTAACGGCTGCGCTGACGGCGCCCGTGGTTTCAGTCGTCATTCTCTTATCCAATCTTCTTGAGTTGCGTATTAAATAGCTGGCCGCGCTGCACATAGTTCACGGCGTTGCCTTGTAGCCTGGTGATATCGTCTGCCGTCAGGGCCCGCACGGCTTTCGCCGGTGAGCCGATGATCAGCATATTGTCGGGAAATTCCTTGCCTTCCGTGACCAGCGCGCCCGCGCCGACCAGGCAGTTTTTGCCGATCTTCGCGCCGTTCAGGATCACGGCCTGGATGCCGATCAGGGCGCCATCGCCGATCGTGCATCCATGCAACATTGCCTGGTGGCCAATGGTCACGTTCCGGCCGATGTCCAGCGGGTAGCCCGGGTCCGTATGCAGCACGGCGCCTTCCTGCACATTGCTGTTGGCGCCCACGGTGATGCGTTCGTTGTCGCCGCGAATCGTGGCGCCGAACCATACGGACGTATTCGCTTCCAGGGTCACCTTGCCGATCACGTTGGCCGTGTCGGCAACAAAAGCGGAAGCATCAATCTGCGGCGCATCGGCGCCCAATTGGTAGAGTGTCATCGTCAGCCTGTGGCGGTGGTGGAAGCGCCGGGCAGGGCCGGACGCGAAAGTTTTACTGTGTTGCGTACGCTATTTTACGCTGTTGCAGGACAAGTCCTGCCGCCGACCGCCAATCCGGTATAATTATCGAACGGTCGTACTTTTATATGCGCACTATCTACAGACACAGCATGTGGCGCCATCTGCGCCACTTTCAAGGCAGGCAATCAGATGAAACCCATGAAACTTTCCCGTTCCGAATTCATCAACATCCGCGGCGCCCGCACGCATGTGCGCCACTGGGGCCGCGAAGGCGCGCCCATCCTGTTCATGGTGCACGGCTGGATGGACGTGGCCGCCTCGTTCCAGTTCGTCGTCGACGAGTTGCAAGGCGACTGGCACGTGATCGCCCCCGACTGGCGCGGCTTTGGCCTGAGCGACTACACGCAGTCCGATACCTACTGGTTCCCCGACTACCTGGCCGACCTGGACGCCATGCTGCTGCACTATTCGCCGGAAGCACCCGTCAATCTGCTCGGTCACAGCATGGGCGCCAACGTGGCCGGCCTGTACGCGGGCGTGCGGCCCGAACGCATCAGCCGCTTCATCAACCTGGAAGGCTTCGGCATGATGGCAACGCAGCCGGAGCAGGCGCCGGGCCGCTACGCCAAGTGGCTAGCCGAATTGCGCGAGCCGCCCGCCATGCGCAGCTATCCTTCGCAGCGCGCCGTGGCCGAGCGCCTGCAAAAGACCAATCCGCGCCTGCCGGACGACCGCGCGGCCTTCCTGGCTGAACACTGGTCGGCGCAGAACGAAGCGGGCGAATGGGACATTCTGGGCGACCCGCAGCACAAGCGCGTCAACCCCATCCTGTACCAGGTGGAAGAAGTGATGGCCTGCTGGCGCCGCATCACGGCCCCCGTGCTGTGGGTGGAGGCTGATGACACGAATATGTGGCAATGGATGGGGCCCAAGGAACAGGCGCGCATCGAGATCGACCGGCGTTTGGCCTGCATCAAGGATGTGCGCTGCGAGATGATGGCGGACGCGGGCCACATGCTGCATCATGATCAACCGGCGGCATTGGCGCGGCTGGTGGAAGCATTTTTGGCCTGATGTGTGTCTGGAACGCCGCAGCGCGATTTGACAAGCAGCGTACAATGAAAACTTCTTCCATGCTGAGCCCGTGCAGGGTATTGTTTTCACATGCTTAAAGTCGACCTGCATTGTCATTCGAATATCTCCGACGGCGTGCTGTCACCGGCCGCCGTGGCTGCGCACGCGCGCAAGGCGGGCGTCGATGTGTGGGCGCTGACGGACCACGATGAAGTATCGGGCGTCGCCGCCGCGCGCACGGCCGCGCTGGACCTGGGCATGCGTTTCGTGGCCGGCGTGGAAATCTCGATCACGTGGGCCGGCGAAACCGTGCACATCGTGGGCTTGCAAGTCGATGAAAACAACCCGGGCCTCGTGCAGGGCTTGCACCAGACGCGTTCGGGACGCGATGCGCGCGGCCGGGAAATCGCCCGCCAGCTGGACCTGGCTGGCATCCCCGACGCCTATGAAGGGGCCTTGAAATTCGTCGGCAACCCGGACCTGATGTCGCGCACGCACTTTGCCCGCTACATCGTGGAAACGGGCAAATGCGCGAATATCCCTGACGTGTTCAAGAAATACCTGTCGGAAGGCAAGCCGGGTTATGTCGAGCACCGCTGGGCCACCCTGGCCGAAGCCGTGGGCTGGATACGCGGGGCGGGCGGCGTGGCCGTCATCGCCCATCCGGGCCGCTACCGCTTCAGCGACATGGCGCAAGGCGTGCTGTTCGATGAATTCAAGCAACTCGGCGGCGTGGCCATCGAAGTCGTCACGGGCAGCCACAGTCCGGACCAGTATCCGGAATATGCGCAGCTGGCCAATGCCTACGGCTTCCTCGCCTCGCGCGGCACGGATTTCCATGCGCCGGGCGAATCGCGCGTGGATTTTGCCATGTTGCCGCCGTTGCCTGCCAACGTGACCCCGATCTGGCACGACTGGTTCTAGCTTGCAGCCAGGCAAATCTGCTGCGCGGCGCGCTTTGCGGCCGGCGATGCTCGCTGTACTCAAGTACAGCTGCGCTTCTCGGCCACAAATCACTGCCGCTCGCGACGATTTTCCTGGCTGCCGATGCGCTGGCGTATCGCCATAGCTGCTTGAAAATGCGCCTGTTCGTACTTATCTTTTCGTTATTCTTGTCATACATAGTCATCTGGAGCCATCGCCCATGAAACGTATCGTCCTTTTTATCGCAACCAACCTGGCCGTGATGCTGGTGCTGTCGCTCGTCCTCAGCTTGTTGGGCGTGGGCAATCCGGCGCGCGGCAGTACCCTGAACCTGGGCAGCCTGCTGGTGTTTTCGCTGGTGGTGGGTTTCACCGGGTCCATCTTTTCCCTGTTGATCAGCAAGCCGATGGCCAAGTGGAGCACGGGCGCGCGCGCGATCGACAACCCAACGTCCTCGACGGAATTGTGGCTGGTCAATACCGTGCGCGCGCTGTCCGAGCGGGCCGGCATCGCCATGCCGGAAGTGGCCGTGTACGAAGGCGACGCGAATGCGTTTGCCACGGGCGCTTTCAAGAATTCGGCGCTGGTGGCCGTGTCCACAGGCTTGCTGCAAAGCATGAACCGCGATGAAGTCGAGGCCGTGCTGGGCCACGAGATCGCCCACGTTGCCAATGGCGACATGGTGACCTTGACCCTGATCCAGGGCGTGGTGAACACTTTCGTCGTCTTCATGGCCCGCGTGGTGGGTTTCTTTGTCGATAATGTGCTGTTGAAAAATAACAACCGCGAAGGCGGCGGGCGCGGCATCGGTTACTTTGTGACCGTGATGGTGTGCGAAGTGATCTTCGGCCTGCTCGCTTCCATCATCGTGGCCTGGTTCTCGCGCCAGCGCGAATTTCGCGCCGATGCCGGTTCCGCCAAGCTGCTGGGCAGCCCCACGCCAATGATGCATGCGCTGGCCCGCCTGGGCGGCGTGCCGCCGGGCGAACTGCCGCAATCGATGCAGGCGCTGGGCATCAGCGGCGGCAATGGCGGCTGGGGCGCGCTGTTCGCCACCCATCCGCCCATCGAAGAACGTATCGCCGCGCTGCGCGGCGTACAATAATGCTAACTTAACAAGCTGGTTCGCCAGAACGCTTACACATGAGTCAATTTTTTCATATTCACCCTGAGAATCCGCAATTGCGTTTGATCAAGCAGGCGGCCCAGATCATCCAGTCCGGCGGCGTCGTGGCCTTGCCCACGGATTCCTGCTACGCGCTGGTGTGCCAGCTCGACGACAAGGGCGCCGTCGAGCGCCTGCGCCGCATCCGTGGCGTGGATGAAAAGCACCATCTGACCTTGCTGTGCCGCGACTTGAGCGAGCTGGGCGTGTATGCCAGAGTCGACAACCGCCAGTTCCGCCTGCTCAAGGCGGCCACGCCGGGCGCCTACACCTTCATCCTGGAAGCGACCAAGGAAGTGCCGCGCCGCCTCAGCCATCCTTCGCGCAAGACCATCGGCCTGCGCGTGCCGCAGCACCGCATCGTGCAATGCCTGCTGGAAGAGCTGGGCCAGCCGCTGCTGGGCGCCACATTGACCCTGCCCGGCGACGAAGAGAGCCTGACGGATGCCGACACCATCCGCGAACGGCTGGAAAAACTGGTCGACCTGATCATCGACGGCGGCGTCTGCGCGCACGGCCCCAGCACCGTGATCGACCTGACGGGGCCGGAGCCGGAAGTGGTGCGCGTGGGACGCGGCGACCCGGCCGTGCTGGGTTTGTAGCGAGGCATCGCGCACCCGTTCCGGCGCCGCTCTTCACCTATTCTTAATGACAACATAAGCAAGGACGGTGGACGCCTCTGTTAAAATCGGCGCCATGAATGATATCAATGTGACGGTGCAGACGATCGCGGTGTACCTGGTGCCCGTGCTGTTTGCCATCTCCCTGCATGAAGCGGCGCACGGCTACACGGCCAAGTATTTTGGCGATCCGACGGCTTCGAACGAGGGCCGGCTGAGCCTTAATCCGATCCGGCATATCGATCTTTTCGGCACGATCCTGCTGCCCTTGACCCTGTATTGGGCGATAGGCGTGCCGTTCGGCTATGCCAAGCCGGTGCCCGTCGATTTCAGCCGCCTGCGCAATCCGAAGAAACAGATGGCCTGGGTGGCGCTGGCAGGGCCGATGGCCAACCTGGCCATGGCGTTTGGCTGGATGATTGCGCATGTCCTGCTGGGCACGGTATCGCCCGGTTTTGCCATGCGCGGCTACCTTGACGAGGTGAGCCTGGCTGGCGTGGCGGTCAACGTGGTCATGTTCTGTTTTAACCTGATACCCGTGCCGCCCCTCGATGGCGGGCGCATCGTCGCCGGCATGCTGCCCAACAGCCTGTCGAGGAAGTACGCCAGCATTGACCGCTATACGCCGTTCGTCTTCGCTCTGCTGATTTTTCTGAGCTATAAAGGCTACCTGGGCCTGGCGTTGAGCGGCGTGCTCCAGAAGGCGGTGGAGCTCCTGTACGCGATGACCTTGCCGCTGCGTATGCTGCTGGGCTGATGTGTGCTAAAGAGCAATTAACTGATGGAAGTACCGATGCAAGTAACTGAACCAACAATAGAAACCGAAGCGATTTCCGGCTGGCTGCGCCGCTGGGCGCCCCTGATCCCGGGCGGCGAAGTGCTGGACCTGGCCTGCGGCGCAGGCCGCCATGCGCGCCATCTGGTGAGCTTGGGCCACCCGGTGCTCGCGCTCGACCATGATCCGGAAATGCTGGAAAAGGCGGCCGGCACGGGTATCACCACCTCGCTGGTGGACCTGGAGGCGCCGGGCGCCGTGTGGCCCTTCGCTCCTGGCCGCTTTGCCGGCATCGTCGTCACCAATTATCTGCACCGGCCGTTGCTGGAAGCCATGATTGCCAGCCTGGCGCCCGATGGCGTGCTGCTGTATGAAACGTTTGCCGAGGGTAATGAGCAGTTCGGCAAGCCGTCGAATCCGAAATTCCTGCTCAAGGAAGGCGAAATGCTGACCTGGGCGGTGCAGCAGGGTTTGCGTGTGGTAGCGTATGAAGATGGGCGCGTCGAACAGCCAAAAGCTGCTCTGGTGCAACGAATTTGTGCCGTCCGGCCGGATTTTCCACGGTTGGCAGCCTTGCTGCCGACGTTTTGAGCGGCCATACTATGTCAGAATGCACCACAGGCGCGGGCTATCCGCTACAATCGTTGTTTTATTTATCGGCGCTATAAACTTACTATGATCAAGGGCAGCATTGTAGCAATCGTCACCCCGATGCACGCAGACGGCAGTCTGGACTTTCCAGGTCTGCGCAAGCTGATCGACTGGCATATCGCCGAGGGTACGGACGGCATCGTCATCGTTGGCACAACGGGCGAATCGGCAACAGTCAGCGTGGAGGAACACTGCGAACTGATCCAGTTGACCGTCGAACATGCCAAGGGACGCATTCCTATCATCGCCGGTGCCGGAGGCAACTCCACGGCCGAGGCCATCAAACTGACGCGTTACGCTAAAGAAGCGGGCGCCGATGCTGTCTTGCAAGTGGTGCCGTACTACAACCGTCCTACCCAGGAAGGCATGTACCAGCACTTCAAGGCTATCGCCGAAGCCGTCGATATCCCCGTCATCCTGTACAACGTGCCTGGTCGCACGGTTGCCGACATGAGCAACGAGACCATCGTGCGCCTGTCCGCCATCCCGAATATCGTCGGCGTGAAAGATGCAACCGGCAATATCGGCCGCGGCATCGACCTGCTGCGCCTCGTGCCGGCCGACTTCGCCGTGTACTCGGGCGACGATCCGACGGCCATGGCGCTGATGTTCTGCGGCGGCCACGGCAACATTTCCGTGACGGCCAACGTCGCGCCGCGCGCCATGCACGAACTGTGCGTCGCGGCCATGGCGGGCGAGCGTGCCACGGCGATTGCCATCAATAACAAAGTTTTCCCTCTGCACCAGAAATTGTTTGTCGAGCCCAACCCGGTGCCCGTCAAATGGGCGATGGCCGAAATGGGCCTGATGCCTGCCGGCATACGCTTGCCACTGGTGCCACTGGCTGAAAATTGCCATGCCACCGTGCGCGATGCCTTGCGCGACGCCGGCGTCCTGTCTTAAGGCCGAACTTCAAGCCCGGACTTGACCAGTCCGGACCTTCCCTGATTCCAGCTGCTACTTAGCTTCTTATCCAGTTACGACATGACTAATTGCAAGAAAAACCAATCGGCGCCTGCCACCATCGCCGTCCGCGGCATCGTCATCGGCGCCGTCGCAGCCAGCCTCGCGGGCTGCGGCATGATCAGTTCGGTAGTCGGCGGCGACAAGGTCGACTACAAGTCGGTCAAGAAAGCCGGCACCCTGGACGTGCCGCCTGACCTGACGCAATTGCAGCAGGACAACCGCTACTCCTTGCCGGATGCGAAAAACGGCGTGGCCACGGCGTCCGGCTACAACGCGCAGCGCAATGCCACGGCCGGTACCCCGGTCGTCGTGGGCGCCGACGGCGTGGTCGGCGTGGTGCCGGTCACGGCAGGCGGCGTGAAGGTCGAGCGCGCGGGCAACCAGCGCTGGCTGGTCGTCAAGCAGTCGCCTGAAGTGCTGTGGCCGCAGCTCAAGCAATTCTGGGAAGATTCGGGCTTTACCATTGCCGTCGACCAGCCGACGGCTGGCATCATGGAAACCGAGTGGAACGAAAACCGCGCCAAGGTGCCGCAGGACTTTATCCGCAGCACCATCGGCAAGGCCTTCGATTCGCTGTACTCGACCGGTGAAAAAGACAAGTTCCGTACCCGCGTGGAGCGCCTGGCCGACGGCTCGACCGAGATCTACATCAGCCACCGCGGCGTGGAAGAGGTTGTCACCGGCCGCGACAAGGAAACCACCACCTGGACCGCTCGCCCGAACGATCCGGGCCTGGAAGCGCAATTCCTGGCCAAGCTGATGACGCGCCTGGGCGCGGCCAGCGACGATGCGCAAGCGAAGACGGCCGTCGATGCCGCCATCGTGCAGCCGCAGCACGCCAAGCTGGTGGGCGACGCCGCCACCCAGACGCGCGGCATCGAAGTCGATGAAGGTTTTGACCGCGCCTGGCGCCGTGTCGGCCTGGCGCTGGACCGCGTCGGCTTCACCGTGGAAGACCGCGACCGCACGCAAGGCACGTATTTCGTGCGTTACGTCGATCCGGACGCGGTCAAGAAAGATGGCTTCTTCTCGAAGCTGTTCAGCTGGGGCTCGTCGTCCGACAAGGACAAGGAAGCGCAGCGCTACCGCGTCCTGGTCAAGGCCGGCACTGGCTCGACCAGCTTGGTCAGCGTCCTCAGCAACGAAGGAAAACCCGATACCTCGCCAGTGGCCGAGAAGATCCTGGGTCTGCTGAATGATCAGTTGAAATAAGCGCTACATTCGCGGCAGGCATCAGGACCTGCCGCGCATAAAAAAGGCTGGCCCGGGAAACCGGGGCAGCCTTTTTTATTGCCTTGACCCGTCCTGGAATAAGTTGACACTTTTTCGTTACAGAGAAGGAGTGTCCGATGGAACAAGGGTTTCGACGCAGTCAGCGAGATTACAGCCTGGCTTTTAAATTGAGCGTTGTCGAGCAGGTTGAAAAAGGCGAGATGACGTACAAGCAGGCGCAAACGCGCTACGGAATACAGGGTCGGTCGACAGTTTTGGTATGGTGTCGCAAACACGGCCTGCAGGATTGGACGCATCCCAGGGGCCGAAGCCAACGGAGAGCGACCATGACAGACACACCAGCCAGGCCACTGACGCCAGAGCAGCGCATCAAGGAGCTGGAGCGTCAGCTCAAGGAAGAAAAACAGAAATCCGCGCTGTTCGAGGCGGTTCTCGACGTCCTGCGTGACGAATACGGGGTGCCGGTAAAAAAGCCTTTGGGCAGGTCATCGCGCGCAAGCAAGTCGAAGGATTAAGCGTCGAACGGGCCTGCCGCTGTGTCGGCATCAGCCGCCAAGCGTATTACCAGCGCCGTCAGCGCGAGCGACATTGCCTGGACAGGGCGCAAACTGTCGTCAAGCTGGTGCAGCCGATACGCCTGCGCCAGCCACGCATCGGCACGCGCAAGCTGCACAGCCTGCTCGGTGCAGCCTTTTCCGGTGCAAAAATCAAATTGGGACGCGATGGACTCTTTGATATCTTGCGCCAGGAGCGGCTGCT